>JBMDXW010000294.1:0-15287 GCA_048594965.1 Chryseobacterium sp.
AACCTCCCCTCGCCGTGTTTATGAATATGGCATTGTCTTTCATTTTGTCGAAAACAGAAGCATTAAAAAGTTCTTTCTGTTCAGGCGTAAAATTGGCGTGAACGCTCAGAACGTCGGACTTGGAAACCAATTCGTCAAAAGATACATATCTTGCTCCCAGTTTGCTTTCTGCTTCTTCATTCCGGTGGCGGTTGTGGTAAATGATTTCCATCTCAAAAGCTGCCCTGGATTTCTTTGCCATTTCAATCCCTATCCTGCCCAGTCCGAAGATTCCCAATGTTTTGCCGTAGAGTTCCTGGCCCAAAGCATGCAGCGGATCAAAATCTCCCCAATTTCCTGATTTTACTTTTTCAAAATTGTAGCTGGCTCTTCTTGCCACGGACTGCATCAGAAGAAAAGCAACATCTGAAGTGGCCCTGCTCAGGACATCAGGTGTATTTCCAACCGGGATTTTACGACTGTCCGCTTCACGGACGTCTACGTGGTCAAAGCCTACGGAATATAAAGCAATGCCCTTTATATCGGGACATTCATTAAAAAAATCCTTATCAAATTTAAATTCTGTTCCCACACTCAGAATCATGTCGTGGTTTTTGCAGTATGCTAACCATTCTTCGTGGGATAAATTTTCGTGATCCGGGATAAAAACGTCAAGGCCGGCTTCGTTCAGCATATTGATTCCCGTTTCCGGAATTCTTTTATTGATAAATACTTTCATCGTTTAGTTATTTGAAATTTTTAGATGATGAACAATCATCAAAAAGCAAACCACCAAAAGAAAAGCCTCATGATCAAATAATTTATTTTGAAAATCAATTAGTAACAGATCTCTTATCCCGAACTCTGGTTAAATACATATCGACTTTAGTTTATGCAAACGGTTAGTGTTTTCCGAGAGACGCTTTCGTCGCCCGACACAAGGGTCTTGCGTCGGGCGTGGTAAGGAGGTTGCGTCGGGCGTCACAAGGTGTCATCGTCGCCCGACGCAAGCAGGTCTCGAAAACCGGCGTCGCATGAAACTACCAAAGGCGGCCTTAAAAAGATGAAAGGTGGCTCCAATTCTCGAAACCACCCTTTTTATTTTATTTATCCGTAAAGCCTTTGAAGACGGGTTTAATTTTAGCTTATAAATTTGTATTTCCGAGCATCGGAACGAACTTGTAGGCCCCGAATTCTTCTTTTTCAAATTCTGTCGGAGATACTTTTGTCAACCTGTACAGAACCTGTTCATCCGTAGGCCCCAAAGGAATGACCATTTTCCCTCCTACTTTAAGCTGTTTAAGCAGTTCCGTCGGCAAAACGGAAGCGCCACAGGTAACGATAATTTTATCAAAAGGTGCAAAAGTAGGGAGTCCGGCGAAACCGTCCCCAAAACTCTGAAATTTGGGATAAAGTCCCATTTCACGGAATTTTTTCTTGGAAAAATCGAAAAGATCCTTTTGTCTTTCCACCGTGTACACCAATGCTTTCATCGCAAGCAGCACAGCGGTCTGATAACCGCATCCGGTACCGATCTCCAGAACTTTTTCGCCTTCTTTTACCTGCAGAAGTTCCGACTGCTCGGCGACCGTGGATGGATGGGAAATAGTTTGATGGGCGAGAATAGGGAACGCCCTGTCTTCATAAGCAAAATCCTCAAAAATACTTTCTATAAAAAGATGTCTCGGAACTTCATTCATTGCGGAAAGTACGTGTTCATCCGATATTCCGATCCTGTTTCTGAGGTAATCTACCAAAATCTTTCTTTTCCCTTTGTGTACAAACGAGTCTTGCGCCATTTAAAATCAGTTTAAAATTTCAGGTAGTAATTTTTTACAAAAGTAAAAAAACATTCAGTATTTATCAACCTAAAACCTATCATCTGTCTATCATTCCTTAAAATTCTTATCTTTACGAAAATTTAATAGAGCTATGTTGAAAGCAGGTTTGGTAGGTGCCGGACATTTGGGAAAAATACATTTGAAACTTCTCAACCAATCGTATAAATATGAATTTGTAGGGTTTCATGATAAGGACGTTGACAACGGGAGAAAACTGGAAGCGGAATTCGGATACAGATACTTTGAAAACTTTGATGAGCTGCTTGACCAGATCGATATGCTCGACATTGTAACGCCAACGCTCTATCATTATGATTATGCTTTAAAAGCCATCGATAAAGGTCTTCATTTTTTCATTGAAAAGCCGGTAACCCAAACTCTGGAACAGGCTGAAGAAATTCTGAAAAGATGTCTTGAAAAAGGAATTAAAGCCCAGGTGGGCCATGTTGAGAGGTACAATCCCGCTTTCATTGCGACGAAGGAGTACATTAAAAATCCGATGTTCATCGAAATCCACCGGCTGGCAGAGTTTAATCCCCGCGGAACCGATGTTTCCGTTGTCCTGGATCTGATGATCCATGATCTCGATATCCTATTAAGCATTGCTAAATCTAAAGTAAAAAACATCCATGCGAGCGGTGTCTGCGTGGTAAGCAAAACGCCTGATATTGCCAACGCAAGAATTGAATTTGAGAATGGGTGCGTCGCCAACCTTACGACATCCAGGATCTCGATGAAAGCGATGAGAAAAAGTCGATTTTTCCAGAAAGACGCTTACATTTCCGTTGACTTCCTGGAGAAAAAAGCAGAAGTCATCCGTATGAAAGATGCTCCCGAAAACCCGACTCCTTTTGACATGATCATTGAGAATGCCGAGGGTGAAAAAAACCAGATCCTGTTCGAGTATCCCGACATCCAGCCGAATAATGCGATCCTTGATGAACTGAACTCTTTCGCTGATTCCATTACCGAAAACAAAAATGTGGAAGTATCCATTGAAGACGGCACCGAAGCACTGAAAGTTGCTTTACGGATCATGGAACTCATCTCCTGATATCAAATGAAAGACGGCCGCCCGTGAATGGGTAGCCGTCTTTTATCTTATTTAATAAATGCATATAAAGCATTCCAGAATTTATCATAAACTTCTATGTGCGGAAGGTGCCCTACATTTTCCAATTCCACAAGCTGAGAACCTTTAATCTCCAGCTGTGTCTTTTTACCGAGCAGCTGATACTGTCCCATTTTCGGTTGGAGTTCCTTTGGGGCTCTGTCTTTTCCGATAGCAGTCCGGTCCCTGGTTCCGATGATTAAAAGGGTTGGAACTTCAATGTTTTTAAATTCATAACAAACCGGCTGATTGTAAATCATATCTGATGTTAATGCTGCATCCCAGGCTACTTTCGGATAATCCGGATGAAGTGTCCATCCTGCTATCAAATCAAGCCATGGCTGGTATTCCGGTTTCCATTTGTTGTCGTAGTAGAATTTCAGCTGGTAATTCTTGTAAGACTCTGCCGTATTTTTCAATTCCGACTGATAAGCCTGGTCGATGTCCTGATAGGCGGCAAACGTTTTATAATCTTCGAGTCCGATCGGGTTTTCCAGTATTAATTTCTGCACTCTTTCCGGATACAAAAGAGTAAACCGGGTCGCAACCATTCCGCCCATTGAATGTCCTAAGACGATTGCTTTATCGATATTGAGTTTGTCCAGAATTGCCTTCGTATTTTCTGCCAGCTGTGAAAATGAAAACTGGTAATTTTGGGGTTTTGAAGATTTTCCGAATCCGATCTGGTCAGGAACAATCACTCTGAAGCCTTTATCAGCAAGATCTTTTGCCGTTTTTCCCCAATATGCACCGTTGAAATTTTTACCATGCAGCAGCATGATGGTTTTGCCATTAGCCTTTTTGGGCAGAACATCCAAATAGGCCATTTTCAGATCATTATTTTGGGATCTGAATTCCAGGAAATGCACCTCAAAAGGATATTTGTAATTGGTAAGCTCGGCGTCAAGAGGCTTCATTTGCGAAAAAAGGATCCCTGATAATGCCATTGCTATGATACAGATCACATTTTTAAAATACTTCATACGATTTATTTTAATTAAACTAAATGAACAGTTTTTATCCTTATAAACCTGTTCAAATATTACACCACGGCAAGCTCTTTTTTGGACGGAAGATTCATTAAAACAATGGCAAAAAGAATTAAGGCAATACCGATCCATTGTATAAAGACCACTTTTTCGCCTAACAGAACAAACGCCATTGTTACGGAAACCGGTAATTCCAGGGACGAAACAATACTCCCAAGTCCAAGTCCGGCATTCGGAAAACCTATATTAAATAAAATCGGAGGAATAATAGTCCCGAACAGGGCCAGAATAAAGCCATATTTCCACAATATTGAGTATCTGAAAGCGTGGATATGCTCTGTGTTCTCTGTAAAATTAAGGTAAAAAGATTTCAAATTTTCGGAGTGAAGCGGCCCCAGCTGGGCAAAGATCAGAAATAAAAAGATAACCACAGAACCTCCGGTAAGCATGATGATACTTTTCCTGAAAACCGGAAGATGTGTAGCGATTTTATTCGATGAAAACATCGTTAATGTATAGGAAGCACCGGCCATCAGCCCCCAGAAAATTCCTTTGACATCAAGTTTGATTTCTGCGTTGACCAGGTTGGTGGCCAATACGGTCCCCAATAAAACAATCACTACCGAAACGATTTTCCTTGTGTTAGGAAGCTTTTTGGTGATAAAGCTTTCGACAACCACACTGAACCAAACGGACTGCATGAGCAAGACAATTGCAATCGAAACATTGATATACTGAACCGCTATATAATAAAATAAGCTGGTACATCCCAGCGATGTTCCTGCCAGCATAAGATTCCGTATTTCTCCGGAAGCTGGCGAAGGAAGTGATTTTTTGGAAGTGATGGTTTGAATAAAATTTAATATCAATAAGCCCACTAAACCTAACACGAATTGCGAGGTAGTGACTTCCGAGGTAGTATAACCTTCTTCATAGGCGAGTTTTACAAAGGTAGCCAGCATACCGTAAATGCTCGCTCCGATTCCTACAAACAATACTCCCTTTAGTACATTTTTCTTCTGCATAATTCATTTTTAAAAGGCTGCAAAGTTACGGTTATTTCGTTAAAGAAATTGATATGTCCATTATAGATAAAAAGGTTCCGGCGCAAGCAAAGCTTGCGCCGGAACCTTATTTTAAGATATGCTGATCTTATTTTTTAACAAGTAATTTTGACGAAGCATTGATTCCAATTCCCTGTACCTTTACGAGGTAGGTTCCATTGATCAATCGGTCGGTAGAAATTGATTTTTTTGCATCCGGAGAAATTTTATCTTCAGATAATATTAATTTGCCGGACATATCATAGACTTCAACATTTACTTTCCCTACTATTTTATCCGGGAAATTAATAAAGAATTCGTTTTTAGCCGGATTTGGATAAACGGAGAATGTATTTTTCACTGCTTGTACTTCATTTGTGGCCAACATACAATCTGCCGGTACATCAAAATTGGCTACCTGGTCATTGATATCATCAGGAGCTCCTGCGGAAGCACTTATACCTAAACCTCTTTTTGCAAAAGTTCTCCATATCATACAACGGTCTGCGCCTTGTGTAGCCGCCTGATCTGCTGCCAGTATCGCATCCCTTCCATCAATGAACGTAGGATAACAAGGCTGGAGTTTCAAAGCGTTTGTGATCAGCTGTAAGACTCTTGTGCTGCCATTGGTCGCGTTTGCCGTTACATCTGAAGAGTAACCATATTTTGCGACATACTGCCAGTGAAGATCCCACAACATGGTTGCCCATATAAAACCTATGTCATGAACGTATGGAACCATTTCAAAACCATTATCGTATTCCAATCCGTTGGTATCATTATATGTGAATTCATTAACTGATAAATCAGGAGAATATCTTTTCGGTCTTAGTCCTGTCCCTGAAATGGGTTGCCCTACAGCATACGTTCCTATACCTCTCGGTACAGAAGCATTATCCCCTGGTTTATTGGTGAGCATTAGAGCAAAAAAGTCAGACCACCCTTCACCCATTTGCTCTTTGGTAACACTTGCATCAAGACAGCCTGATCCGGTGCCCGTCAGCCTGTTTGAAATACCGTGTCCGTATTCGTGGGCTACAATACCGTTATCAAAGCTTCCGTCATATTTGGTATCCGCTCTCAATTCGAGGTCTACTACCGTATTTGCGGCAAGTTTGCTTTTGATATATTCGCCTTCACTATTGGTAATAAGTACTGATGGAATAGTAATCGTGTTGTTGGTACCGCCCATATTGATGAGGGTTGATCCATTTGTAGAGTTATTGTAGATAATTACACCTACAGCTCCTGCGTTCTGCGCATTTTTAACCTTAACGGCAAATGAGCACGTTGAAGGGCCTCCTCTTTCCACAAGCCCGATCTTCCCGGCCAGTTCTCCTGCTGGTAAAGCGGTACAGGCATTGATCACACTGGCCAATTTTACATTTCCGGTAACTCCTATATCGTTCAATCTGGGACCAAACTCTGCAGCTCCTGCATTTACAATTCTTCCCACTGCATCGGAAGGCGCCTTATAGAATACTTTACGGTTTGAGCCTAACCACAGGTACATCTGCATCACCGGATTGTAATTATCGGGATACGGTGCAAAATTGGCATTATTGAAACCGCCGCCATCCTGTGACTGGGCAAAAACCTCGTCATCATCCAATCCTCCGTTTCCGAAATTATTGTTCTGGAAGTTTTTTGCAGACTCAGTAAATCCTAATTTATAAAAAATATCATGAACCATGTTACTGATATAAAAAAGGTTGGTGGTAGCAGCCGATAGATTTGTATACGTCAGCGCCGTCGGATCATAGGGAAAATCAAAGTTCCTTGTACTTCCGCCATTGGGTGAGGTTCCAAAAGTATTTTCATTATTATCTTTGTCATCGTAAGCGTAGACATTATTACCCCTGGTAATAGTATAATGGGTGGTTCCGTTTGAATGCCATCCTTCCGGTGAAGAGGCCAGGATCCATGGGTTGCTCACAATAGATCTTGATCCGAATGTGGGTGCTTCGATAGGAAGCGCAAAAACATTGTAACTGGCATTATCGGGAGCCAGCATGACGAAATTATTTTGATTGGTTTGGGATGAGCTTATATTTTCAGGCAACACGGCGACGTGGTTCTCACTGTGCGAGAAGGCTCCTTCTGAAAAATCACACGACAAAGTAATGTTTGATTTTTTCAGGATACTTCCGGTATTTGCATCAATAAGATAGCTCCAGTGATTGCTTGTTTCAGGCTCATGCAATAAATATTCATAAGCAAGTTTTAAATCGCCTGTTTTTTCGCGGGTATATACAAGGCGTTGTTTGGCAGCATTCATTTTCTCAGGCCCTTTTTCATAAAAAGCCATTATTGACAGATCGGAAATCTCAGGTTTACCGAGATCGGAGGCAATCTTTTGCAATGCCAGATCTTTGGTAATTGAAGCAGTCGCAGAGACAGCGTTATTATAATCTTTAACAAAATTATCCGTGTAATAGACAATTTTGTTGTCTTTAACTAATGCAGTTCCGACAGAGTTATAGACCGGAATTCCGTTATAAACCTGCTGAAATTTTACAACATTTCCGTTCATTGATCTTGAAGGGTCTACATTATCGATGACGAATTTGTTGAGATCAGACTTTTTATAGTCACGGATTTTATTTTGAGAAATATAGTCTTTGATCAGTCTTTCATTATCCTGAGCAGATAATAAAGAAGGAAAGATTGTAGAGACTGCAAACAGAAGGGGTAGAGCTACTTTTTTCATGTTGATTAATAAAGCCGCAAATCTACAAATAATTCACATCTATTTAATACTTTAGGTGAAATTATTTAAAAATAACTCAACTTTACCCGGTAATGTTAAAAATCAAAACAATTATCATTTATTAAAGAAACAAAAACCCCGGAAAACCATAAGCTTCCGGGGATCATTGAAATTAAGATTTTGATTAACTGATTATTTTTTAATGACCTTTTCAGTCATGATTTTATTTTTATCAGAAACTACTTTTATCACATAAACTCCCTGTCTCTGGGAACTGATATCGACATTGATTTCTTTGGAATTTGTATATGTTTTGTTATAAACTACATTACCAAGCAAATCGGTGATTTGCATGGATCCTGTTTCAAAATCTTTATTCAGCATCACTTTAAAGATACCGTTTGTCGGGTTTGGTGTAATCTTGAACTGGGGAGCAGATTCTGCGATAAGATTTTTCTTAAAATTATTCGGATCTGCATTTTTGTCAACTTTATACTCTTTTTTATACTCAGGTGTTTGCTGAGGAGCAACTTTACTACAATTGTCAAAATTGATATCATAACCAACAAAATTATAGTTATTCCAGCTGGAGGTATGATAAGTAGTTGGTCCTACCTCATAAGTAAGCATCAGAAGAAACTTGAAATACCCGGTCATGGCACTTGCCGGAACACTGCTGAAATCAGTAGGATCCATCCATTGCCAGAATTGTGTTGGTGCTGTATAAGTAGGGCTGTAGGACACAGGATACATATCTCCCGTGGTAAGGCTTACGATAAATAGTTTCAAGCTTATAAAATTTGCTCCTGTAGGAAGATAGTAACTTCCGAAAACGGATTGTACCGAGTTCAGACCGCCGCAGCCATTAGGCTCATAGAACATTTCCAGTGATCCTCCTCCTGAATTATCACATATATTCTTAGTAATTTCAAGAATTTCGTTGGTATCCAGTAAAAAATCGGATTTTCCGAAATACAGCCGTGGCAAAATACCGAAATCGATATCGTCGGTATTGCTTTCGACAGCTCCGGTATAAGAACCTCCTGCACTCGCAATAGAAGCTGCGGCCTCCGTAGAATAGCTGTCCGGGCTTATGTGTACCACTGCAAATCTTGCTTTTCTTTCTTTTTTAAAGACTGATACATTTTTAAATGCTCCGGGATCGGCCAGAGTAGGGTTATAATAATTGACCAGATAAGATCCGCTCACCAAATCTCCTGCTGATCTTTGTCCATCCGTAAAAAGAATAACAGCCAAATTGGAATCAGGATTTTTGTTCAATGTCGTTTGAGGGCTAACGACGTCCGTGCTGACGTAACCATCCAAAGCTACTCCGATGAGTCCTAAAGCTTCGTGAAAATGGTCTCCCACATCTAATCTTCTGGTAAAGTTCTGGGCGACCACAAGATTGTTGGTAAAATCGGATTCTATGTAAATCCTTGGATTGTAACTTGTATTAGCCTGACCATATAACCCTGTTCCATAGTGTGTTACTGCAACTCTGTTTTTAGGATTACATGCCAGGATATTCTCTATCAGTTTCTTGGCACTTACACTTATTTCATTATACCGCTGAGCGCTGATAGAGCCACTGTTGTCGATACAAATGATAAAATCGGTAGGGGTTTGGGCATTAAGAACATTCACAGACGTTAAAAATGCCATGAGCATTAGTAGAAAAATTTTTTTCATAGTTAAAAGTTTAAAATTTAGGTTCGTTTAAAGATAATAATTATTCTTATTCAAGGGATTTATTTTTTCATTAAAATTTATCACAAAAAAAAGCCACTCCGAAGAGTGGCTCCTATTTCAAAATGGGACAAAGATTATTTACCTTCTTCCATTTTTCTTTTTAATTCTGCTAATGCATCGATATCTCCAAGAGTAGATCTTTCTTCATTGTTTGAAGACGACATATTATTGTTGTTAGATCTGTTGTTAGAAGATTCTCTCATGTTTTTCTTCTCTTCATCTCTGAAGATTCCTGTGTGAGAAACTACTACTCTCTTGAATTCTTTGTTGAATTCAATTACTTTGAAATCAGCTTCTTCCCCTTTCTTGATTTTAGATCCGTCTTCCTTCTCTAATAATCTTGATGGGCAGAAAGCTTCAACCTCAGCATCCTCAAACTGTACAGAAGCACCTTTATCGTGTACTTCTACCGCTTTACCGGCGTGGATTGTTCCTTCAGCATATTTAGTTTCAAATGCATCCCAAGGGTTGTCAGTCAATTGCTTGTGACCTAGAGATAATCTTCTAGCCTGGATGTCAAGTTCAAGAACAACAACATCTAGTTTATCACCCACTGCACAGAACTCAGATGGATGCTTGATTTTCTTAGTCCAAGAAAGATCAGAGATGTAGATTAAGCCGTCGATACCTTCTTCCAACTCTACGAATACACCAAAGTTAGTGAAGTTTCTTACGGTTCCTACATGCTTAGATCCTACAGGATATTTAGCTTCGATATTTTCCCATGGATCTTTGCTTAATTGCTTGATACCTAAAGAAATTTTTCTATCTTCTCTATCTAAAGTTAATACTTCAGCTTCAACTTCGTCACCTACTTTCACGAAGTCACCAGCAGATCTTAAGTGAGTAGACCAAGACATTTCAGAAACGTGGATCAATCCTTCTACACCTGGAGCGATTTCTACAAATGCACCGTAGTCAGCAAGAACCACTACTTTTCCTTTTACTTTATCTCCAACTTTTAAGTCAGCAGAAAGAGCATCCCAAGGATGAGCTTCTAATTGCTTCATACCCAACTGGATTCTTGTTTTCTCATCATCAAAGTCAAGGATAACCACTTTTACAGTCTGTCCGTCCTCAAGGATTTCAGATGGGTGGTTCACTCTAGACCAAGAAAGGTCTGTAATGTGGATCAATCCATCAACACCTCCAAGGTCAATGAATACCCCGTAAGAAGTAATATTCTTAACAGTACCTTCAAGAACCTGTCCTTTTTCAAGCTGAGCGATGATTTCTTTTTTCTGACCTTCGATATCTGCTTCGATCAATGCTTTGTGAGATACTACTACGTTTTTGAACTCAGGGTTGATTTTCACAACTTTGAACTCCATAGTCTTACCTACGAACTGATCGTAATCTTTAATTGGCTTAACGTCGATCTGAGAACCTGGTAAGAATGCTTCGATTCCGTGTACGTCAACGATCATACCTCCTTTAGTTCTTGATTTTACAAAACCGTTTACGATTTCACCTGTTTCGTGAAGCTCGTTTACTTTATCCCAAGCTTTAAGCGTTCTTGCTTTTCTGTGCGATAACTGTAACTGACCAGTTTTGTCTTCTCTTCGGTCAACCATTACTTCTACCTCGTCTCCTACTTTAAGACCTTGGTTATAACGGAATTCGTTAAGAGAAATAACACCTTCGGATTTGAAGTTGATGTCTACGATAGCTTCTTTATCAGTTAATCTTACTACTTTTCCAACCAATACGTCATTATCGTCAAGGTTGTTTAAAGATCCGTTGTAGATTTCTTCAAGATCGCTTTTTTCTTTTCTCGCATCTGCATCAAGACCTGATTCGAAAGAATCCCAGTCAAATTGTTCCGGTGCTACGTTTTGGTTTAATAAAACCTCTGCTGAATTTGTCTCTTTTGACATTTTCTAATAAAATTTGTATTCCTTCTCTTCCAACGGTCTGAATAAATGTGAATTGAAAAATACGGAAGTAATTAATTTTTAGTTGTTTACTCTTCAAACCTTTTCGTCACAAAAGTGGGTGCAAAGATAATGAATTTTAATGACAATACCTAAAAATTATTCAACATCAGCTCATTACAAAAAATCAGCCTGGCAGAGTTTCATCCAGGATCCTTTTAAATTCATTTTCATTCCCGTAATTGTAAAAAGGAATGGCTCTGATCAGATAATGATCCGTATGAATTTCTATTGTCTTCTTTTCCTGCCCTATCTCCTTCAAAAAATCTTCTTTCCATTGATCATGTCCGATCAGGTGTGAGCCTTTAGGCTCAATAAAAACCTGGTAAGTAATCTGCTTATCTTCCCTTTTGCTGCAGAACAGGATAAAATCCGGTTCAAAAGCACGGCCGTATCTGTCAAATATTTTAATTTCCCTTTCATTACGGATCAAATGGATGTTATGAAGTTTCTGGTTAAGGCTTTTAAAACGTCTTGAGAAAAGTTCAACAAACTTTTTTTCTTCCTCAGTTCCGTAGTTCGCATTGTAAGCATACCAGGGTTCTGCCGAAATAAGTTCCTCCTGTCCGTTTGCCCTGGGGCTTCCCTTCCCGACCCTGATCTCTTTATCTCTGAAAACCTGATGAATGGGCTGCGGATAAAATGCGGAACCCTCGTATTCCGTAGCATTATTTTTTATTTCCGTTTCTATATTCTGCAACAAACCGCTGACGGCCTGCAGATAATCGGAATGCGAAATTTCCTGAAGCCGGCCTTCGGTTCCTATAAATGTTATTTCCAAACCGCCAAGATAGTGTTCATTCACAATAAATTCTGTGATGGAAGCTAAATTCGGAAAATAACGGCACAGGTTCCCAAAATAATAAAAAGGGTTCCGGCTCAATGCATATCGGACAACGTGCTTTGGAATATCTTTGATTCCTACTGCTCCGGATTTTATCGGATGATCGGACAAAACGATGCTTTCCTCATCCAGAAATATGCTTGAAGCACTTCCCCCGCCCGACGAAAGCGGATACCGGAAATTGGTTTGGGTAACACCCATATCTCCAATGGATTTTACATGGCCAAACGTTTTAGGGATTTTCCTATTGGAAAACACAACGCCTTTTTTATACAGCTCGGAAGCTTTAAAAACGGGTTTTAAAGTCAATTGCTTTGTTACAAGCTGCGCTTCATCTTCATAGATCCCGGATTCCACCAAGGCTCTTTTAAGCTCCGAAATATACCTACTGTCTTCTTTGGTATGGTAATAAAGTTCCTCCAGAACCTTCAGATCATTTGAAATGTCTTCATCATATTTCCTGACGTACAATTCATCTCCATCATTTACTGCAAAGGGAAAATATCTTGCGCCGCGGCCTATCAGCTGTGCTTCGGATAAAGTGGTTTTCCCGGGTTTGCCGTCCTTACCGTCACGGTCTTCATATAATCGAACAATATCGAACAGATTTAATACATCCCAGCCTTCATTGAGCTTCTGAACGGCAAATATGGCACGGATCGGATTATTTTCATCTTCCAGCGTATTCAGTAAAATCTGATTTTTCTCCGTCTCCAGGTCATTATTGGCACTGAGACAATTCTCATCCCGGAAATTTGACCGTATCCGGTGTACCATATCAGTCGGGGAAATATTCTGCTTTCTGAAAAACTGAAAAGCCTTCTGAACCACCGGTACCGTAGATGTTTTCCCGATGTGTTTCACCATTGTTTCCGAAAGGTTTTCAATCAGCGTATGGAAATTTTCTTTGTTGGCTTCGGATTCTTTAATGGTTCTTTTTGCTTTGAAAAGAATTACCGGTTTCAGATTAATATGATGAAATGCAGCCAGCTCCTGCCGGTACAGATTAAGGATCAGCGCCTGGATAATCCTGTCTTTTTCATCATACATCGAACGGACCAGATTGATTTCCTTGGAGAATTTATCTTTCCTGAAACGAGCCAGATCGTATTTGTAAATTACCTTGTTTTTATATTTATCTGCGATCTGCCGGCTTTCGTAATCCAGAGTAGCTGTAAATTCAAGGAGAACATTATTGAAGTTCTGATGAAGGATTTGCAGGACGGTCTCTTCCCAACTTCCGAAAAGATTGCCGCTTTTGGTACCGCTGTTCAGGTGATGGGCTTCATCGGCAATTAACACCATCTCTTTATGGGTAAAATCTTCGTAAGTGACGCTGTTTTCTTTGGTATTGTTTAAATCGGTGTGTAACTGCTGAATGGTGGTAAACTTGATGTTTATATTTTCCTGATCGGATTCGTCGAAGTTATCGATCGGCTTTATAAAAACCTCTTTCCCGTTAATCACAATCTTTTCTTTAAACAGATATTTTGAAGTCTGCGGACTCAGGAAATTATCTTTGGTTTTCTGAATGATGTTATGGCTGTTGACGAAAAATAAAAAATTACGGTAGCCTTTCGCATACAGGTGAAGCATCAAACCGGCCATCACCATAGTTTTCCCGCTTCCGGTCGCCATATTGTACAAAAGATGCAGCGGCTTACCCGGTTTTCCGTCAAAATTTTCCTGTTCGGTATATATGTAACGCCTGAAAGCTTCTTCCTGATAAGGACGGATCGCTAATTTAAGATTATCGGTGATGCAATTACGTACCGTAACCTGAGACAAAGCTTTCCTGGCAAACGGATTGTTGAAGAGGTCGTGTAAAAATTCCATAGTCTTAGTTTTTGATCTGATAAAATGCTCTCGTTACTTTTTGCTCTTCCTCCGTACATTCAAAACCGGCGTCATTAAGGGACGAAAGATTAACATACAGCTGATTTTTGTCCAGCAATTCACAGAGATGCCTTTTCTGCTCTCCTACCGACAGTGCCTTAAAATCTTCAAGATGCTGTTCCTGTTTTTTAAGATCGATATTATAATTCAGGAAAGATTTCTCTTTCATTTCTTCCCAGATAATCAGAAGCTGTTCCGTATCTTCAGCGGCTTCAATCTTTTCCAGAAAATTTTGGTTGTATTTTTTGAGCTCGAGGTAAATAAAATTTCCTACATTATTTTGTTCAATTACACTTCGCACTCGTTTACTTGTAACAGTTTCCACATAATTCATCTGTTCGCACAAAATAAATTGCCTAGTTCCGCCATCTTTTTTATTGATTTCTAAAACGGCGTGTGCTGTTGTTCCACTTCCTGCATGATAATCTAAAACAATAGCTTCTTTATCATTTCCAACTAATGCATAAATACAATCTCTTACATTATATAATGATTTTGGGAAGCTGAATTTATTATTTGGCACAAGTTTATTCACAATCTTTGTTCCGTATTCATTTGCATCATATTTTGGGTCAATCCAAACTGTTTTATATTGCCCAAAATTTTTCCCTATTTCAATATCCCATTGTCCGCTCTTTTTCCTTGCACGAAGCAAATGCTTTACCGCTTCAACTGATTGTCTTGCATATCGCCATTTTCGCTCTACATTATCATTATCAATAGGATAAATATAAATCAAATCATTACATAATAATTCTCTTTTTTCTGGGTGAAAATTATCTTCTGAAACCTGGCCAAAATCAACAATCTCGGAAGTTTTTGGATTTACAATTATTGGATAAAAACAATATCTTGAATCACTTCTTAAACTTTCTCCACCCCAATTTCTTAGATTAGAATAATCAATTTCACTTTCATCAATTATTCTATTTCCAATTAATTTTTTTCCTTTTGGAAAAACAAAAAAAACATATTCGTGAGTATATGAGAAATTTGTTCCTTGTACACCTCTTGGATTGTGAACTATGGTTACACAATGAACTTCATAATCTTGAAATAAATCTTTTAATAATACTCCTAAATGAGGTTGTTCATTTTCATCAATAGCAACTATTAAAGCACCATCTTTACTTAATAACGATTTTGCAACTTCTAAACGATTGTACATAAATGTAAGCCAAGTTGAAC
>JBMDXW010000295.1:0-8940 GCA_048594965.1 Chryseobacterium sp.
TCAGCGATAAAGAAAGTCCGCTCCATGAAGATAATTTAGAACAGATCTTGACCCGTGAGAATCTGATGACGGATGTTATTTCAAGCATCAATGCGGCAGAGATGGCCAGAAGGAAATTCCGGGATATTGCGGTGATCTCCGGGATGGTGATTCAGAATTTCCCGGGACAGCAGCGTTCCAACAAATCTTTGCAGAGTTCTGCAGGATTGATTTTTAAAGTACTGGAAGACTATGATCCGGAAAATTTTCTCGTGCGTCAGGCCTACACGGAGGTTTTTAATATGCAGCTTCAGGAACAGCGGCTTGTGGAAGCTTTTAAAAGAATTGAAAAATCAAAAATTATTCTGAAATCGGCCAATTCATTTACACCGCTCAGTTTCCCGATCAAGGTAGACAGCCTCCGTCAGACCCTTTCCAGCGAAGACCTGGATTCCAGAATCAAACGTCTCGTGGAACAGGCTAAAAAAGCAAGATAATCAGTTGATCTTTTTACCAAGAATGATTAAAGTTCTTTCTATTCCATCTAAAACGGCAACATCGGGAAAGATTCCCCAATCTTCAAATCCGAAGTGCCTGAAAAGTTTTAAACTAGGTTCATTATGGAGAAAAATAAAACCCAGCAATGTTTTAATCCCGAAATCCTTCGCATGCTCGATACAATATTGCAGAACTTTTTTTCCGAAACCTTTTCCCCGGCAGCTTTCGTCCATATAAATGCTGACTTCTACCGTACCGTTATACGCCGGACGACCGTAAAATGAAGAAAAACTCACCCAGCCCAGAACGTTTTTTTTATGATCTTCAACCATCCAGAGCGGTCTTGTCTCAGAATTATGTTCTTTAAACCACGGGATTTTACTTTCTACTGAAACAGCTTCCGTATCCGCGGTTACCATCCTTGAAGGAATGGTAGAGTTGTAAATTTCAACGATTTTGGGTAAATCTTCGATCAACGCATTTCTGAATATCAGTTCTTCCATAAAGCGGCGGCATTTATTTGCAAATATACCCAAAGAATTTACTACTCGCCATCATTGTTTTCTTTGATTTTTTCAAAGGTTTTATTTAAATTTTTCACTGTAATTCCCAGGTAAGCGGCCATTTCTTTCTTTGAGATTTCCATTTCCTTTGATTTTAATTCCAGGAGCTGGCTTTGGGTATGCTCCTTTGTGCGGAGCTGGAGGTAAGATACGCGGCTTGAAGTAGGGACGATACGTTCGGCAAAAACATTCAGCAGAAAATGATTCAGCTTTAAGTTATTTTTGAGCAAAGCCCTGAAATGCTGCGCAGACATCGAATAGACGGTTACTTCAGTCATGGCTTCGATTGTACACAGGCAGGGAATATTTTTTATGACTTCTATTTCACCGATGATTTCGCCCTTTCCGAGAAACTCAACAATATATTCTTTACCATCGTCTTCCACAAAATAGCATTTGGTGATGCCGGATCTGATGAGCATAATGGAAGTGGAGATTTCATTTTGGATCAGGATTTTATCACCTTTGTCATAAGATTGCACGGTTATATTCTCCTTATCAGGCTGTTTGCTGTACAGCTTATCAAAATAATCTGAAAAAGGTTGATTGGTTCTCAGCATAGGATTTGGTTTGGTGATTAATTTTTTGAATCCTGAAATTACAAAAATATAATTTAACGGGTCATGAATTCAATCAATGCGCGGTTTTCGTGGCTTTTATCTATTGTTCAAAATATGATATCCGCCCTGAAATTATAAAGGCAAAGAAAAAAGCAGCAAAAACTGCTGCTTGTCTATTTAATTACCAGTCACTGGCTCTTTTCCGTTTCTCGATCAGATAATCAACAGAAATTTTTCCTGCTCCGAAAGCCATGAGTAGCAGATATACCGAGAGATAGATCAGGCTCATTTCACGTTTTTCAAAAGGATCGGCTCCATGTACGAAGAAAGCGGCACTGATCATCGTAAAGAGCAGAAAGCCCAATGCCACTCTGGTGAAAAGTCCTAAAATGAGAAGAATAGAACACACAAATTCTGCAAAAACCGTAAGCGTTAATGATACAGCCGGTCCCATTCCTAAAAAATCAAAAAATTTGATATCACCGCCTTCCAGCAGCATCTGCAGTTTGGGAAAACCGTGAGACAACATCGCAAAACCGATAAATACCCTTACGGCCAATAAAATAATATCTTTTAAAACTGAATTCGAAGGTGTACGGTTCAAGTAATTCATTAAGTTAAAATTTAAATTAAATATAATGAAAATCTTTTAATACAACGGCTTTTCAGCGGTATTTAGTCTATCGGTATCCGAAATTCTTCAGATCTCTGTCGTTTTTTCGCCAGTCTTTTTTTACCTTCACAAAAAGGTTAAGGTGAATTTTCTTGTTAAAGAATTTCTCCAGATCCAGTCGCGATTCCGTCCCAACTTTTTTGATGGCTTCTCCTTTATGACCGATAATGATTCCTTTCTGCGTATCTCTCTCCACATAAATGATAGAGTCGATGAAAATAATTCCTTCTTTTTCCTTGAATTGTTCCGTTACAACCTCCACCGAATAGGGAATTTCTTTTTCGTAATTCAGGAGGATTTTCTCACGGATGGCTTCATTGACAAAAAATCTTTCCGGCTTATCCGTATACTGATCTTTATCATAGTAAGGCGGATTTTCGGGAAGTAATGATTTTATTTTAGGTAAAATAATGTCTGTATTAAAAGCATTCAGTGCCGAAATCGGAAGGATTTCCGCTTTTGGAATTCTCTCATGCCAGGTTTCCACCAGCTTTTCAAGACCCGCCTGATCGGTCTGGTCTACTTTATTCAGAAGCAGTAAAACCGGTACCGGTATTTTATTCAGTTTATCAATTAAAAACTCTGAAGGTTCGGCTTTGTCCGTAACGTCTACGATAAACAGGAAAACATCGGCATCCTGAAGAGAATCTTTTACGAAGTCCATCATTTTTTCCTGCAAACCGTATTTCGGGTCCAAAACTCCCGGGGTGTCAGAAAATACAATCTGTAAATCTTCTTCATTATAAATTCCAAAAATCCTGTGGCGTGTCGTCTGTGCTTTCTGGGTAACAATGGCCAGCTTCTCTCCCATCAACTGATTCAGTAAGGTTGATTTTCCGGCATTCGGTTTCCCGACGATATTTACAAATCCTGCTTTGTGCATAAAAATTATATTGAGCTGCAAAGTTACTAAAACAAATCTGGTCTTTCGGCCCATTCTCCGGATTTAAATGATAAGATCTCTTGGTTTGCGAATAAAAAGTATCCTGCTTTCGGACTTTTACTGGTTATAATCCTTCGATCATCCTCTTATGGTTAATCTCATCAATAATAAATTTTGCATCGCTTTCCGTAATATATTGATTTTCATAAAGCCAGTGAATTCGCGAAATCTGTACCTGCGACGGAATTAAATTATCTACCTTATAATAAGCTTTCAGGTAATAATCTTTCTTGGCTTCTTTAATTTTTAAAATAAAATAATCAACGGCCGGCATCTGTTTTTTACCGTAAGAAAAAACAAGAGGTTTGGCGGCTGCCAGACTTTTAGAGTTCTCTCTTTTAAATTCATTATTGCATAAAGCTGTTATAATTAATGATGGGATCATCGTGACAATGAAGACCATCATTCCCATTCTATCAGACAAATTATAACTCTCGTTGATAAAAATGGTCAGCAATATGGAGTTTAAAAGAACGGAAATGACAATTCCGATCAGGATAGGATCTTTTGCCTTCCTGAATACCGACTCATCAAGCTGAATATCGTTAAAATGAATTTTGTATTCATTCAGTTCTTTGGCAAATAATGTTCTTACAAAAACGCCGTCCTCCTGGATTTCAAAATACTTTTTATTTCTGCCGTCTTTCTGTTCTAATACATTCATCTTTTACTCCAGTTCCCTTTTCAAAAACTTCCCTGTCAAACTTTTCTTCGACTTCACGATTTCCTCCGGTGTTCCCTGGGCAACGATCTGTCCGCCATGTTTTCCACCTTCCGGACCGACGTCGATGATGTGGTCGGCCATTTTAATGACATCCATATTGTGTTCAATAATGATGAAAGAATTTCCTAATTCCACCAATTGGTTAATGGCATCCATAAGAATCTTTACATCCTCAAAATGAAGCCCGGTTGTCGGTTCGTCAAGAATATATAAGGTGTTTCCGGTTTGCCTTTTGGCAAGTTCCGTAGCCAGCTTGATCCGTTGTGCCTCCCCGCCGGAAAGCGTGGTCGACTGCTGTCCGAGAGTGATATATCCTAAACCGACATCGTGCAGCGTTTTCACACGGGCATAAATTTTAGGAATCGGCTGGAAGAACTCTACCGCTTCATCAATCGTCATATCCAGAACATCCGAGATCGATTTTCCTTTGTAGCGGACCTCAAGCGTTTCCCTGTTAAAGCGTTTCCCGTTGCAGGTTTCGCAGTGAACATAGACATCCGGAAGGAAATTCATTTCAATAACCTTCAGACCGCCGCCCTGGCACGTTTCACATCTTCCGCCTTTAACGTTGAACGAAAACCTTCCGGGTTTATAGCCGCGGATCTTACTTTCAGGAAGCTCTGCAAAAAGGTTCCGGATATCCGTAAACATTCCGGTGTAGGTCGCAGGGTTCGATCTTGGCGTTCTTCCGATCGGAGTCTGGTCTACATCTACGATTTTATCGATATTTTCAAGACCTTCGATTTTTTTATATGGCAAAGGTTCCTGAACCGCTCTGTAAAAATGCTTATTAAGAATCGGATACAATGTTCCGTTGATCAGCGAAGATTTTCCGCTTCCTGAGATTCCGGTCACTACGACCAGTTTTCCCAAAGGAACAGTAAGGGTTACATTCTTAAGGTTATTTCCTGAAGCACCCTTCAAAACGATATTTTTTCCGTTTCCTTTCCGTCTTTCGGCCGGAATTTCAATTTTTCTTTTTCCGTTAATATATTGTGCTGTAATGGTATCAGCTTTTAAAAGATCCTTGGGTTTTCCCTGCCAGAGGATCTCCCCGCCGAACTTTCCTGCTCTCGGGCCGATGTCCAGCACCTCATCCGCTTCCAGGATCATATCTTTGTCGTGCTCAACCACCAAAACAGAATTCCCGATATCCCGAAGATTTTTTAATGAATTGATCAGTCTTTCATTATCCCTTTGGTGAAGCCCGATACTGGGTTCATCCAGAATATAAAGAACATTCACCAGCTGCGAACCGATTTGGGTAGCCAGTCGGATCCTCTGGGATTCACCTCCCGACAGAGTCTTAGAACTTCTGCTGAGACTCAGGTAATCCAGACCGACATCCAGCAGGAACTGCAGCCTGGTCTCGATTTCCTTCAGGATCTCATGAGCAATGATGGCATTTTTCTCCGAAAAAGTATCTTTAATTTCAGCAAGCCAGTCCTTTAGATCAATTAAACTTAAAGCATTGACCTCCGCAATATTTTTACCGTCTATTTTAAAGCTTAAACTTGAAGGCTGAAGACGGGTGCCTTTACATTCCGGGCAGGTTTCTTCAGTGGTGAAATGCCTTTCAAGCAAAATCGCTTCATAAGACTCTCTCTCCTCAATGATCTCTTCCATAAAAGCAATAAGCCCGTCGAAGCTGATCTTTATCTTTTTGGTAATACCTGCGTATTTAAGGTCTTTATTAAATTCTTTATGGCATCCGTTATAAATATAATCCAGTGCTTCTTCAGGAATATCTTTGAACGGAGTGGCAAGTCCAAGACCGAAAACTTCAAGAATATTTTTGATCTGGGACAGGATCCATTTGTTGGATTTAATATCCTCCAGTGGTAATAGACCTCCCTGGTTGATAGAAAGCTTAGGATTTTCAACAAAATAGTCGGTGTTGATTTTTTTGATGGTTCCCAGTCCTTTGCAGCTCGGGCAGCTGCCTTTCGGAGAGTTGAATGAGAAAGTATTCGGCTCGGGTAAAGCAAGTGAGTGGCCGGTTTCAGCATCCATCAGGTTTTTAGAGAAATACTCGATATCCGTGCTTCCCAGCTTCTGAATCCCGATCAGGCCTTCTCCCATTTCCATGGCGGTACGCAATGATTTTTCCATTCTTGCTTCAGAGGCGCTTTCCCCGATGATCCACCGGTCGATCACGATGTCGATATCGTGGGTTTTATAACGGTCGAGTTTCAGGTCGTATTCGATATCCTGCAGCTCGCCGTCGATTCTTGCCTGGCCGTATCCTTTTTTGGCCATCTGTACAAAAAGCTCGTGGTAATGCCCTTTTCTTGATCGTACCACCGGCGCCATCAGCATGATTTTCTCTCCTTTGTAATTTTTTTTGATGGTTTCCAGGATCTGCTCTTCCGTGTAGCTTACCAGCTTTTTCCCGGAGGTCTGAGAATAGGCATCAGAAACTCTGGCAAACAGGAGACGGAGGAAGTCATACAGTTCGGTTACCGTTCCTACGGTTGAACGCGGGTTCTTGTTGGTTGTCTTCTGCTCGATGGCGATCACCGGCGACAGTCCCTCGATCTTATCTACATCAGGGCGCTCCAGGCCACCCAGGAACTGTCTCGCGTAGGCCGAAAACGTTTCGATATAACGACGCTGGCCTTCAGCAAAAATAGTATCGAAAGCAAGTGAAGATTTCCCGCTTCCCGAAAGTCCGGTGATGACCACCAGTTCGTTGCGTGGGATTTTAACATTGATGTTTTTAAGATTGTGCTCACGGGCTCCGTAAACTTCAATATATTCTGTTGATTTACTCATAATTTGGGATGATTTTACATGAAAATCACGATGTGCAAAATTACGGAATTTTTATGGAATTTCCTGTCCTAAAAAATGTTAGATCATTTGCAGTATCCGTCGTGTGATTTCAGTTTAATACAGTGTTTTATTACAAAAAAAATACCGGCGAAGTGCTCACCGGTATCTTATCTGTTATTTTAGATGGAAACTATTTACTGTACAAAAGAATTGTAAGAATTCAGAACGGAGTCATAGGCAGAGCTGATCTCCTGGATGTTGCTGTCCGGGATCTGTTTGGCCGTTTTAGAGTCCCTCATCAGTTTTCTGTACTTATCGAGGAAATCATTAGCGTTCTTGTTGAAGTTTTCAAACAGGGTCTTCTTGTAGGCATACTGCTGTCCGCTTGCGGTAAATTCTTTTTTGGCATTGGCATCCACTGCTTTTTCCAGCTCGTTGTACTTTTTCTGAGCTTCGGCTTCGTTAAAGCCGCCGGTGTACTGCTTGTCGAGGACATCCATCACCGCATCCAGTTCATTCATTACCGTTTTTGAAGATACGATATAATCTTTCAGCGGGTGGTCTTTTAAGATCACCTCTTCAGCGGCTTCAGTGGCCGGTTTTATCTTGGCAAGGATATTTTCTCCTGTGGCAAAAAATGCTTTTGCTTCGGCTCCTATCTCCTTCTGGAGCGCCATTGCTTTTGCTCCCTGGTCGTCTTTGTAATCTTCGGAGGTGATGTAGGATTTCAGCTCTTCGTATTTCTTTTCAATGCTTTCCTTTTTCGCTTTGTAGGTATTGAGTTCGGTTTCAATCAGCTTTTGTTCGCTGTCAAAACCGGACGGAACGCCTTTGATCTTGCTTAAGGAATAATCCATGGAGTTGATCACCATGGGCATGCTGTAGACGGTCTCGCCCTGTGATTTTTTCACCGCGGCTTCCGCATATTGCACGATATGTTCTACGTGTCGGGAGCTGCTTTTGTAGGATTCCAGGAAATTATTATTAAAGTCAATAATGGCCTGGGACTGGTCTTCACCCGCCTTCGTTACTGCATTTTCAATTTTGTTAAGACCTTTCTTGCAGCTTACTGCCGTCAAACTTACCGATAAGGCAAGTGCGATCATCATCGTTTTTTTCATAATATTTAAATTGGTATGTTTTATTTGTTTCAGGGATCAGGAAAAATCGGTGTCTTCATTGGTTACCTTCACCAGGTATTCTATGCCGTCGATCGCTTTTAAGATAATCTGATTCCGGAGAATATTGGCCATGTTTTCCCAGTATACCCTTCCGTAGAAGGAATAATTGTTCGGGATAATCTCGACTTCCACTGTTCTGATGAAGCCTTCTTTGGGCTTATTGCTGATCATGGTTCCGCGTCTTACCCGGACTTCCTTCAGCTCTTCTTTTAGCACCATCCTGCAGAAATTCTTCGCATCTTCCAGGGAAATGATCTTATCTCTTGTGGTGAGTGCATACTTATACGCCTGGATGCTGTCGGTTCCTTTCTGCTCTTCAGCCCCGCCGATGGTTTCGGATAGAAGGACCAGAACCTGGGATTTCAGCTGGTTAGACAGTTCCGTTCCCGGACGCATGTGATTGGCAAGCGTACAGTGCGTGATCCAGAATGATGCGTAGGTGTGGTCTGTTTTTTCTACAGGTTCCATGATGACATAGTTCAGCTCCTGTTTGATGGTCCTTCTTGCATTGTTTACCTTCTGAACCATTGATTTCATTTTATCGGACATTTCGCTCAGCAAGCCCTTTACATTGTCTCTGTTGAGTAATGAGAAAGCGGCAATTTCATCACGGGTAAGTTCCAGTACATTGGCGATCATATCCACGGCGTTCCTGTTGGTAAAGCGTTCCATACCGCCTTTCCTTACGGTGTACAGCCCTTTTTTAAGATCATCATTCGGGGTGAAAGGGATCTCTGTATACTTCCTTCCGTCGCCGTCCTGCACTTCGTCCACATACAGGAAATGCTCTCCTTCATCGGTAACGAGCGGAATGTTGTTTCCCATGATGTCCAGGCTGTATTCCGTTTTTTTCCAGCCGCGGTTGTAGATCGGAAAAGCATTTAACACAAAAGAAAAATTATCCAGGATCTCTGCCGAGAACTGCGGGGGAAATTCAAAAGTAAGCCACAGGTAGCGTTTGCCGTCTATATGCTTCATGATCTCTTCCTTGTAATCGACGAATTCTAAATTTTCAGGCAATGCGCCCGGCTCCGAAAAAAGGGA
>JBMDXW010000296.1:0-4574 GCA_048594965.1 Chryseobacterium sp.
TACCGCCGGACGATAATCAATTACATTGGAAATATATCTGCTGTACGAAACAGCTTCCGGCTTAACAATAATCTTTGAATGGTAGGTCCTGGTATTTCCCGCAGCTTCTATCGTGAGGGTTAAAGGATACGTTTTTACCACAGGGCTGATAAAATCAAGCTGGCTTTCCTGTGAAATAATAGAGTCGTTGATGCTCCCTTTAAAAATTCCTCCTGTCTTAGGATCTATATTAAGAACCCTGAAGCGGTCTGTCGTGTAAGATTCTTCCAGTCCGGTAAAGTTTAAATCTTCTTCCTCTCTTTCGCTTTTACAGCTAAGTACGCCCATAAGAAGTGCGGAAGAGAGCGATAATTTAATAATGTTAAAAGTAAATTTTTTCATTTTAATATTTATTTATACAAAAAGGTAAAGTGGGCAGGAATATTTCCGCCTTCCGTTTTCCATTTGAAATGCCCGTTTTTGTCGAAGCAATACACAAATCCTGTTGAGACATAATTTCTTGCGTCGGTAAGATAAATGTCTTCCGTGATTAGGTTGACTGCAATTCCGTACGGTGTTTTAATCGCATCGGCATATTGCTGATCGATCATGGTATTGGAAATAACCTCTTCGGTTTTTATGTCAATAATCCCAAATTTTTTGCTGTAAGAATGGGTGTTATAATTAAATTCATTCCCGAAATAATACAGCTTGTCGTTGACGATCGTCATATCGCTCACCGAAATATGAAAGTTCTTCTTTACCGTTCCTGTAGCTGCATCCAGCAAAAACAGACTTGAAGGTACCGTATAATAATCGCCTCTCGACGTGACATAAAGATCCCCATAATTATCTTTCCTGATCCTGTGAAGATTGATGGCAACGTCTATTTTTTTGGTTTCAACAAAAGAACTAAGATCAACAATGGATACGGTTTTGTCATAATTCGGAAACCTGTAACCTCCGGAATTCGCTACAAAAAGCTGATTGCCGATAATTTCCATTTCTTCGGGCTGATATCCTACAACCGCCGTTCGCTGGATCGTTAAAGATGCCGTATCGATTTCCACTACTTTCCCGAGAGGCGCATTCGGATCTATCGAAACGGGGCCGGCGTAGCTTGTCGCATAAGCTTTTCCGTTTTTAAAGGTGATGTAGCGGCAGTTTTCAAGATTAATGGTTTTAATTCTTTTCGCCGTTTTTGCATCCAGCACTTCAATTTTATTGGAAACATTGATTACCGCATACATTTTACTTCCATAAATCCGGATGTCATTTCCTACATCTCCCAATTCTTTGATAACATTCGGGTTGATTTCTGCGTAGATATTCCGATGATAGGTTCCCGTTGTATAGTCGAAGAAATCCAGCGTGGCTTTGTTGCTGCCCATATTTCCTTCGTTCAACAGATAAAATCCTTTAATGGCAGTATTTTCAGGCAATGCCAGCCCAGTTTCCGTTTCCTCACGTGGAATATATTCATCCGTTCTGCAGGAATACAGTGAAAACAAGCTACAGATAAGTAGATAAAAGGTTATTTTTTTCATAATGTGAAGCTTACAATGAGTTTAAAGGTCCTTCCAGGCATCGGATAATTCAGTACCACATCATAATACTGATTCAGAATATTATTGACTTCAAAACTTGCTTTGAACTCATGTTCTTTCCAGTAAATTTTTCTCTGAACAGACAGATCATGGGTATACCAAGGCTGGATATAATTGTACTGGATGTTATTCTGCTGACCGTCATAACGCTCTCCGACATAAATAAAAGTGTAATTGAAACTCCAGTTTTTATAATCAGACATGAGCGCAAAAGATCCGCTGTGCCACGGGGTGTACGGAATCTGGTGCCCGAAATAAGATTCTTCCCGATCGGAGAAATCTCTTGCCCGCTGAAATGTATAGCTCAATAAAGGCCGGATTTTTAATTCACCAAAATTAAGATCTGCCTGAAGATTGACATCGGTTCCGAGAATCTCAACTTCTCCTAGATTCAGCATCATCCATCGAAACATGCTTCCGTTCGGAGCAGCGATGATTTTATTTTCAACTTTATTAAAATAACCATCGGCTTTGGCAGAGATTCTCTGCAAAACTCCATTAGCAAAGCTTTTAGAATAACTGAATCCCAGATTATACTGATTGGTAAATTCAGGCTGCAGCGAACTGTTTCCAATCATCGTATAATAAAGATCATTGAATGTTGGCATCCTGAAAATCCTTTTATAAAAGGCTCTTACGGTAAAATCTTTTCCAGTGAAAGGCTGATAGCTCAAAAAAGCAGCCGGAGTCCATACCGTTCTGTCGGGTGATTTCGTATTCTTTTCTACTTTTTCAGCAATGAAAGTTCCCAGAACACTTCCCAGAAATTTCAGGTTTTTCCACTGATACGTCGTGGCAAAAGCAGCCAGCGTTGTATATCGTATAGGATAAGAAAAATTGACAAGATCGGCATCAAGATCATTATACTGAAAATCAATACTCGCACTGATATCCCAATCCGGTGTTACAGAATACAAGTTGGAATTAGACAGGTATACTTCCCGTTGGATATATTGGTTCTGGATCTTTATCGAAGAGGCGGTATCAATATAATGCGTGTAATCATAGGCGAACTTAGCTTTCAGCTGCGTTTCAAGTTTTGGAAATATTTTCTTCCTGAAACTTCCCTGAACAAAAAGGTTTTCATCGGTCTGCCTTTCTCCCCTTCCATCAAATCGGTTGTTGACAATCGCTGCCGGTATTCCCCTGTCTGAAAGATAGCCGTAGCCACGAATATTCCAGCTTCCATTATTCAGATTACCGTTTAATGAAGTTTCGAAACGTTTTGCCCGAATATCTGAATCATGCCGTCTGGCAATCGTATCATTGGCAATTTCGCCGTCCGGATATTTCTTTTTATAGCGGAATTTATAAACACCGTCACTCTGAATAAATTCTGAACTGAAACTTGCCGAAATATTCTGCGATATTTTCTGCTCCAGCCTGAATGAAGGATTAAACAAATCAATAGAACTGTTCTTGAATCTTACGACCAAATTTGTTTTTCTCCGATCCTTAAAGGTTGGAATTTTCGGCTGCAGATATATGGATCCCGAAGATCCGAAGTCTTTTGCGGGCTGGAAGATTTCACTTTTCTGGCCATTGTAAAGCGATATTTCCTCCAGATCATCCAGAGAATATCTTCCCAGGTCCACCACTCCATTCTGAGCATTCCCGATCTGGATTCCATCGTAGAATACACCCACATGCTGGCTTCCCATGCTTCTGATATTAATGGTTTTCAGTCCGCCAATCCCGCCATAATCTTTGATCTGGATTCCGGAAAAATACCTCAGCGCATCGGCGACTGAATGGCTGTTGAGCTTTTCCAGTTCTTCGCCTGATAAAACCTGCGCCGGAAGAATTTCTTTAAAATTTTTCTTGGTGAGACGAACCGGTGTGATCGAATGTTCTTTAATCGTATCCCGGGCAGATTGTGAAAACAGAAGATTTGCTGTCAACACAAATATTGTGAAAACAACTTTCTGAAGTCGCGATGTTAAAAATATGGTCACCATTAGCTCAACATAGGATAATGATGACGCTAACGGATATAAGAATACAGCGATAAAGCACAGCTGCACACTGCACAGAATCATTGATGTCCTAAGCTTTATTCCACGAAAGCGTCAAACGATAAATCCTCCGGCAGGTCTTCTGACTTACTCCGTTTCCGAAATCCTTCCCATTAAAAAAACAGTGGATATACTTTCCGGAAACTTTTGGTTTGGAGCTTACAGCAGCGGGTCTGTTCCGGATTTTCACCGGATTCCCTTTTAAGCGCTTTTTACGGCTCACCAGATTGTGGCAAAGATAGAAAATAAATCATAGAATCAAAATCGAATTTAATCCCATGGATATGAATCCAATATTCCAAAAAACAGGTATTGCCTCAAAGCCGTTTTCATTCCCGGGCAATACCTGAATGATGTACCACTAAATCCCAAAGTTCAGGAACACGCTGAAACGCGACCTTGCTTCAAGATCTCCGCCCGCCAGACGGGAATAGGCAGGAAGCATCACCTCGCTTCCCAGGCTGAATTTCTTATAAGAGGCTTCAAAACCCAGTTTTCCATAAAGGGCACTTCCCGCGGTATTGGGCATCGCTTCACCAAATTGCCGGTTCCAGTCATACACTTCACCCTGCACGCCCAGTTTCCCTGAAATCATAGCCTTTTCGGCTTTCCAAAGCCTGTAAAAACCTGCTACCGAATAATTCCACTGGTTTCCGAAACGGTAATGCTTCCGGTTTTCGGTTTTCAGTGTGTAATCCGTATTCAGTAAAACGGCAATTTTGTCTTTCTGGAATTTATAATTTAAAGCCACCTGATAATCCCAGCTTCCGGTTCCCAGCTGAAAACTGGGATTCACACCGGAAATTCCCTTTTCATCAAATCTCCCGACCGGAATCTTTACACCGATCCCACCGTTAAGCTGGTGAGAAGAATCCCGGGAATCCAGAAGCTGGTAGATTCCCATGACGCTGAAATCCCCGATTCCATGGATCGGAATCTCACCCTGCAATGTTTTTTTGGTGTGAAAATGATA
>JBMDXW010000297.1:0-39663 GCA_048594965.1 Chryseobacterium sp.
ATCGCTTATCATTTATGAATTAAGCTGGTGCTGTTCGTCGTGGTGAAGACTGAGTTCCACCTGCTCACCATATTTTTCCTCAATGAAATGCGCTATTTTGATGGCAGAATACACCGAGCGGTGCTGCCCGCCCGTACATCCGAAGTTGATCTGGAGGTTTTCAAAACCACGTTCCAGATAATTATCAATATTGATCGAGATCAGGTTTTTGACAAGCTCCAGGAATTTCGGCATTTCCGTTTTGGTTTCCAGGTATTCCTGGACACCGATGTCATTTCCGGTCTGGATTTTATATTCCTCAATGCGGCCGGGATTGAGAATTCCACGACAGTCGAAGGTGAAACCTCCGCCGTTTCCGGTAGTATCTTTAGGAATTCCTCCTTTTTTGTATGAAAAACTGTGTATATCGATGTGTAGCATTTTCTTAATTTATTATTTAATTTAAAAACATTAAGGTTTATCTGGAAGTTAAGTTCCAGCTGAGATTAATAGTTAAAATCTTAATGGTTCAATATCTTGTCAATTTTCAATTTGGTATTCTCTTTATTCAATTGTTCAATCACTGTTTTGAGTTCAGGGTAATCTTTCATTCCTTCCCAGGTTTCAGCAAATTCTGTGAGATTGGTGATGCCTATTTCTAGACTTGCGATGAAATGATGTTTTCTTTGGATCAGGCCCCGGAATCCGTAAGCGCCCAATACCTGGAGGAATCTCATCATCTGTAAAGGTTTCACCGAGAATCTTAGTTGAGTCTCTTGGTCTCGGTCATTAAACTGGCTGATGTAATATTCCAGCATTTCATTTTTAAAATCTTCAGGAAAATTAGCTTTAGCCTGAAACAAAAAAGAAATCACATCATACATCAAAGGACCTTCCATGGCCGACTGATAATCAATGAATGCCACCTCATTGTGTTTATTGACCATGATATTCCTTGCCTGAAAATCGCGGATCATCAGACCTTTTGGCTCCAGGTTTTCAATCTGAGCCGCTATTTTTTTAAATTCCTTCAGCAAAGCGGCCTTGTGGTATTCAAGTTCAAGAACGTCTGCAATGAAATTTTTAAAGTAATACAGGTCATGAGTTACCGGAAGTTCATCATAACGTTCATATTCGAAGGTTTTCTTATAATCGATCTTATGGAGGGTACGCTTTTGTAGCTCGTAAAGCTTTTCCAAAGTCTGTTTGACCAGGGTTTTTACAGGCTCCGAGAGACCTTCTTTCGCAATGGTATCAGAAAGCGTATGCTCGCCCAGGAATTCCTGGATATACATCTTCCGGTCTTCCGAAACGTGATAGATGTGAGGCGTATTCAGTTTATTTTCAGAAAAGATCCGGGAGTAATATAAAAAAGCTTCATTTTCCCTGATGTTTTCATTGTAGGTAACGATGTATTTTCCGTCGCCTGCAGCGGCCAGGAAATTTACCCTCGCAGAACCGCTTTGAGCCAGTGTGATAAACTCAGAAGATTTTTTTCCTGTAGTGCTTTCAAAAAATCGTTTAGCGTTTTCAAGATTCATATACGAAACAAATATAGTAAATTACAGCTTAATTTTTATCTTTGTATGATGTTAAAGGATTTTAAACCCGCACTGAAAATTTTGTTGCGCTTCATCACGGTGTATGTGGTGTTGCTTTTTGCCTACCAGTTTTATTTGAATTATTTTGCACAGCTAGGGTTAGATGTGTTTTCCCGTTCTGTGGCAGAGCAGGTAAAGTTCATCCAGAACCATACAGGCTATTCTACACAGCTGTATAACGATGATAAAGGAGCGCAGGTGTACTTTTATGTGAACAATAATTATCCATCAAGAATGGTGGAGGGCTGCAACGCGGTTTCGGTCATGATCCTTTTCGTGTCTTTTGTTTTTGCCTTTTATAAAGGCAAGAAAACAATTGTTTTTATTATGGCCGAACTTTTAGTCTTGCACCTGATGAATGTTCTGCGGATTGTAGGACTGAATATTGTGCTCACCGATTACAGACAGTACGGGAAAATGGTGCACGACTATGTTTTTCCGGCTGTTATTTATGGTACTGTGGTGCTTCTGTGGCTGGTATGGATTAAATTTTTTGCTTTAAAATATGAGAATACTTAACGCACTTTTTGTTCTGGCAGGTATAGCCGGCCTGATTGCGGTAAGGGCATTGGAAGAAAATATCTTTTATGATCCCTTTCTCGCCTATTTCCATGAAGCCGATAAGAATATCCCTTTCCCGCCTTTCGAATGGGGACCCATGATCGTGAGCTATCTTTTCCGTTTCGGGCTGAATCTTTTTTTCGCCTGTGTGATTCTCTTTTTCTGGTTTAAAAATAAAAAATGGGCCATCCAGGGGGCGGTGATGATCGGTATCGTCTTCGCCATTACTTTCCCGATCTATTTATATTGTATTCATACTCAATTTGAGACGGGATACCTGTTTTCGTTTTATATGAGACGGTTTGTCATACAGCCTTTAATCCTTTTACTCATTATCCCGATGTTTTATTACCGGCGGTATACTTCTGAGAATGATATTTAGAAGTTTAAAACCTGTTCGCATACGTTTAACATATATAATCATATATCTTAAACGTATAAGGATTCTTATAAGACGTAGACGAATATACTTAAAGCGTAGCTGTATATATTTAAGACGTAGATGGATATACTTAAAGTGTAGAAGAATATATTTAAGATGTATTTTTATATGTATAATACGTCACCGGATACATGTAAGATGTATAGCGAGCAGTCATAACGTCAACAGACCTGTCTTTAACCTTAATCTTTAAATAAAATACATTTTACGATGAAAAGAACTTATCTTCGGAAAAGCAGTAACCCTTACCCTCACATAGGGCAATTGGTAAAAAAGGTGATAGAGGATAAAAAGCTCAGTCAGGCCGAGGTGGCAAGACGGATGGCAGTGAGTCCTAATTCTCTGACCAATTATCTCAGACAGCCTTCGCTCCAGTTCGGGATCCTCTGGAATCTCGGGATCGCTCTGGAATACGATTTTCTTACTGAGCTAACCGATTATTATCCGCCCGGATTGCTTTTAAACAAAAATTCTAAGTTGATTGCAGGACTGGATGAAAAAACAAAGCTGATTGCCGATCTCCAAAAAGAAATCGGCATCTATAAAAAAGCCCTGGGGATTAAAGAATAAAAGCTTCAGGGGGAATTCAATGTACAAATTACCTGATTTCGGGATAAGAGATATTTTAATGATTTATTTTCAGAATAAAATTATTTTATAGCAAAGAAATGTTTAATTTTTGAAGCGCTTTTAAGCTAAACAATGCCACTTCGTTTATCAGAGTAATACAGGAATTTTGTATCACTCTGATAAGTTTTACGCCTTTGTCTATCTTAAATTTTTAAAAACCATGTTATGACTACTTTGTGTAGCTTCGCGTTTTATATAGACTTATCCCGACTCAGGTTAAATTATTCTTCCGCAGTATGCTTATCGACACAGGTCACATTCTCCGGTGTCCAGGTCACTCTTTTCACAAAATCCCTTTCACGGACCGGGCAGTCGGCGATCTGGCAGATCGGGCAGGAGATGGGTTTGCAGTCGTCCATATGAAAATTGAACTCTACGCTTCTTTTGGTGTTTCGGGCGAGAAGAATGATCATCTTTTCCATCTCATTGTGGGCGTCTCTGAGGCTGTAATACCAGGGAAGGGTAATGTGGGCATCGATATGTAAATTTGCCCCGAATTGCTGGATTTTCATGTTGTGAACATCGATCCATTCGGTACGGCGGTTGTTTTCCAGCACTTTGATGATCTGGTTCAGGAGGTCGGGATCCTGCTCGTCCATAATGCCGCTTAACGATTTTCTGATGATCTTATACCCGATAACGATGATATAGAATCCGAAGAAAAGTGCCACCACGGAATCCAGCCAGTAAATTTGGGTGAAATAAACGACTATTAAACTGACCACAACGCCCAGTGTGGTAATAGTGTCCGACTGAAGGTGTTTCCCTGAAGAGATCAGGACGTGTGAGTTCTCATGTTTCCCTTTTTTAATGGATATATAGCCTAACAGATAATTGATAATGGCTGTGGCTGCAATGATGGCGATTCCCCAGTCGAGTTTCTGCAGGATCTTGCCGGTAATGAGGCTGTTGATGCCTTCATAAATGATCATGATGCCAGCAATGGCGATCAGGGCACCTTCTATACCGGAGGTAACGAACTCTACTTTTCCGTGTCCGTAAGGATGGTCTTCGTCTTTGGGCTTGGCGGCCAGGTAAAGTGAATACAGCCCCATAAAGGCACTGATGACATTCACGATGCTCTCCATGGCATCTGAAAATACGGCATCCGATCCGGTAAGCTTCCAGGCAATGATCTTCCCGATAAAGAGGACAATTCCGAAAGCGGCAATAAGCTTCTGGAAGGCTAATTTATCTTTCGTATTATTTTTCTGAACGTTCATAGGTTTGATAAAAAAAAGAATCTCAATTCTGAGACTCTTTTGTATTTTGTTAGCTTATACTAAGTTGTTGGCTGCAAGATATTCTGCGATCTGCACGGCGTTGGTAGCGGCCCCCTTTCGCAGATTGTCTGCCACAATCCAGAGATTCAGGGTCTTGGGCTGGGAGAGGTCCCGCCGTATCCTTCCGACGAAAACTTCGTCTTTACCTTCTGAATAGAGGGGCATCGGGTATTCATTGTTTTTTACATTATCCATAACAACAACGCCCGGAGTTTCGGATAAGATTTTTCTTACTTCATCCAGATCGAATTCGTTTTCAAACTCGATGTTCACACTTTCCGAATGGCCTCCCTGCACCGGGACTCTTACCGCGGTTGCCGTAAGATTGAAGGTGTCGTCCCCCAGAATTTTCTTAGGTTCTTTCATCAGTTTGATCTCTTCTTTGGTGTAGTCGTCGTCTGAAAAAACATCGCAGTGAGGAAGTGCGTTTTTAAAGATCTGGTAAGGATAAACTTTTGCAATGGTTTCATCACCGCTGATCTCAGAATTCAGCTGATCTACAGCCGCTTTTCCGGTACCGGTTACCGACTGGTAGGTAGAAACGATTACTCTTTTCAGATCATATTTTTTGTTTAAAGGGCCCAAAACCATCACCAGCTGAATGGTAGAGCAGTTTGGGTTGGCGATGATCTTATCTTCTTTTGTCAGTACATCAGCATTGATTTCCGGAACGACCAGTTTTTTATCGGGATCCATTCTCCATGCAGAAGAATTGTCGATCACGGTAGTTCCCGCCTCTGCAAACAACGGCGCAAACTCCAGTGAAGTGGCACCTCCGGCAGAGAAGATAGCGATATCAGGTTTGGCAGCTATAGCGTCTTTCATGCTTACAATCGTAAATTCTTCCTGTTTATACTTCACCTTCTTACCAACAGATTTTTCGGAGGCTACCGGGATTAATTCTGTGACAGGGAAGTTTCTCTCCTCGAGAACTTTAAGCATAACTTGTCCAACCATTCCTGTTGAACCTACTACAGCTACTTTCATTGATTTAATTAAAAATTGTTTATGTTAATATATTTATGCCCCGAAGACTCTGGCCCACGGGAACGCGAATGCGAATAAACCTGTTGCGATTAAACCCATAATCACCACGCCTAAAGAAATGGTAGGATTGGTTTTTACTTTTTTGTTGATGATCGTCATCAGAACGGCGGCGATCAGCATAGAAAAAGGATGCTCTACATACTGGAATCTTGAATATGAATCGCTCATTAAGGTTCCTGCGGATAAAGCGGCCTTTACTCCTGGCGATACAAGCAATAAAGCAAGACCTGCCAGGAACTGAACATGGAAAAAGATCATTGTGAAAAGTGTTGTTTTCTTAAGGAAATTATTCACTTTTCCACTGTAACCGAACATGGTTGCTAAAAGTGCAATAACAAATAAGGTCACTAAAAGTATTTCCAGATATCCGAATCCTTTGTGAGCATTAAGCAAAATGTTGTAAAAGTCCATAGTCTATTTTTTCTTGTTTTCTAGTGGCAAAGATAACAAAAAATCCCGGCGAAAAGCCGGGATTGATATTTATAAAATCTAATGTTTATTAGAAGTTGAAAGAAAGGTTGGCTGCCCAAGTTCTTCCGAATCCGAATAGTACTCTATTAGATGGGTCAATACCTTTATAAAGAGTAGACTGATAAGCTTCGTATTGAGCTGCTGTTGTAAATTGATCAGCAGTCTTTGTAAATACATTCGTTGAAGCGTCAGAAATATAAGTAGTATCAAACAAATTGTATACATTAGCCCCAATTGTAAAATACTGATTGTTGTCTCTTAGTCTGATTTTGTAAGATACCCCAACATCGAACAAATTAAAGTCTGGTAACTTCATTACACCTTTCTGTTGTGCAGCTTCGTTTGAGAATGTTGCAATGTCAATTGAAGAGTAAAGTTTACCTACGTATCTCCAAGTACTGAAAATGCTAAGATCTTTTACTGGTTTTACAGTAGCACCCAATGATGCTGTCATCTGAGGAATACTGTTGTTACTTGTTCCTCCTACTTTTACTTTATCTAAGTAAAGCGTGTTAGATGTTGTTGAAGCTCCTGATAATGAAAGAGGATTGTTGTTATCGTCGAATGCAGCTCCATTAGCATTACCTTTATAATAATAATCTCCCCAAGAGAACATACCTTGAATTTCTAAGAAATTAAGCGGCTTATAAACTGCATCTACCTCAACTCCCTGGTGGATTTCAGTAATACCACTGATTTCTGCATATCCTGTAGTTGTTGTGTTATCTGCTAAAGTAAATGTTTGGTTTGTTCTTCTTAACCATCTGTCTCCCCATGATGTTCTATAGATGTTAATGTTAGCACTTAATTTTGGAGATCTGAATCCATAACCAACTTCAGCAGAGAAAATTTTCTCATTTGTTAATGTTGGGTTTACAACCTGAAAGTTGCTTGGATAAACAGAATTAAAGAATGGTTGTTTGCTATAGTATCCAACATTTGCAAAAACATTATGGTTTTCGTTAATATTGTAGTTTGCCCCTCCTTTGATGTTATATCCAAAAAGATTTTTGAATCCAGTTTTTGTATTAACAGTTTGTCCTTGTTGCTTAGTTACACCGTCCTGAACGAAATTGTCAATTCTTTGATAGCCTTGGTTAGAAACTGATCCTTGTACGAATGCGGATAAGTTATCTTTAGAATATTCAACCTGACCAAATCCACTATACCAAATAACCTCTCCATCGTTACTGTAGCCAATTTGCTCATTTAATGGAGCAGTTTTTCCACCAAATGGATTCCAAGAAAGTTGTTTATAGTCATATGTTCTTGAAACATTATAAGGCGCAACATTTTTGTTACCTATCTCCTGGTAAGAATTTGCATTGTAAAGATCTGAAACAACCTGATAATGGTAACCGTAGTAATATCTGTCATCCGTTCCTACTGATACATTCCAGTTATCATTGATTTTATGTTGGAAATTTGCCAAAATACCATACCAGTTATGTGAATTGATACTTGCTCTTCTAATGATACCATCTCTTACTGTAGACTTTTTTCCAGTTACTGGATCAGTAACTTGGTAGGGTGCACCAGCAGTTAGACCATTATTTAAAGCAAATATCTGATCATAATTGTAAGTTCCGTCAGGTCTTCTATAAGAATTGATGTTATTTGTAATAGGGTTACCAGCACTGTTAAATTTACCTGTCCAGAAACTTCCTAAATCACCAGTTCCGCCACCTCTACCATTAGACATATATAAAACGGTACTCAACTTTGATTTTTCATTCATCGACCAATCCCAGTTTAACATCATTACTGGTTTTGCATAATAGTTAGCTCTGTTTGCTATAGAAATACTTCTTCCTTCTGCATTTGTATAATACCCCCAATCTGAATTATATGTTCTATCTGGTGTATTGTCATGATCAGGATTGTATTTTATATAATCTCCGATTGTTGGAGAAAAGGTTCTTTGATTATGCCATTGAGGAGCAGAAGTTATTGTAAATTGGAAATTGTGATTTTTATTTGGTTCCCAACCTAGTGCAAAATAATAAGCATATGATTCGTAATCTGTATTTTGGATGTAGGTACTTCCGGCCTGTCTGCTCATCAAGAACGAAGAAGACCATCCTTTATCTGATTTCCCTGTATTATAAGCGAAAGATGTTTTAAAGTAGTCATTGTTACCAACTCCTAATCTAATAATGCCACCTTTTTTCATATCTGCTGATTTTGTCAAGAAGTTCATTGTCCCTCCAACAGAAGCAATAGCTAATTTTGAAGATCCTAGACCTCTTTGCACCTGCATTGTGCTTGTAACATCTGCTAAACCAGTCCAGTTAGAAAAGTACACCGTACCGCCCTCCATGTCATTAACAGGCATACCGTTTACCATTACAGCAATGTTTCTGGATTCAAATCCACGCATAACAATTTGAGAGTCTCCGAAACCACCACCACCTTTTGTAGCATATACAGATGGAGTTGTGTTTAGTAATTCAACAAGTTCCTGGTTACCTTGTCTTTCAAGAATCTGTGCAGCTTTAATTGTAGATACTGCAACTGGTGTCTTTCTATCCTTTGCGATATCGGTAACACCTCTTAGAATTACCTCCTCAATATCTTTGGACCTTGTGTCTTTTACAGTGTCCTGAACCTGTTGAGCGTAATAAACACTAGCTGTAGATAGCGTAATAGCTACAGTCAGTATTGATTTGTTGATTAATTTCATAATCGTTAGTAATAGTTAGATTTAAATTTTCTGCAAAATTGGTAAAATAAAATTTAACTAATATTAACTGTATGTTAATTTTTACTAGATCTTAATAAGTATTAAATTTCTGATTTACAATGTATTGAATAATAATCGTTATTTAACATGAAAAAAATCACGTTATTGAATTTTTAACAGAAAGCCCTTGTTTTTATTAAAAATTCAACGTTATTTTACGGCTTTGAGACTTAAATCCATATTTTCCGCAGAATGGGTAAGAGCGCCGGCAGAGATATAGGTCACGCCTGTTGCAGCGATTTCCTTTAGTTGTTCACGGGTGATTCCTCCTGATGCCTCGGATTCGCACGCGCCGTTGATCAGCTTTACGGCTTCCTTCATGGTGGGTACGTCCATATTATCTAGCATGATCCTGTCTGCTTTTGCCTTGATGGCTTCCCGTACTTCTTCGAGATTTCTGGTCTCTACCTCAATCTTTAATTTCTTTTTATTCTTTTTAATATAATCTTTCGCCATTTTTACCGCATTGGTAATGCTTCCGTTGTAATCGATGTGGTTGTCTTTCAGCATAATCATATCATAAAGACCATATCGGTGATTGGTGCCGCCGCCGATGGCTACTGCCCACTTCTCACAGATTCGGAAATTGGGAGTTGTTTTTCTTGTATCCAGAAGTTTGGTTTTTGTCCCTACCAGCCTTGAATCCCAGTCATGGGTAAGAGTTGCGATTCCGCTCATGCGCTGCATGCAGTTCAGAACGAGTCTTTCAGTGGAAAGAATAGATCTCGCACTTCCTGTTACGATGAATGCAATGTCACCAATTTTTACGGGGTCTCCATCTTTTACGAAATTCTCAATATTAAGATTTTTATCAAAAGTTTTAAAAATAATCTTCGCCAATTCCACGCCGGCAATGATGCAGTCCTGTTTTACCAGAAGTTTTGCGCTCTGTTCAAGATCTTTCGGGATGGTTGAAAGCGTAGAGTGGTCGCCGTCCTGGATGTCTTCTTCCAGGGCGTTTTTGATGAATTGCTTTAAAGCTTTATCGGTAACATACGCAGGTCTTTTCATATTTCGTGAGGCTTTTTAGACTAAATCTTTATTGTAAAATGCTCCCTTATTTTCTTTCATTTCAATAGATTGAGTAATGATAAGATGAGCAACGGTTGTTAAATTTCTGAGTTCCGAAAGTTGTGGGGAAAGAATGGAGTAGTGATAAATTTCATCTACGGCAGCGGCAATTTCCTGGTGTTTCTGGAGCGCCATATTCAGGCGGCGGTTGCTTCTTACGATTCCTACAAGGTCGCTCATCATTTCCTGTAGCTGTTTTCTGAGATAAGAAACAATTACCATTTCATCCATGATTTTCATTCCTTCTTCATTCCACTCGGGAACGGCTTTTAAATCGTCGAAATTAAAATTGTTCTCATTTAGAAGATCGACGGTTTTCATTGCTGCATTATGTCCGAAGACAAGTCCCTCCAGCAATGAGTTGGAAGCAAGTCTGTTGGCTCCGTGAAGTCCTGAGTTGGTGCATTCTCCTACTCCAAAAAGATTTCTGATGGAAGACTGCCCATCCTTATCGACTTCGATCCCGCCCATCAGGTAATGGCAGGCCGGAACTACGGGGATAAGCTGTGAGAAGGGATCTATTCCTTCATCTTTACATTTTTTATAGATATTCGGGAAATGCTCGAGGAATTTCTCGTGATTCATTTCACGGCAGTCGAGTCCTACGTATTCATCACCGGTAATCTTCATTTCGGCATCGATGGCGCGGGCGACGATATCCCTTGAGGCAAGTTCTTCGCGCTCATCATATTTATGCATAAATTTTTCACCTCTCTTGGTTCTTAATTTTGCACCGTCTCCGCGCACGGCCTCCGAGATCAGGAACAGCATGCCGTCGATCTTGCTGTACAGTGCCGTAGGGTGAAACTGGTAATACTGCATATTGGATACTTTGCCTTTCGCTCTGGCGACAAAAGCGATTCCGTCTCCCGTTGCAATGGTAGGATTGGTGGTATTTTTGTAAACATGTCCGGCTCCTCCAGTGGCAACGAGTGTTATTTTAGAAGTAATCTTTTTTATTTTCTTCGACTTTTCATCTAAAATATAAGCCCCGTAGCAGTGGATATCTCCTTCATTCAGCTCTTTTCCGGGAACGTGGTGCTGGGTGATGATATCGATCACATAATGATGGTCGAGAATCTCGATGTTTTCACTTTTGTTGGCAGTTTCCAACAGTGCTCTTTCGATTTCAAAACCGGTAATGTCTTTGTGGTGTACGATTCGGTTTTCCGTATGTCCGCCTTCTCTTCCTAAAGCAAATTCCCCATTCTTCATATCGAAGTTGGCGCCCCACTCTACAATTTCATTGAATCTTGCAGGAGCTTCGGTGACGACCATCTTCACGACATCGCGTTTGTTTTCACCGTCTCCGGCACGCATGGTGTCCTCAATATGTTTGTCGAAATTGTCATTTTTAGAATCCGTAACTACGGCAAGACCGCCTTGTGCATATTTGGTGTTGCTTTCGTCCTCATCGGATTTTGTAACGATTATTATTTTGGCATCAGGGAGCTGCTCAGAAACTTTTATGGCATAGGAGAGTCCAGAAATTCCGGAACCGATTACCAGTACATCCGCTTTTATCATATCCTTAGTTTAAGACAATCGTCTAAATAATTAAATAAATTTAAACAATTTTTCGTTTGGTTTTCTTACTTTTTTCATGTGCTGGAAATGATCTTCCTGCGATCGGTAACCTAATGCGAGGGTGACGGTTACTTTTTCGTTCTCGGGATTTATATCTAAAATTTCTTCGATAAGATCCTGTCGGAAGCCTTCCATAGGGCAGGTATCTACATTTTCCAAAGCGGCGGCATACATCAGGTTGGCCAAAACAATGTAGGACTGTTTTTCTGCCCAGTTGAAAATTTCATCCTTGGTTTTTTGGTTAATATGCTGGCTGATGCTGTTTCTGAATAGATCAAGCTTCTCCGGAGGTGTTTCTCTTACTTCCGAAATATGACGGAAATAGCCGTTGATATAGCTTTCGTCCAGTATTCTTTTTGAAATAATAACAACCAGATGGGAGCAGGTGGAGATCTGGGACGGATTGTAGAATGCAGGAATCAGTCTTTCACGCATCTGTTTACTTTCCACCACGATGATTTTGTAAGGCTGAAGACCCAGAGAGCTTGCCGATAACTTCCCGGACTCCAGGATATTCTGCAGGATTTCCGGAGGGATCGTTTCGGTGTTAAATTTTTTCACAGAATATCTTCTGCTTAAAGCTTCCAAATAATTCATCTCACAAATTTAAGAATAGAATGTGAATTAATCCTGTTTGATGATTTATTTTTAAATTAAAGTCTGTTTTAATTAAAAAAAATCGTTTTAGGAGTTCGCGGAAGATCAAAAAACGCATGTTGCCGAATTTTCTCAAGTGCCATAAACCCTCTCGCCCTAATGGCACTGACCGGTCGCCTGCGATGGCACAGACCGGACTGTGCTGGTGTTATAGCCGGGATCGTAGCATTAATAATGATCGAAATATTAAAATGTTTGGTTAAAATAACCTGCGGAAGATCGTGAAGATTTTAAAATACGTACTTTTGAAATTAAATTTTATCTTCAAATGAATATAAAGATATTATGTTTCTGCTGCTTATTCTTCTTCGGGGCTGCAAAGTCTCAGGAGGCTTCTGCTAAAAAAGTGGTAAGCGATACCCTGGCTTACGCCAAACGGTTTGAAACCAACAAAGATAAATACCTCGGCAAGCCACTTTCCCTTTTGCTGAAAGATATGATCCAGATGCCGTTTAAAACTGCAAAATCTGAGTTTAAGGAAGACCGTGATTATCCGCTGCCCAGCACATCTTTTACATTTTCGGATAAAGAGCCGGGCTCCACGGGAGAGGTTACCGTTATCCTGAAATGGAAACCGGACGATTCGCCGACTACTCCCCTGGAATTTGCCGAGCAGGACCATCATTACCGTTTTACCGTTACCGAAAGGAACTTTCTTGAAAAAAGAATCATCACGGGGATTAACGTCTACAGGAGGTAATCTCCGAAAATAGTGTTTTATTTAATTATTTGCCATTAAAGGCAGACATCGTATTATTGATTCCTGCAAAGACAAATGAAAGAGCGGCTTTCGAAAATTTTTCAATTCTTTCGGGAAGGGCTGCGTTTTCTTCTTCATTCCAGGTTCCGAGCACATAATCTACCTGTCTGCCTTCGGAAAAGTCTGCCGAAATTCCGAATCGCAGGCGGGCATAGTTTTGGGTCTGAAGAACTTCGTTGATGTTTTTCAGTCCGTTGTGGCCGGCGTCAGATCCCTTACCTTTCATTCGCAGCGTCCCGAATGGCAATGCCAGGTCGTCCGTAATGATGAGTATATTTTCCAAAGGGATATTTTCTTTCTGCATCCAGTACCGAACGGCATTTCCGGAGAGATTCATGTAAGTGTCCGGTTTCAGGACCAAAACCCTTCTCCCTTTATATTTGCCATCTGCCATCCATCCGAAGTTAGTGGTCTGAAACGGTACTTCCAGGGTTTCTGCCATTTTATCGGCAACTTTAAATCCTATATTATGTCGTGTGTTTTCGTATTCGGCACCTTTGTTTCCCAGGCCTACAATTAAATATTTCATAAGGGAATTTTCCGCAAAATTAAGGTATTAAAACAAAAAACCCAACCCTGGAAAAGGTTGAGTTTAGTATTTATTTTAAAGATTATTCTTATAAAGGCTTATAAATATAGTTAATGCCGTATCCTTTTTTCATATACGTCTGAGCGTCGTAGTTGTAGTTGGTAGACTGTATATTTACTACAGGAACAACCGGGATAAGGTCAGTGGTTGATTTTCTGGCTGGGCTGTTCGGTGATAATATCCAGCTGTCCAAATCATTCTGTTCTGTAGATAAGATTCTGGAAATCTTATATTCGAAAGGCAGCAAGGTAAAAGGATTGATCTGGGAATCGTAGTTTGTGAAGTCATACCCGTACTTTGTATTCACGGTGCCATGTGTGGTTCCCGACATTGGGCCGTATCCTCTTATCACTTTCGCAACATTGTCCCCGGCGTATTGATAGGTCGTTTCAGAAAAATTGGTGTACGCGAATTGGGTTCCGGGTGATTCGTCTCCGGTTTCCATAACAATTTTATCAAGCTTTGCTGTTGTAGAATTGTAGGTCAGTTTATATAATGTTTTAGACTTTCTAAGAAGGGTCCATGGTCCCGGAGGTACTGTAGGAGGAGTGCCCGGAGTTCTATTGTAGACCCATCGGGTCTCAGAAATAGATTCCAGCCTTCCTATGCTTCCGTACATGAATTGCTGCTCGTATGAAGTACTGTCCAGGTCAGGAGTTCCATTGTTGTCTGAATCAAGAAAACCCTTGAAGGTCACTCTGCTGATTTTATTACCACTGTACTGGATATCGGTAACGGACGCTTTTCTGGTCGTTACCTGCGACATCTGAAGGCCATTGTAATAATATGTTGCAAGGGTATCAGTGTCTGTAATTTCTCTGTAAAGTGCGCGTGGCCCGTTGAATCCGGTATTTTCATTGGTGTCAAGCAGTGGGTTTCCGTCTTCATCTGCCAGGTCTTTACACGAATGGACTGCAGAAACAGCAGTTAAAAGCAAAAGAAAATAAAAAAGTCTTTTCATTCCAAAGTGGGATTATTTATTTTTCCACAAATATAATTTTTTTTTGAATAAAAATCATATTTTAATTCATTTTCCGATAAAACTATTAAACATAAATTATACTTATAACGGTTTGTATACATATTTAACCATCTGGCTCTGATCCGAAACGGGATAGCTTTGAGAATCATAGAGGTAGCCTTTCGGTACGGTAATTGGCGGGCCGGCCGGATTCTGGATCGTGATTTTTCCAGCATTGTTAAATGACAGCGAATTAAAATTAACCGGGAATAAGGTACCGGTAACCATAAAATATTCTTTGGGTAAGGTTGTGTACGGATTGATCTTCGCATCATAATTGTCGTACGAATAAGACATCAGGACAGAAGTTGAAGGATCGGGGTTGCCTCCGGTCATCAGCATGGTGGTGTAATCAAGTCTTGCCACATTACCGCCGGAGAAGGTAAATTTGCTCTCTGTATAATGAGTGTAGTCTGTGCTGCTTCCCATCTTTTTCTTTTCAACAATGCGGTATAACTGCCCGTTTGCATCATAAAAAACCGTGCAGTCACTGTGGTTGTTAAACGTTACTAAGGTTTGATCCATCGTAAACCCTGATAATTTGCCGGCGGTGTAAGAAAGGGTGTATGTATTGTCTACAACATGGGGCGTAACATTGTCCTGGCACTTTATGTTGACGATTTTGCTTCCGGAATATGTTACCGTAGCAGTCAGCGTATTGGTGCTTCCCACATCCCTGATAAAAGCCTGAGAAAGAATACCCGCATTGGTTATATATTCCTCCATATCGGTATTTCCGCTGGTGATTTTGCTTAATATTCTTGGGCCTGTAATGGTAGTTCCTCCTCCCGGGTTCCCATTATTCTGGTTAGGCGGATCTTCCGTGGTATTATCACAGGCAATCGTAAAACTTAATGCTAAAGCTGAAAGAGAAGAAAAAAGAAATTTTCTGATCATACGTTATTAATTTTAATCTTCAAATATAAATGATTTTCTTCGAGGATCGAATTAAATTAATGGATTAAAGATTAAAACAGTTTATTGATAAGACTGAAGTACGGAAGAGGTGAGTATTATTTCTTAATTCCTGCCTGTTAGCCGAATTGCAGCTCATGTCGCTATTATTAATAATTTATAAATATTTCCTTTTTATCATAAACGATTACAAAATTAAATGACATATTGCAAAATAAAACCTAGCCTTTACCTGAAACCGGCAGCAAATTGCCGGTCATCAGGACAAAATAGTAGAATATCTGTAGGAATCACATCAGTGAGTCTTAAGCATTGATTTTAAAAGAGAATTTACTTCATCCACATTATTCACTTTATCTTTTCTCATCATCAGCTGATTTCCTTCTTTGCCCATTTTCTCTTTCAGTTGTGCCTGTGCAGGATTTTGAGTAAGGTAGTTGATGATATGTCTGAACTTATCCGTCTGATAAAATTTATCCTGAGGATTGCCCGGGAAGTATCCCAAAAAGACGCCGTTTTTCATCACGATTTTCTCAAAACCAATTTCCGCCGCAAGCCATTTTAAACTGACACTTTTCAGTAGGTTGACCGCCTCTTCCGGAAGGGTTCCGAAACGGTCTTTTAATTCAGATTCAAATTGCTCGAGGCTCTTTTCATTGTCGATCTCCGCCAGTTTCTGGTACAGCAATAATCTCTCTTCGGTATTGGAAATATAGAAATCCGGCAGCATGAGTTCCAGATCGGTGTCGATATTGATGTCTTTCGTTGTTTTAAAGAGCTTGTTTCTCTCTTCTTCATTTTCGAAGAGATTTTCAAATTCCTGGTCGTCTTTCAGTTCTTCCAGGGCTTCCTGCATTAATTTCTGATAGGTTTCAAAGCCCATTTCATTAATAAAGCCGCTCTGTTCTGCACCCAGCAGGTCTCCGGCTCCTCTTATTTCCAGATCTTTCATGGCAATCTGGAATCCGCTTCCCAGATCGGAAAACTGTTCGATGGCTTCCAGGCGTTTCCTGGCGTCTGAGGTCATCATATCGTATGGCGGCGTGATGAGGTAGCAGAATGCCTTCCTGTTGCTTCGTCCTACGCGTCCTCTCATCTGGTGGAGGTCTGCCATTCCGAAACGCTGTGCATCATTGATAAAAATGGTATTGGCATTCGGGACATCCACGCCACTTTCCACGATGGTCGTGGAAACAAGTACGTCATATTTACCTTCCATAAAGTCCAGCACGTTTTTCTCGAGCTCTTTGCCTTCCATCTGTCCGTGGCCTGTAATGACCCGGGCATCAGGAACCAGACGCTGTATCAGGCCGGCTATTTCCTTAAGATTCTCTATTCTGTTGTTGATGAAATAGACTTGCCCGTCACGCTGAAGCTCATAGGAAACTGCATCACGGATGATTTCTTCATTAAAACCGACCAGTTGCGTTTCTACCGGCTGCCTGTTTGGCGGCGGCGTTTTAATGACAGATAAATCTCTTGCTGCCATTATAGAAAACTGAAGTGTTCTTGGGATAGGAGTAGCCGTCAGGGTAAGCGTGTCTACGTTGTTTTTTAATGTCTTTAATTTATCCTTTACAGAAACCCCGAATTTGTGTTCTTCATCAATGATCAGCAATCCCAGGTCTTTAAACTTAACGGAAGAGCCAGCCAGCTGATGCGTTCCGATTACAATATCTACTTTTCCGTTTTTAAGCGCTTCCATGGTTTCGGATTTTTGTTTCGCTGTTCTGAAACGGTTTATATAAGATACGTTTACCGGAAAATCTTTAAGCCTTTCTTTAAAGCTCCGGTAATGCTGGAACGCCAGGATGGTGGTAGGAACGAGTACGGCCACCTGTTTGCCGTCTGTTGCCGCTTTGAATGCCGCACGGATGGCGACTTCGGTTTTACCAAAACCCACGTCTCCGCAAACCAGCCTGTCCATTACCGTATCGGCTTCCATGTCTTTTTTTACATCGATGGTGGCTTTTTCCTGGTCGGGCGTATCTTCGTAAATAAAGCTTGCTTCCAGTTCGTTCTGCAGATAAGAATCAGGGCTGTAGGCGAATCCTTTGGCTGTTTTCCGCTGGGCATAAAGCCTGATGAGGTCAAAGGCAATCTGCTTTACTTTTGCTTTGGTTTTTTGCTTTAAAGACTTCCAGGTCGGCGAGCCGAGTTTGCTGAGCACCACTTCACGTCCTTCCGGGCCATTGTATTTTGAGATTTTATGAAGAGAGTGAATGCTTACATACAACAGGTCTCCGTTTTTATAGCTCAGTTTAAAGCATTCCTGGATTTTCCCGTCGTTGTTTACTTTTACGAGACCCATAAATTTACCGATACCATGATCGATATGGGCTATATAATCGCCTATTTTGAGCGACATCAGGTCTTTCAGGGTAAGCTGTTCGGATTTGGCAAATGTATTTTTGGCTTTATAACGCTGATAGCGATCAAAAATCTGGTGATCCGTATAAACAAGCAGTTTATGGTCGTGGTCTACAAATCCTTCATGAATTTCGGATTTAAAACTTTTAAAGGGAAGCTCATGTTCGAGTTCCTCAAAAATAGATTCAAGACGTTCTTTCTGCTTTTCGCCGGAGAAAGAAATCCAGGTATCAAAACCACTCTTTTGCTTTTCCTCAAGATCTTCGATCAGGAGCTCGAAATTTTTGTGGAAAGATGGCTGCGGAATCTGGTCTATCTTTATTTCTTTAAGCTCGATAAGTCCGTCAATAGAGACGCTTCCGAAATCAATGGTCCTGAATTTTTTATAATCAAATAAAAACTCCTGATCAGAGATGAAAAGTTCCTGAGGCGTCCGGTGGGCAATATCTTTATTGAGGGTTTCATATTTCTCCAGTGCTTTTTCGTAGAAGGTTTTAAGTTTCTGCATGCCGATGATCCCGTTTTTAGAAACCACAAGGCTTTCTTTGGGCAACAGCTGAAGAAGGGACACCCGGCTTCCGGTGACTGTAAAGTTCATATTCGAAACCAGCTGAAAATCTTTAACCTTATCAATAGATAGCTGGCTTTCGATATCAAATGTTTTAATGCTTTCTATTTCATTACCAAAGAATGTAATACGATACGGCTTTTCATTGGAAAAGGAAAATACATCAACAATTCCTCCCCGCACCGAAAATTCCCCAGGTTCGGAAACGAAATCCGTCTGTTGGAAGTTATAATGATTCAGTAACTCGTCCACAAAATCAAAATCCAGCTGGTCTCCTGTTTTGATATGATGTGAAATGGCTTTGAAATCTTCTTTTTTCAGAACTTTTTCGGACAGAGCTCCTGCATAAGCCACAATGACTTTTGGCAATTTTACCGACGTGATTTTGTTGATTGCCTCGGTCCTTAGCACCAAATTCGCATTCTGGGTTTTTTCTATCTGATAAGGCTCCAGATGGGTAGCCGGAAAATAGAGCACTTTATCCTTCCCGAGAAGATCTTCCATTTCCGTATTGGCATAGAGCGCGTCTTCTTTATCGTCAACAATGTACAGTACATGTCTGTTGCTGGTAAGAAATAACTCTGCTGCAAGGATGGATACCGAAGATCCGGCACTTCCCTTTACGGAAAGGTGCTGGTTTTCTTCCAGCTGGCTGAAAATTTCTTTTCCGAATTCTTTCTGAAGCAAATCCGGAAGAAACTTTTCACTGATGGTTTTTAACTGCATAAATAAATTCTGTATAAACGGCGAAAACGATTTCGGGAGTTTCCGAAACCGTGTGATCTATACAAAGATACAACATATTAATCTATCAGCAGAAATCGAGGATGAGAAGCTTTTTAAATAGATGTCAATATTAAAATATCATAAAACTCTACACTAAAAGTTAAAAAATATTTCACTTTTTTAAATGGCACATTGTTTGAAAAGTGAATACTACCAAAAATTAAAGAAATAATTATTATGAAAAAAGCAATCAGAATTTTAGGAATGTTTATGCTCATGTTTTTCGTAGTCACGACGATTACCTCATGCAGCGATGACGACGATCCGGCCAACAATGACTTCTTCGCCGGAACTTACAAAGGTAGCATAGGCTATACAGACGGGGAGCAGAACACTAACATTGACAACGGAAGTGTATTTGTAACCAAGATTGCCAGCGGAACAAAGTATAATTTTGCTTTCTCCAACGGAATTCCTGATCTTAACGGCGTTGAGTTTAACCAGCAGGGAGATAATACTCTGGTAATGGTAGGATCTACTGCAACCTCTTATATCAGAATTGATAATAATGAACTAAAAATATTATATATAAAAGACGGTAAATCGTGGAGAGCTAACTGCACGCGATAACCAACTTTTCATACATGATGTTAGGGCCTGCTTTTCTCAAATAAGAAGAGCAGGTTTTTTTATGGAGCCGCGTCTGCATTTAATGTTTTTTTAAGCTGTGATAAACTTTAGTTAAGTTTCTGAAATCCAAAATTTAACTCACATTTTTACCTACCTTTGACTCAGCAAAACATCAAAAAACAATTCTATGAAAAACTTATTATCCGCATTGGCCATTGTTTTGGGACTTGGCCTTGCAACTGCTCAGCAAACAGCTCCTGCCGCCGTACAGCAAACCGTAAAAAGTGGGAAGTCAGCGAAACCGGCTGCCGTACCTGCTAAAACTGATGCAGCACCTGTGAATGCAAAAATGAAAAAAGACGGGACCCCGGATAAAAGATATAAGGAAAACAAAAAGCTGAAGAAGGACGGTACTCCCGATAAAAGGTACAAAGTAAACAAGTAAACTCAACAATAGTTGTTATTTTCATAATCAAATTTCGAGAACCGGTGGATACTTATCCCGCCGGTTTTTTTATTGTAGGGTATCACAGATTTCTCAGTTATTTTATAAATTTGAAGCATGTTAAACTTCCTAAAGAAAAATATCGCGCTGTTGTGGGCCGGAAAGCATGTCCGTGAAGCTGAAAAATTCAAGAAAAATGCTGCGGAAAATCAGGAGAGATTATTGCTTTCCCTCGTAGATACGGCTAAAAAAACACTTTTTGGGAGAGAACATGATTTTGAAAATATAAAATCCGTAACCGATTTTCAGGAACGAGTGCAGGTTTCGGATTACGAAGATCTGAAGCCTTATGTCGAACGGGTTAAAAAAGGGCAAGCCAATATTCTGTGGACCGAAATCCCTGAGTATTTTGCCAAAACTTCGGGGACAACCTCCGGCTCAAAATACATTCCCATCTCTAAAGAAGGAATGCCTTACCAGGTAAAAGGGGCGCAGAGTGCTCTTTTTCATTACATCGCCCAAAAGAACAACGCCGATTTCGTAAATGGTAAAATGATCTTTTTACAGGGAAGCCCTGAGCTTGAGGAGGTTTTCGGGATCAAGACGGGCCGCCTTTCCGGGATTGTAGCGCATCATATTCCTAAATATCTGCAGAAAAACAGATTGCCAAGCTGGGAAACCAATGTGATGGAAGACTGGGAAGCGAAGGTAGACAAGATCGTAGAAGAAACAGAAGTGGAAAACATGACGCTCATCTCCGGGATCCCGCCATGGCTGATCATGTATTTTGAGAAACTGGCCGATAAACACGGCAAAAAAATAAAGCAGATATTCCCGAATCTCCAGCTGATTGTTACCGGTGGAGTAAACTATGAACCTTACCGCGATAAAATGGAGGAGCTTCTGGGAGGAAAAGTAGATATCGTACAAACATTTCCCGCGTCTGAGGGCTTCTTTGCGTTTCAGGATGATTATACCAAAGAAGGTCTGCTGCTGCTGACAGATCATGGGATCTTTTATGAATTTGTCCCTCTGGAGGAATATGGTAAGCCGGATGCGAAAAGATTAACTTTAAAAGATGTTGAACTTCATAAGGATTATGCTTTAATCTTAACAACCAATTCAGGACTTTGGGCTTATTCTATCGGCGATGTGGTACGATTCGTGGATAAAAATCCGCACCGGATACTGGTAAGCGGGAGAACCAAACATTATACCTCTGCTTTTGGCGAACATGTAATTGCCTATGAAGTGGAAGAGGCATTGAAAGAAACCCTTGAAAAATATCCTGCCCAGATCACGGAATTCCATCTGGCGCCTCATGTAAATCCCAAAGAAGGACTTCCTTATCATGAGTGGTTCATTGAGTTTGAAAAAGAACCCAGGGATTTAGACTTATTTAAAAATGAACTTGATGTACAGCTTAGAAAACGCAATTCTTATTATGATGACCTTATTTCGGGAAATATCCTTCAAAAGCTGAAGATTGCCAATCTGAGTAAAAACGCGTTCCATGAATATGCAAAATCACAGGGAAAACTGGGCGGGCAGAACAAAACGCCCAGGCTGGCAAATGACAGAAAAGTTGCGGAATTATTGGAAATTTATAAACTTTAGCCATATTTTTTCTATTCCGGAAACATATATTCGAAAAAAATTATAAATTTGGAAAACTAAAAAATAATAATGAAAGCATCTGTACTTTTAAAATCATCTTTATTGACCTCTTTATTTGTAATTTCATCTTGTGCTACCACAAAATACAGTATGGATACGGCAAAAAATGATTACTCTAATCTGGAAGCAGGAAGAATGTACACCGTAATGATGAGAGACGGCTCAAAAAGCCAGAAAATGTTATTCCGAAATGTAGAAGGAGATAATATCATAGGAACTGCCGGCAAAAAAGACAGTACAGTTGTTACTATTCCGAAGTCCAATGTTGCTGCCGTAAGAGACAGCAGAAAGGCCAAGATCACTACCGCCGGTGTCGTGATCGGTGCTGCGGGAGTAGCCGCTTTGGTCATCAGTGCTTCAAGAGCTGACTAAAATAGATTCTGTCTTTTGGCAGTCATACAATTTTTCATTTAAATAAATACCATATGCATAGCCTCGAATCGATATTTGAGGCTATTTTTGTGAGATGATTTCGTTTACCCCGTTACAGACATTACAAAATGTCGAATTCAGAAACCTTCTTACGGGAAGATTTTTTATTGTACTTGCTTTCAGAATGCTGGCCACCTTATTGGGATGGTGGGTATATCAGCTGACAAAAGATCCTTTTTCAATCGGCCTGATAGGGCTTTCGGAAGTAATTCCGGCAGTAAGCTGTGCCCTGTATGCCGGGCATGTGATCGACATGAATGAAAAGAAAAGATTATTACTGATCTGCAATTATGCGTACATCATTTTAATAGGATTGTTGCTGATCCCCGCTTTCTTTAATGTCGAAATGCATTTTACGGGACACCAGATCACTTATTTTATCTACGGAGTGATCTTTTTTACAGGAATTGCCCGCGCTTTCATTGGCCCGATTGTCCCTTCTATGATTCCTAAGATTGTGAAAAAAAGCAACCTTCCTAATGCGGTCACTTTAAACCAGGCTACATTTCTTATTTCTTCAGTTTGCGGGCATGCAGCCGGTGGATTCCTCATCGGTTATTTTGGCGTAAGATGGACTCTCGTTGTGATTATCGCACTGATCTTTTTAGCTTCGTTATTCTTTTTTCAATTAAATAAACAGCATTCCGAATACAAAAAAGAGGATATTAACGTTATAGAAAGTATGCGGGAAGGAATTTCTTACATCTTTAAGACGAAAGAAATTCTTGGAGCTCTTTGTCTTGATATGTTTGCGGTGCTTTTCGGAGGAGCCGTTGCGATGATTCCGGTGTACGCCACGGATATCCTGAAAGTCGGTGCGGAAGGTTTCGGGCTTCTGAATGCGGCTTCGGATATAGGATCAATGTGCATTATCACGGTTTTATCGCTGATCCCGTTAAGAAAGAACCAGGGTAAAATACTTCTGGCTGTCGTTACGGGCTTTGGCCTTTGTATCGTCGGCTTCGGACTATCGCGGTTGTATTGGCTGTCTTTCATGTTTTTAATGATGAGTGGCATGCTGGATGGCATTTCGGTCGTTATCAGGGGAACGATTGTTCAGCTGAAAACGCCGGACAATATCAGGGGCAGGGTTCTGAGTGTGAATTCGATATTTATTATGTCCAGTAATGAAATGGGGCAGTTTGAGAGCGGATTGTCGGCGAAATTGCTTGGTGTTGTGCGCTCCGTGGTGTTTGGAGGAGCGATGACTGTACTCATTGCTTTAGCGGTAGGCAGCACGAATCCGAAATTAAGAAAAATGCAATATTAGGACTATAAATATTCATTTATTAAATTAATTTCAAAAACTTTAGTTTAAATTTAATAATTTTTTATATTTGTAAGATAAAAATCCCTTACATGAAAAAAACTCTACTTATTTGTTTTTGTACAGTAGGCTTTTTGTTGCAGGCGCAAAGCTTTAGTGAAAAAGACTTCAAACAGACTGTTTCGCAGGTAAACGGCGCTAAGACGGAAAGCGATTACGAAAACGCATTTCAGAAATTTTCCAAATTTACTTCTACCAAGCCCACGGATAAGTGGGAAGCATTTTACTACGCGGCAGTGGCTTCTTATATGAAAGCAGAACTGCAGCTCAGAAGAAACCCTTCTATGGATATTTCAGGTCCAAACAATTTAGCAAAAAAATATGCAGATGCTGCGCATACCCAGAGCGATAGCAGTGAAGTAAATCTTTTGGTAGGATTGATCAGCCTTCAGAGACTTCGTTTGAAAGCTGATAAGGAAGACAGTAAAAACATGGACATTGTTCGTCAGGCGGTTGCAAAGACAGAAGCGACGGCTCCGGATAATCCCTTGTTAGCAGTATTAAAAGCCAGACTTGCAGAAAGATCGCACGATCAGGCCAATGCAAAAGCACTGTACGAAAGAGCTTATGAAGGATTTCAGAAATCGCAGGGAAATGCTTTGTTGAGCTGGGGTTCATCACTAATTCCGGCAAAGAAGTAATTTAAGAATTATTAATTTTAAAATGAACAAATGAAAAATTATCTACTTCTTTTTTTACTGTTTGTGAGCTGCACCATTTTCGGACAATCTCCTGCCGGTCCGCAGGACTGTATTTATGCTATTCCGATTTGCAGCAACGCTGATATTTCCCTTACGCCTGGAGGAACCGGGATTTTCGACGAATCTGAGCATTCGACGGGATCCTGTCTGTATGGTGAAAGTAATTCTATTTGGCTAACCTTCAGTATACAAACGGCCGGAACGCTGACTTTTGTTGTCACACCTGCGGCGCCGAGTATCGATTATGATTTTGCATTATATGGCCCTAACCATAATTGCGCAAATTTAAATGTTCCTCCATTGAGATGTTCCTATGCTGGTATCAATTTCGGCGTAGTAAATCCTACCGGTTTAAGCATGACCGCTACTGACACTTCTGAAGATGGTGGTGGAGATGGATTCGTTAAATATATCGATGTACTTCCGGGACAGGTATATCACCTTCTTTTAAACAATTTTTCTCCGAATATTGCTCCGTTTTCATTGACCTTTGGAGGTACCGCAACGCTTCTTACCCCATTTGACAATGGCTCATTACAGATACATCAGCCCTATCCGTTTTTAGAGCCGGGACCAAATCATGACGGTAAAATCGATATTTGTGGAGATCCTGTCACCTTTGATTTCTCCACGTTGAGTTCACATATATTAAACGGAAACCCTAATTTTATCGTAAAATATTACAGAAGCGCAACAGATGCTTTTGACGATATCAACGCTATTACCACACCGATTCCTGTTAATGCAACAACAACTTACTCGTACTCTATTTCTTATGTGGATCCTACGAGTCCGACAAGCTTCCTGAATCAGTGTAGGGAATACGGAACGATTAAATTCACTGACCGGTCTTTCCCGCTCAGTCCTGCAACGCTCACCTCATGTAGTAACAACAATTCGGGAACCGCGTTGTATAATCTTACTTCTGCCGCTATCGGTACTACGACAGGTCTTACCCTGAAATATTATCCATCGTTAAGTGATGCTAATTCCGGGACTAATGAAATTACAGAACCATATGCCTATACATCTGCTGCAGGATCAGCCTTTGTGAAAGCGACAAATATATATGGATGTACTAAAATTGTACAGATAACACTGAATTTCTACCCTACTGTTACTGTAAATGATGCCGCACTAAGATCATGCTTCATTGAAGGAAGTCCTTCCACGGCGATGTTCAATCTTTCGACAGCACCGGTGACCAGCATGACCGGAGTAACAAAAGAGTATTATCCATCGGTTGCTGATGCAGTGAATGGAACAAATATAATTTCTAATTTCCAGACTTATACCGCGCCTACCGGTGTGGCGTATGTGAAGGTCATTAACTCAAACGGATGCTACGCTGTTGCTAAAGTTGATCTGATTGTTCTTCCGCCTGTGTATTCTAATGTTTTGGAAGACAAAATAATCTGTATGGAAGATACCACTACGCTGGATGCCGGGCCAGGATTTAGCGGATATAAGTGGAGTACCGGCGCTACGACTTCTTCAATCAGTAATGTGACCGTCGGAACCTATTGGGTAGAGCTGAAGACCGGAAACTGTATTGCAAGACAAACGGTAAAAGTGTACGCTTCGGAGCAACCTGTAATTTCCAGTGTAGACATTACCAACAATACCATTGCTGTGAATGTAGTGGGGGGAGCTGCTCCTTATAAATATTCCATTGACGGTATCAACTGGCAGGATTCCAATGAATTCAAAAATGTAGCCAGAGGTGATAATACCGTTTATGTAAAAGACGGGTATGATTGTGATCCTATTACCATAACAGTGATTGTACCTAACCTGGTAAATGTCATTACACCGAACGGAGATGGTGTAAATGATGTAATCGACTATTCCGCATTGGCCAGCAAGCAAAACTTAGTGCTGAGTATCTTTGACAGGTACGGGGTGCAGGTCGGCCAGGCAGATAAGTACAACGGATACAAATGGGATGGAACCGCAGGAGGTAAAAAAGTACCTACCGGAACCTATTGGTACACCGTAACGTGGAACGAGAACGATAAAAAGAATACGCCATTTAAATTCTCAGGATGGGTAATGGTGAAGAACAGAGATTAAATTAATAAATAGTGAAATGAAACCGCTTTTTCCAGGCGGTTTTTTTCACATGAACCATAAATATAAAATCATTCTAATGAAGAAATTACTACTACTTGCTGTTTTATTTTTCTCACAAATGATCTTTTCCCAGTCGGATTGTATTACAGCGATTCCTGTATGTGGAAATTCGAACATTTCTTATGATCCCACCGGTCCGGGGACCGTTCAGGATATTCCTTCCAATCCCGCTCCGAGTTGGTTATGTCTTAAAGATGGAGAGCATTATTCGGTATGGTATACTTTTACCGTAGCCACCTCAGGAACATTGACTTTCGAGATAACCCCCAACGTAAACCTTTCCCTGCCACCAACAGCTCCCGGAAATTCAGCCGACTACGACTGGGCAGTTTGGGGCCCAAGTCCTACGTGCGGGAACCTGGGGACTCCCGTAACCTGTAACTATGCCGGGATGACAGGAGCATGGCCTAATCCTACGGGACTGTCGGACAATCCGCCCAGTGCACCTAATACAGGATACAATCCTCCGATGAACGTAATAGCCGGGGAAACCTATGTGCTGTTGGTGGATAACTTCAGTCACAATACTTTAGGATTTTCATTGACATGGGGCGGAACGGCTACCTTAACATCAGCATTCAACGATCCTGATTTAACGCCTAATCCTTTCATTGCACCGGGTACACCGGCCGCAAACCCTTCGGATCCAAATGAAATATTAAAGTGCTCCCTGCCTTCCATGTTTGATTTCAGCACATTGTCTGCCGGAATCATTAATAATAATCCGAACTTTACCGTTTCTTATCACCTGACGGGTAACGATGCGATTACAGGAAGCTCACCTATCACGACGCCAATCATGGTAAATGCTACGAGCACCTATTTTTACCGATTGAAATATACAGATCCGGCCAATCCGACCAATCCTTTGAATGGCTGCTTTCAGGTAGGAAAGTTTAAGTTCAGGTCTGGTAATATTGTTGTGCAGAATGCGACAATTTCTACCTGTAACTATGACAATACCGGAATCGGTTATTTTGATTTGAATTCAGCAAACGTCTTCACCGGAAATAATGTGGTAAAGACCTATTATCCTACCATGAATGATCTGAATGCGGGAACCAATGAAATTTTAGCCCCTGCGGCATATGCTTCATCAGCCCCTAAGAAGGTCTATGTAAAAGTGACTACCTCAGAAGGCTGTGTAGGTACTTCAGAAATTACGCTGCAGTTTTTACCTGCACTTCCTGTGGTTCCGGTTACCATCAAAGCCTGTAACAACAATAATGCAGGAACAGGATTGTTTAATTTAACGGCCGCCAATGTTTATCCTTCATCGACGAACGTTACTAAAAAATATTTCCCTACGCTCGCTGATATGAATGCAGGGACTAATGAAATTACAAACCCGGCTGCTTACACTTCTGTGGCGCCGAAGACCGTGTACGTAAGAGTAAGAAATCCGCAGGGATGTACAGGATACAATCAGATTACCCTGCAGTTTAATCCGGTGGTGGTTGTCAGTGATGCCTCTATGGAAGAATGTTATATCGACAACAATGTCACCATGGCTTCCTTTGATTTAACCAAGGCCAATGTGACATCCCAGACCGGAGTTACCAAGAACTATTACAGAACCGAAGCCGATGCACTGGCAGGAACAAATGAAATATTAACTGCAAATACCTATATTTCGGCAACCGGTGTTGCTTTTGTTAAAGTAACCAACAGTACAAACTGTTTTGCAATTGCAAAAATCAATCTGAAAGTTTTACCTCCGATACAATCCAGCGTTCTGAAAGATAAAATTATCTGTATAGAAGATATGACCACTTTAGATGCGGGGCCAGGCTTTGATGCTTATGAATGGAGCACGGGAGCTACCACTCAGTCGATCTCCAATGTGGGAGCCGGGGCTTATTGGGTAAAATTAAAAACCGGAAAATGCTGGACCTTACAGCTGGTAAAAGTAAACGCTTCCGTACAGCCGGTTATTACGAATATTGAAATCAATAATGACTCATTTACAATCATCGTTAGCGGAGGAAAGGGCCCTTACCAATACTCACTTGACGGAGTGAACTGGCAGGATTCAAACGTGTTTACAGGACTTCCTAGAGGAGAAAATAAAGTCTTTGTAAAAGATTCTTATGACTGTAACCCGATCAGCGTTCAGGTAACGGTTCCGAACCTCATCAATGCCATTACGCCAAACGGCGATAATAAAAATGATTATATCGATTATTCTGCATTGTCTTACAAGAAAAATGTTGTCTTCACCGTATATGACAGATATGGAAATATGATTTACCGAGCAGATAAAATCAGGAATTATACCTGGGACGGTACTTCCAACGGTAAGAAAATCGTAACAGGTACGTACTGGTATACGATCACCTGGACCGAAAATGACAAGAACAATACCGAAACCAAATACAGCGGTTGGGTACTGGTAAAAAATATCGACTGATTCATCATTTAATTTTAAATATTCAAAATCACCTCATGTACGGGGTGATTTTTTTATGCACATCCGCAAAGCGCCTTCATGAGTAAGTTTGAACATTAGGATGTTCATAAATTGTTGAATACTATTTTTTAATTGCTTATCAAAAAAACTATCTTTGCAGAACTATGGCGCAGAAAGAAACATTATCTTCATTGACGAACGGAAACTTTGCAAAAGAACTCTCTATTGCAGACGGTAAAATGCCGCCCAATGCCCTGGATTTCGAAAGACTGGTTATAGGAACTTTTCTGATCGATAAAAAGGGGCTTGACCATTCTATTGACCTGCTCACTCCGGAGGTTTTTTATGACCCGAGACATCAGGTGATTTTTTCTACCATTTTAAAACTTTACGAAGGCAACCAGCCTGTCGATTTGATGACCATTATTCAGGATCTTAAAAAAGACGGCAAACTGAATCTGGCGGGAGGCGACAGTTATATTATCGATCTTACGATGGGGGTAAGCTCCTCAGCACATATCGAATATCACGTCCGTGTTATTCTTGAAAAATATATCCTCAGAAGTTTAATTAATGTTTCAGCAAACGTTATTGATGCTTCCTATAAAGAGTCGACTGATGTTTTTGAGCTTCTGGATAAGGCCGAACAGTCATTTTTCGAGATTACCAACGGGACGATCAAAAAAGGCTTCGACACTGCCAATTCATTGGTAAAGCAGGCGATCGATACCATTAAATCCCTGAAAGATAAGGAAGGGCTTTCCGGAGTTCCTTCAGGATTCCGGGATGTGGATAAAGAAACCGGCGGATGGCAGAATTCCGACCTCATCATTATCGCGGCACGTCCGGCGATGGGTAAAACGGCATTCCTTCTTTCCATGGCAAGAAATATTGCAGTAGGACACAAAATACCGATGGCGCTATTCTCCCTCGAGATGGCTTCCGTGCAGCTGATCACGAGGATGATTGCTTCCGAAACCAGAATTTCCTCAGAAAAATTAAGAAAAGGAACGCTTGATGATGAAGAATGGCAAAGGCTGTTTTCAAACGTTTCCGAACTGGAAAATGCCCCGTTGTATATCGATGAAACCCCTTCTCTTTCTATATTCGACTTCCGGGCAAAATGCCGGCGACTGGTGATGCAGCATGGCGTGAGACTGATCATGGTCGATTACCTTCAGCTGATGACAGCCGGTGGCGGCGGAAAAGGAACCGGAAACCGTGAGCAGGAGATCTCCATGATTTCGCGTTCACTCAAAGCAATTGCAAAAGAGCTTAATGTACCGGTTATTGCGCTTTCGCAGCTTTCGCGAAGTGTGGAAACGCGTCCGGGTAAGCGGCCGCAGCTTTCCGATCTCAGGGAATCGGGAGCGATCGAGCAGGATGCCGATATCGTATCTTTTATTTTCCGTCCGGAATATTATAAGATTACCGTTTGGGATAACGATGAAGAAGGTCAGGAAACTTCCACAGAAAATCAGGCTGAGCTTATTATAGCCAAGCACAGGAATGGTGCAACGGCAGATGTACGGTTATCGTTCTTAAAGCATTTTGCCAAATTCGGTGACATCGAAGCAGCTTTTGACGGAGGTGCGGGAGGTGGATATCCTTCAAATTTCGGAGCCGGAGAGCCGAGCGGTTTTGATAAGATCAAGACAACCATTCAGCCGGGGGCCGCATTTGACCTTCCGAATAATTCCCAGGTATCAGGATCTTCCATGAATGATTTTGATGATGACGATGATTTTCCTTTTTAAAAATAAAGGCTGAGATTTTAAATTACAACTTTACTCTGAATCTCAGCCTCAATCTTAACCTTCACTTTCACCTTAATGAGAATAGAAATCTACACCGACGGAGCTTGCAGCGGAAATCCCGGAAAAGGCGGATATGGAATTCTCATGCGGGTACCTGAAAAAAATTATCAGAAGACATTTTCAAAAGGTTTCAGAAAAACCACCAACAATAGGATGGAACTTCTTGCAGTCATCACTGCTCTCGAAAAGCTCAAATCTCCGGAAAATGATATTCATATTTATACCGACAGTAAATATGTAGCCGATGCCATCAACCAGAACTGGCTGGCCGGATGGATCAAAAGGGGCTGGAAAAATGTCAAAAACCCGGATCTTTGGAAAAGATTTGTGGTATTGTACAATCTGCATAAGCCCAAAATGCATTGGATCAAGGGTCATGCGGGACATTTTGAGAATGAGCTCTGCGATAAGCTCGCCGTAACTGCCGCTGCTTCAGCTAATTTGGAAACGGATACGTATTTTGAAAACCCGGATAATACCACGTTGTTTTAATTTATATTTAACTTAATTATTGCTGTGAACTTTTCAGTAATTCGTTTTTTAATTTATCATTTATTACTAAATCACCATCAATTTCAGTAAAATTAATATTAAATATATATTTATTGATTAGGAATTAATATCTTTGACACGTCTAATTTAAGTGTCTAATAAATGAGTAAAAAATTCTACCTCCTTTTTTTTCTGTATGCACTGCTGTGCTTTCCGCAACATCTTTTTTCCCAGACTTATCAGCTTACAGGAAATCCTGTAAATACTACGGGATGGACGATGGTGGGGCCTACGGTAGCGCCTACGGACTTTGTGCAATTGACGCCCGACACCAATAATCAGTCCGGATCCATAAGACTGAACGATCCCATCAACCTCAAATACTGTGATAAATGGAGAGTCGAATTCGATTTCAGAATGGACTCCAACCAGACTGCAAACGGGGATGGCATCGCCTTCTGGTATCTTGCGAATCCGCCGGTAGCCAGCGTGCTGGGTTCCGGGCTTGGGGTTTCCCAGAATGCCGTGGGGTTTATCGTTGGTTTGGACACGTATAACAACACCACAACCGCTGTCATGAGTAAAGTGCATGTGGCTTACGGCCAGGTGGCTAATACCACAGACAGCAATAATGTGGAATTTTTCAACGTAGCCGGAAGTTCTTTCCATTCTCCGGATATGAACACCACGCTTCCTTTCCAGGGAACGACGTATAAGCATGTTGAGGTAACGGCAGAGGTAGATCCCGCGGCTCCGGCCAACTGGATCGTAAAAATTACGATCGATGGAAACGTGATCTGTAACCAGTCCTTTGCCCCTTCAGGAACGGCAGCGTCCATGACGGTGGGATACTTCGGGTTCTCCGCTTCTACCGGGGGAAACAGATCCAGACACTCTATCAAAAATGTAAAAGTATATATTGACAAAGTAGCGATTAACCAGGCATCGATAACCGATACTTTTTGCCCGAGTCCTTCTACGGGACAGGGAACCGTAAACTTAACGAACTACCAGAGCCAGTTTGTAACCAATCCTGCCAACTATACATTCTCATACAGTGTTTCAGGAACTCCGGTTTCAAATCCTAATAATTTCCAGTTCAGTGCCAATACTACCGTTTCGGTACTGATTAAAGATAATTCAGGAATACTGTGTGACAACCCTGATGGCAAAATACAGCTTAATCTTTCTCCGTTTACGGCAACTCCGGCAACGCTCACGGCCTGTAACAACAACAATGTGGGAACCGCTACCTTTAACCTGAGCTTAGCCAACGTTAATGAACCTGCCGGATCCACGAAAAAATATTATAAAACACTGGCGAACCTCAACGACGGCGTCAATGAAATTACAAACTTCAACAACTATGTCTCGGCTGCTGGAGTAGTCTATGTAAAAGTCACCACACCGTTGGGTTGTGTAGGGTCAGCGCCTATTACCCTGGCCTTTTTCCCGCCGATCGTATCCAGTGATGCGACGATAGAATCATGCTTTATAGCCAGTGCTCCGAATACGGCTTCTTTCGACCTGACGCAGGCCAACGTAACTTCCGCATCGGGCGTTACCAAAAAGTACTTTAAAACCGAAGCTGATGCATTAGCCGGAACCAACGAAATTGTACCTGCCAACAATTACATTTCCACATCTTCCACCGTGTATGTAAAGATTACCAATCTTGCCGGGTGCTATGTAATCGTTAAAATCAACTTAAAAGTTTTACCTCCTGTTTATTCTTCGGTATTGAAGGACAAAACAATCTGTATTGATGACAAAACAACGCTTGATGCAGGGCCCGGATTCGATACCTATTTGTGGAGTACGGGAGCAAATACCCAGACGATCCAGGATATTACTCCCGGTCTGTACTGGGTTCAGTTGAAGTCGGGGAGATGTGCCACAATGCAGACGGTAAGGGTAAACCCTGCACCTCAGCCGGTCATTGCCACTATCGATATTACCAACAACACCATCACGGTAAATGTAACAGGTGGAAAAGCTCCGTATCAGTATTCCCTTGACGGGATCAACTGGCAGGATTCCAATGTCTTCAAAGGACTTGCGAGAGGCGAAGTGGTGGTCTATGTAAAAGATGCTTACGACTGTACGCCGATACATGTACAGATCACCGTACCCAATCTGATCAATGCCATTACTCCGAACGGAGACAACGTAAATGATGTGATTGATTATTCTGCCCTGGCATATAAGAAAAATCTTGTCTTCACGATCTTCGACAGATACGGAAACAAGCTTTACCAAGCCGACAAGATGAGAAATTACAAATGGGACGGAACTGCAGGCGGCAAAAAAGTGATCACCGGAACATACTGGTACACCATCACCTGGAACGAAAACGACAAGAATAATACTCAGACCACTTACAATGGATGGGTATTGGTAAAAAACAGAGAATAATTTTACATCATAAGATCACCCCGGTTGGCGGGTGATCTTTTTTTAAAACCTTCGCGGTGTATACCGATTAACAAAAAACATAAATGACCAAGTAAACGTATCAATTAACAACAAATCGCTCCATGAAAAACAATGCGTTTTATTATCTTTCGTTAATTTTCATTCTTTTATCCTGCAGATTTTCTGCACAAACCTACCAGCTTACCGGCAATCCTGTGAATACTAACGGATGGGATCTTGTATCAAATGCCAGTGTAAGCGGGGATTTTGTACAGCTCACCCAGGATATTACCAGCCAGTTTGGGGTGGTAAAACTATCGACACCGATCAATCTTAAGTACTGCGACAAGTGGAAAGTGGAGTTCGATTTCAGGATCGACGGAAACGGAACGGCGACCTATGGCCGTGGTGACGGCTTTACTTTCTGGTATCTGGCCAATCCTCCGACTTCTTTCTCAAGCGGTGGCGGGCTCGGTATTCCTTCCAACGCCAATGGGCTGATGGTCGGTTTTGATATCTTTAATAACACCACCGAAGGGCAGATGAGTAAAGTTCACGTCCTGTATGGAACCAACGACCTCCCTGCCGGAAATAATAATATTGAATACAACAATACGGCGGGAAGCACCTTTCATACTGCGGACCTGAATCCTACGCAGCCTTTCGTAGGATCAACCTATAAGCATGTGGTGGTGAACGGAACCATAGATCCCATAAACCCAAATATCTGGAATATTAAAATCCAGCTGGACGGGGTGGTTTTGGTAGATCAGCCGTTTACTGCATCAGGAGGGGCAGTGGGAATGACAACCGGTTATTTCGGTTTTTCTGCGGCTACCGGAGGTGCCAGCGCCAGGCATTCTATTAAAAATGCAAAAATATATATTGATAAAGTGCCCATCCTTACCAATACGGTTACGCCTTTCGTATGCGTGAACCCTTCCACAGGGAATGGAACAGTAGATCTGACGACCTTTCAGAATCAGTTTGTCGCCAATCCGGCAAACTATACGTTTTCTTATTTCGGGCCCGGAGGAACCCTTATTTCAAACCCTTCCAACTACCAGTATGGTACGGGAACAAGCACCATTACGGTTGTTGTAAAAGACCCTTCTTCCACATTATGTGACAACGGCGACGGAAAGATCGTGCTGAATCCGAGCCCTTTTGCGGCGAATGATGTCACGCTTACAGGATGCAATAATAACAATGCCGGCGGAGCGGTCTTCGATCTTACTTCGGCAGCACTGTCCTCGGTTCCCGGGAGTACGGCCGTATTTTACAATACGATGTCTGATCTCAATAATCAGGTAAGTCCTATTACCAATCCTTCGGCTTACCTATCACCGGCTGCTACCCTTTATGCCCAGGTCACTACCCCGCAGGGATGTACCGATGTCGCCCAGGTAACGCTTGCCTTATTTCCTGTGGTGCAGGTTCTGGAAGCTACTTTAAGAGCCTGTGCGATTGATACCAATCCTTCGACCGGATTGTTTAATCTTACCACCGCACCGGTAACCACACAAAACGGAATAGTAAAGAAATATTATCCATCCTTAACCGATGCACAGAACGGAACGAATGAGATTTTAACCTTTAATTCTTACATTTCTCCAAACGGGGTCATTTATATAAAAGTCACCGACTCAAACGGATGTTATGCTATTGCCAAAGTAAACCTTATTGTGATTCCTCAGGTGTTTTCAACAACCCTGGAAGACAAGATTATCTGTATGGAAGACACCGTCATTCTTGATGCGGGTCCGGGATTTACCTCTTATGAATGGAGTACCGGGGCGACTTCCCAAACCATTACGGCCGGGGTAGGTCTGTATTGGGTGAAACTGAAAACCGGAACCTGCGTGGTTACCCAGAACGTAGCCGTTTATGCTTCGGAACAACCCGTGATTACAAGTGTTGATATTTCGAATACAACCGTTACCGTTTATGTAAACGGAGGTACTGCCCCTTACAAATATTCCACTGACGGGATCAACTGGCAGGATTCTAATGAATTCAAGAATATGCCGAGAGGAGACTCTTTTATTTTTGTAAAAGACGCCTATGACTGCGATCCGATCCGGATCACGATTGTCGTACCGAATATCATCAACGTTATTACGCCGAACGGTGATGGGATCAATGATGTGGTAGACTACTCGGCACTTGCCGGAAAACAGAATCTGATATTCAATGTGTACGACCGTTACGGGACGAAAATTCACCAGGCTGATAAGTCGAACCGATACCGTTGGGACGGAACGGTAGGAGGCAGAAAAGTACCTACCGGAAATTACTGGTACTCCGTATCGTGGAACGAAAACGATAAAAAGAATACCGCTGTGAAATATTCAGGGTGGATTCTGGTGAAGAACAGAGATTAATATAGTACAACCATACAACCATACATGAAGATCACTTCATCCCATGGAGTGATCTTTTTTGTAATCCGAACATAAGATCAGGGTACACATTATCTACTCATCATGAGGATAGAAAAGCATGATGTCGTGGAATGATTGGATTATTTAATTACATTTACGATGCATAACTAATACTTTTAATATATGAAGAAAAACTACTTTTTATTATTTTTCATTTTTGTACTTGTATTCTGCAACAGAGCGTATTCCCAAACCTATCAGCTTACAGGAAGTCCTGTAAATACGGCAGGATGGACCATGGTAGGTCCCACTACGGCGCCCACAGATTTTGTACAGTTGACGCCCGACACCAACAATCAGTCCGGATCCATAAGACTGAATGATCCCATCAACCTCAAATACTGTGATAAATGGAGAGTCGAATTCGATTTCAGGATGGACTCCAACCAGACCGCAAACGGGGATGGTATCGCCTTCTGGTATCTTGCGAATCCGCCGGTGGCCAGCGTGCTGGGTTCCGGGCTTGGGGTTTCCCAGAATGCCGTGGGGTTTATCGTTGGTTTGGACACGTATAACAACACCACAACCGCTGTCATGAGTAAAGTGCATGTGGCCTATGGCCAGGTAGCCAATACGACAGACAGCAACAACGTGGAGTTCTTTAATATCCCGGGAAGCTCATTTCATTCCCCGGATATGAATACCACGCTTCCTTTCCAGGGAACGACGTATAAGCATGTTGAGGTAACGGCAGAAGTAGATCCCGCGGCTCCGGCCAACTGGATCGTAAAAATTACGATCGATGGAAACGTGATCTGTAACCAGTCCTTTGCCCCTTCAGGAACGGCAGCGGCCATGACGGTGGGATACTTCGGGTTCTCCGCTTCTACAGGAGGAAACAGATCCCGCCACTCTATTAAGAATGTAAAGGTTTACGTAGACAAAATTCCTTTGCTGGCGACGACTATTACCAGGAATATCTGCCCGGATGTCACCGGAATGGCAAACATTGATTTAACGGCACTGAATTCACTGCTTACCGCAACACCGGCCAACTACAGCTTTACGTATTACGTTACTGGAAGCGGAACACCGATTGCCAATCCGGCAAATTTCCAGTACAGTGCAGATACCAATATTTCCGTGGTCATCAAAGATCCGTCTTCGGTGCTGTGCGATAATAACGACGCCACCATCGCACTGAAGGTAGCGCCTACGGTGACCGCAACCGATGCCTCACTCAGAACATGCGCCACGGAAACCAATCCTTCCATGGGACATTTCGACCTTACCACCGCACCGGTGATCGGCTCTTCCGGGGGCATCACGAAAAAATATTATCCATCCTTAACGGATGCGCAAAATCAAACAAACGAAATCCCAACCTCCAATGTCAGCAACTATGAAGCTCCGAATGGAGTCGTTTACATCAGGGTCAGCAATTCGTTCGGATGTTTTGATATTGCTAAAGTAACACTGGAAGTCATTCCTCCTGTTTACTCCACAACCCTCGAAGATAAGATCATCTGTATGGAAGATACGACAGTCCTTGATGCAGGTCCCGGATTTTCATCTTACGAGTGGAGTACCGGCGCCGTTACCAGGACCATTTCTAATGTAGGGGTAGGAACCTATTGGGTGAAGCTTAAGACCGGAACCTGTGTGGTAACCCAGACCGTGAAAGTTTATGCTTCCGAACAGCCGGTGATTTCAAGCGTTGATATTTCCAATAATGTAATATCCGTATTTGTGATCGGAGGAACCGCGCCTTACAAATATTCCACCGACGGAATCAACTGGCAGGATTCTAACGAGTTTAAAAATGTACCGAGAGGCGATGTGAAAATTTATGTAAAGGATGCCTATGACTGTGAACCGATTGATATTACCGTCGTAGTTCCGAATATCATCAATGTGATCACGCCCAATGGCGACGGGGTAAATGACGGAATCGATTATTCTGCGCTGGCAGGAAAACAGAATCTTGTGTTCAATGTATTTGACCGCTATGGAGCGATGATCCATAAAGCAGATAAGACCACCCGGTACCGGTGGGACGGAACCATGGGCGGGAGGAAAGTTCCTACCGGAAGTTACTGGTACTCCGTTTCCTGGAATGAAAATGACAAGAAGAATACTCCTGTAAAATATTCAGGATGGGTGTTGGTTAAAAACAGGGATTAACCTGATCATTCATAAATTTTTGAAAAGCGGCTGTATCATTACAGCTGCTTTTTTTATGGTACACATGGGATAAAGCTGAAACGGCTGTCACCTCTGATTTGCGAGAGCCGCTTTCGTCGCCCGACGAAGGCACCTCTCGATCTCTGGAGCTCAAAGGGCCGATCTACCAACCCGATTGTTATCCTGTAAAGGCCTAAACATGAATCTTCCGTGCGTATGTTAACTGCAAGGTCGGGATTCCTGTTGAGATTGAAGATGATCTCTTTTTAGTCGATGCATGTTATTCCGACCAAGTCAATGGCAAAGGGTGTGTATTAGTTTTAGGGTAATGGATATGGGATTTATGGAAATCGGCAGAAAGTAGCCGACCGGCGGGGCCTGAGGCTATCAAAGGCCCACATACTCTAAAAAATTCCTCTTGTGAGATTCCAAAAATTAAGAGGATTTTTAGTGGGGGTAGTCGCAGAAGCCTGTCATAGATCCACCTTAAAAAGAATTCAGTGAAAAAGCTGTAAGAACGCGTTCCTTTTATCCGTCAGAGCATTTTTTTTTAAGTCTATTATTAAGCAAAAAAGCTCCTCATTATGGCATAAAAAAAGTAGTCTTAGTTTGACTACTTTTATTTGACAAATTTAAATATTTTATGATTACACCCCAACAATAATCATTTGTTTTTTAATATGTTAAATGGCAAATGTTGTCATGAAATCGGCCGTTTTTAAGCATTTTGACCAAATTCCCGATAGTATAAACCTTACTGATTCTTAGAGGATTGAAAACAAAATATAGTCAAACTAAGACTACTTTTCATAAATGATGAAAAACCAAACGATTAGCTTTCTACGACTTCCTGTATTAGTACCTTTCTGCGTAAAGACGTTACGCTTCATTTTGCTCAATACTAAATCTTTTTGTTTAGAGATTACGGCAAGCCACTTCAGCCGTCCTCCGCCGGGTTTTAAACACAAACGGCACGAATGATCTTGCACGAATAGCACTAATACCTTTAGCATAGCAAATCCGGAAGCGAATCAACTCAATCTCCGCGAGCTCTTATAAGCAAAGCGGCTTTGTGAAACTTAAAGCGTAATGCATTAAAAAAAGCTTCGTGCACTTCGTGTTCAAAAAAGAATAGGGTGCAGAAACCGAGTAATAACATTAAATGATGATGAATACATATAACCACCCCGTCAAAAATTCTTTGAATTTTCGCCACCCCTCCGGTGGATGGGAATTCCCGGTTTTCGGTACGATGAGTGGTCTTTCATCTTCAATAGCTTACTCTGTAGGCTCTTATAAGCGAAGCGGCTTTGTGAAACTTAAAGCGCAATGCATTAAAAAAATCTTTGTGCACTTTGTGTTCAATAAATAAAGTAATCAAAACAATAACAATTTATAATTCATAAACAATGAAAAACATTATTACACTGGCTGTTCTATTCATCAGTCTTGCAATGTTCGCTCAGGTGGGGATTAACAATACCTCCCCAAAAGCGACCCTTGATATTACCGCCAAATCTACAGGCACAAGCACCGCGGAAGGGCTTATTGCCCCAAGATTAGAGGGTGTTGACATCAAAGGGAAAGATGCGAAC
>JBMDXW010000298.1:0-2835 GCA_048594965.1 Chryseobacterium sp.
TTTATCAAAAAACCAAGACATAGCGCAGAAAAAACAATGCTCCGTTTTTCGGAAGGAATTTATGAGATCGGGTTTGATGGTGTAGGATTCGCATTTGATAATGAACTAAACAGGCACAAGGTATACCTCAATGATTTCGGAATTTCAAGCCAACTCGTTACTAACAGGGAATATCTTGAATTTATGGAAGATGGCGGATATACCGATTTCAGATTCTGGCATGCGGACGGATGGAACTGGGTAAAGGAAAACAAAGTGAAATCACCTCTATACTGGCATAAAATCGACGGACAATGGATGAATTACACCCTGAGAGGTCTGGAAGAGATACATCCTGATGACGAGCTGTGTCATGTCAATTTCTATGAAGCTTCAGCATATGCATCCTGGAAAGGAATGCGCCTTCCTACAGAAGAGGAGTGGGAGGTGGCTTCTCCGCATTTCGATTGGGGAACAAGATGGGAGTGGACCAACAGTGCTTACCTTCCGTATCCCGGATTTAAAAAAGAACCTGGTGCCGTAGGAGAATACAATGGAAAATTTATGGTGAATCAGATGGTATTGCGGGGAGCCTCCATAGCGACATCTCCCGGACATAGCAGAGAAACCTACCGCAATTTTTTCCAACCCGATCTGAAGTGGCAGTTTACCGGAATAAGGCTTGCTAAATAAAATGAAAGACCAGAAACCTACTTACCTCAATTTTGATTCAGAAAAATACTTCTGGAAGCCTGATATCGATTATCGTGAGCATCCCGAAAAATACCGTGTCGGCAAAGGAGAGCAAGGAGTTTTGATTTGCAAGCCCTACAAAAGTGAAATAGGAAAATTCTGGCGTTTCAAGACTGCCGATATTGCGGAAGAAAGTTCAGCGAAAATATTTGATCTATTTAAAGGATATCTTCGTAAAAATGATTTTGTCGGAGCCGATATGGCTAGAAAATATTTGCAGATGGGCTTTACGAGAGCAAGAAGATACTTCAACTATAAAGGAGGCAAAAAATATGATGCAGAGGATAATTATAAGATAATGAAACGTGGGACAGGTGATCCTGAAAAAGAAAAATCAGCGGATATATTCTTTAAAAAATGGAAGGAAGCCGAATCTGATAAGAAATATGCACAGATGAAAAAAGACTGGAAAAAGAATTTTGGATAATCCATCTATTAATGTACCAATGTAACAGTTTCCAGTGATCATTGTTAAATTGGTACATTGATACATTATAAGTTCATTTCTTCACCGCATTGATCATTTCTCTTTTACCCGGCGGCCCCTGCTTTTTTTCCACTTCAAAATGAAGTTCCTGAAGAATTCTTCTTACACTTCCTTTTGAAGAATAGGTTGTTAATAATCCGTTAACCGTCATTTTGTCAGAAACCATTTCAAACAAAGGCTTTTCCCAGAGATCAGGCTGAACCCTTGCTCCGAAACAGTCGTAGTAAACAAGATTGATTTCCGGTAACTCTATGTCTTTCAGTTTAAAAAAATCGCAGTTTATCTTTTTCAGGTTAAATCCTTTAACAATTTCAAGCTGTTTTCCCCATTCTGAATTGTGAATTTTATGATAAATATTTTTAAATTCGGTGTTATCGAAAAGCTCATCGTATGCCAAATCGTTCATTTCCGATTCATTTATGGGATATTTTTCCAGCGTAAAATAATTAATGATATGATTTTTGTCAGTTTTTAAATATTCATTAATTGTCACCAAAACATTCAAACCTGTTCCAAAACCGAGTTCTAAAATATTAATTTCGTAATCATTTATTAAATTTAATCCATTTTTAATAAACACATGTTCTGCTTCCTGAAGCGCTCCGTGATGGGAATGGTAATTCTCATTCAAACCATTGATATATAATGTTTTACTCCCGTCGTTTGTAGTCTTTATCTCTCTTTCCAAGGTATTTTTTTACAAAATTACTCTAAAATTTTTATATTTAGAAAATTATGTTAAATTTGTAGAACATCATAAAAAATTTTAGAAATGATAATTCAAAAAACTGAAAACTCCCGGATTTCTACATTCGACCCAAACAATTTTTCTTTCGGAAACACATTTATCGATCATATGATTGTCTGTGAGTACGAAGATGGAAAATGGGGCGATGTAAAATTGGTTCCTTACGGTCCTCTCATGTTTACGCCTGCCATGATGGGGGTAAACTACGGACAAGCTTGTTTTGAAGGTATGAAAGCTTACAAAGACAAAGACGGACAGGTTTTCCTTTTCAGGCCCGAAAAGAATTTTGAACGTATCAATAAATCTGCAAAACGTCTGGCTATGCCGGAAGTTACTGAAGAAATGTTTTTGGATGGCTTGAAAGTATTGGTTGATATCGACAGAGACTGGATCCCGGAAGGTGAAGGAATGTCTTTATACATCAGACCTTTAATTTTTGCTACAGAAGAAGCTTTAAAAGCAAGAGTAGCAAACAAATATATGTTTGCAATTGTAGCTACACCTGCAAAAATGTATTATACAGAACCGGTTTCAGTAAAAATCTCAGATCACTATTCAAGAGCGGCGAGCGGTGGAGTAGGTTCTGCTAAAGCTGCAGGAAACTATGCTGCTTCTTTTTACCCGACTCAGTTGGCTATCGAAGAAGGTTATGAGCAGATTATCTGGACAGATGATGCTACTCACGAATATTTTGAAGAGAGTGGAACAATGAATGTTTTTGTAAGAATCAACGATACAATTTATACTCCTCCGACTTCTGAAAAAATCTTAGACGGTGTCACAAGAGACAGTTTTATTCAGTTGGCAAAACAAAGAGGAATTGAAGTGAGAATTGAGCCGGTGAAAGTAAAAGAAGTTATCGAAGCTC
>JBMDXW010000299.1:0-24261 GCA_048594965.1 Chryseobacterium sp.
AAAGAAAAATAGGGATTATAGATATTTCCGAACAAATCGGCACGCCTACTCATTTCACATCAAAAATTCTTCAGCAGCTTACCAAAAAACAGCTTATTTCTTCGGGAAAAGGAAAAGGCGGCGGATTTTACCTCAACGATGAGCAATTTGAAAGCTTAACCATAAAAGATATCTACGAAAATTTTGAAGGAAAAGAGGTTTTAACGTCCTGCCTTTTGGGTTTAAAACAATGCAACGGAGAAAATCCCTGCCCGATACACCATCTTGCCGTGGCGATAAAAGAGAAAGTATTGATCATGTTTCAGTATAAAATTAAAGATCTGAAAGACCTGGGATCTGTACTGAAAATCAATGACCTTAATGATTTCTGATCCTGATTGATTTAAAGAATACAAAAATCGAGACCATAATCACTAACGATGCCAAAAGCAACCAATACCTTGAGCTTAAAAAAGGAATAAACAACACCGAAAAAATTCCTGAAGCTGCCAGTAATAATTCGTTCAAAACAATCCCGGAGATTAATATTATGACACTTATTTTCAGGATTTTCGTTTTTTGAACAATAGGTAACTGAACTATTTTCCAGACCAGGAAAAGACTGATTCCCATCAATAAAATCAGATGTAGATAAGCGATCACAAGGTTGATATTGCTGAAAGCCAATGTTCCCAGCGCCGGAATTACCGATAAACCCTGCAGCATGAACTTTGCTAAAAAAGCAAATCCAAAAGCGCCGGCAAGCCATGTTTCTATCGAATTTTTATGGGTGAATATTTTATTTCTCCTAATCCATACCAAAAGTTTAAAGGCACCTAACAGCTGGATCACAGAGACCAGAACCATAAAAATGTATAAAAACAAGTTCATCTTTAGCCATAAAACCGAAAGTCCGTATCCCAGAAAACATCCGATAAATAACAGGTAGAAAATATTCCGGTTCAATCTTTCCGGGATTGTAATTCCCTGTTGCTTTAGCGAGATAAGAAACAAGCCGATGCAGGAAAAAAGGAAAAACCCGTTGTACTGGTAATGAAGATAAAAATAAGTCGATGCTCTGAAAAGCACCTCAAATTCATCTTTTTTAGAAGAGAAATAAGCCAGTCCGAAAATTCCGGCGGCTGATAATACGGCAAAAAAAGCGCCTGATTTCAGCCAGATGATCTCAGGATTTTTATTGCTCCTGGTATCAATCAGTAAAAAGATAAAGTAGGCAAATCCCGAAAATAAGGCTATGGATGAAAAGACAATCGAAAGCCAGAAATACCCTTTGTAGAGAAATGACACCAGCATTCCATAAGAACCGATCTGGTTGAAAATCATTAAAAACTGGTATTTGGACAGTCTGACCCCGTCCACATTTTCATTTAAATATTTTACCGCAAAAAGATAAATCGCCGCACTCACCCAACCGTAAAAAGCAAAATGAGAATGCGATTCCTGCATAAATTTATGGTTGATCCCGGGAATTGAAAACGCCATATTATAGCGCATTGCCACCCCCAAAACCGCCACTATAAAAAAGTTGAACAGGCACAGCTTCAGCCAGAATCCGAAATATTTCATGGGATATTTCATTTAAACAAAAGATTTACTCCATGCGGTCAATAGTCCCGCACTTGGTCTTATCTCCCGATTTTACAATGGAAATATCGATGTATTTTACGGTACCTTTGGCGGCGGCTTCAAACTGTTTTGCTTTTTTATCTGCATATTCCGGGGTATATCCCACGCCAAGAATTACCTTATGCCCGTTGCAGTCGCCCATAGCCAGATAAAGATATTCTCCCAATTGTTTCTCTGTATTTTCCATTTCTTATTTTTTGATCGGTTTAAATTTTATTTGAATTAAATTTTTAAGGTTTAACTTTAAATATGCCTATTGAATCATCATTTCCAGAATTCATCGGGATAGTCATCGATCCCTTTATGATCGGAATCTGACAGCAGTTTGCCTATTTCCTTCATTTGCTCATCGGAAAGGTTTTGTTCATACTCCGGGAATACCACGCGTTCCTCAAACCGGATGTGATTCTGAAGCGCATTGGCAAAATCAAGCAGCAGTTGTTTGTCATCTGAGGCATTGATATGACTGATCAGCTTCCTGATCTGGCTGTGTTCCTGTTCCATCTGATTCTGAAGGATTGCGTTTTCCATTTCGGGAAGTACGCGATCTTCTGTTTCAAAATGACGGCTCAGGCTTTCTTTCCAGAAATAATTAACATAATTCAGGATTCTTTTATATGCGATTCCTTTAGTAACGCCCTGCCTGATCTTCCACATACAGAGCAATCCGAAATGATGCTCTCTTGAAAGCGGGACTAAGTTTTCATTTCTTTTCATATTATTTCTTTACTAAAATTAGAGAAAAGAACTGCCATTGCATCACAAAAACGAATGACAGTTCTCATAGTTAATCAATGGTTATCTTTCTTCTTTTAACGACCATCCGGTTTTTAATCCGATAATGAAAATCACCAGCAGCAGTTCTCCCAACGCCAGTAAAATATCACCCGGAACCCGCAGCCATCGTAAGGTATGCATCATATCCGTCTGCATAAATTCCGCGGAACGGGCGTACCAATAGCCTTCTTTGATGGAAGCTACCGACTGCATGATTCCGATCGGCAGCAGGCTGATGGTTACCATCACCAACAATCCGATATTGGTTAACCAAAACGCCCAACCGATCAGTTTATCATTCCATTGCCGGTCGGGATATAAGCCTCTCAGGACAAACATCATCAAACCGATCCCGAGAATTCCGTACACCCCGAATAAGGCGGCATGACCGTGAACAGCAGTCGTGTTCAGTCCCTGGATATAATACAAAGCGATCGGAGGATTAATGGCAAAACCAAAGATCCCGGCTCCGAGGAAATTCCAGAAGCACATGGCGATAAAACAGTAGATCGGCCATTTATACGCTTTGATCCATTTGGTAGATTTGCTGATCTGGTAATTCTGCCAGGCTTCAAAACCAATCAGTACCAGCGGAACAATTTCCAACGCACTGAAGGTCGCTCCCAATGCCAGAACCGCCGTCGGCGTCGCACTGAAATACAGGTGGTGAAAAGTTCCCAGGATACCTCCCGCCAGGAAGATGATGGTGGAAAACAATACCGCATGGGTGGCCGATTTAAGCCTTAACAATCCTAATCTGGTAAACAGGAACGCTGCGACTACCGTTGCAAAAACCTCGAAGAATCCTTCTACCCAAAGGTGAACGACCCACCATCTCCAGTATTCTGCGATGGCCATGTGTGTCTGTCTGCCATACATTAATCCGGCTCCGTAAAATAAGGCAATAGCCACCGCTGAAAGCGTGAACAGCAATAATAAATGCCTGTCGCCGCCTTTTTTCTTCAATGCAGGAAGCAGTGCTCTTACCATTAATACCAGCCAGAGAATCAACCCTGCCAGCAGCAGGATCTGCCAGATTCTTCCAAGCTCTACATATTCGTACCCGGAATGTCCCCAAAGGAAATTGTCTACATAGCCCAGCTTCTGCATCACGCCCAGCCATTGTCCTGCCAATGATCCGAAAACGACGATGAGTAAAGCACCGAACAGTATATTTACTCCTAAAACCTGGTATTTCGGTTCATACCCGGAAACGGCAGGAGCAATGTACAATCCGGTCGCCAGCCACGAGGTCGCGATCCAGAAAATGGCCAGCTGTACGTGCCAGCTTCGGGAAATCGATTGTGGCAAAACCTCATCCAAGGGGATTCCGTAAAAGGCACTTCCTTCCACCCCATAATGTGCGGTAATCACACCGGCGAGCATCTGAACGAGAATCAGCAATGCCACGACCCAGATGTATTTTAAAGTTGCTTTCATGGAAGGCGTCGGCTTCATATTTCTCAGCGGATCTTCCAGCGGAAGCATTTCACTGATCTCTTCTTCTTTGTTTCGGGCGTGATAAAATACCAGCAGCCCGACACAACCCAGAAGCATTAAAACACTGAACCCTGACCATAAATGCAGCGAAGGCGGAGGAATATTACCGATCATCTCATCATGAGGCCAGTTGTTGGTATACGTTACTTTGTCTCCCGGCCTTTCCGTAATGCAAACCCAGGCTGCCCATGAGAAGAAGGCATTCATCTTGGCCATTCTTTCGGTAGTTTTCACCGTATTTTTTGGAATGGCATACTGATCCCTCAGCTTGTTCATCTCCGGCGCATTCATGAAAATTTTAGCATAATATTCCGCCAGCTCGGCCTGCACTTTGGCTCTTTCCGGGGAAATCACGATGGTATTGGTGGTTTCGTCCAGGGTATTTTTACGGAGTTCTTTTTTGAGCAACACTTTGTATCGGGCCTGCTCGTCATCCGGCAGATCCTTATATATTTTCCCATCTTTTCTGGCAAGCTCATCCAGCAGGAGCAGCGATTCGCGGTGAAGATAATCGGCACTCCAGTCCGGGGCGATGTAGGCTCCGTGTCCCCAGATACTTCCTACGGTCTGTCCGCCGATCGACTGCCAGACATTCTGCCCGTCTTTGATGTCCTGTCCGGTAGCGACAGTAATCCCGGCGGTGGTCACGACTTTATCGGGCACCGGCGGAATTTTCCGGTAGATCTCAACGCCGTAGAAAATAAGGACTGCGAAAGACCCGATGATTACTGCTGTAAGCCAGATCCATAATTTTTTAGGTGTCATATTTTTTTAATTTAATTAATAGCTTCTGAAAATTCTTTTTCCAGTCGGATGGCTTTTGGGAAAAGGATATTGTTTTCCAGATGGATGTGTTTATGCAAATCGTTTTCAAAATCCTGAAGCATGGAGAAAGTTACCCTGTAGGTGTTGCAGGCATCTGCCGGCTGATTGTACTTATCGGTAAGCTCGGCGATCTTTCTCAGGCGTTCCCCTTCCACGGTATGTTCGTGCTTCATCATATTCACCGGGTTTTCTACGGTTCCGAAAGGAGGCTGCTGGATCACATTCCCGGAAATCTGTGCCTGTACCATATTTTTAATAAAAGGAAACAGAATCAACTCTTCTTTTTTCAGGTGTGCGCCAAGATCCCGGGCAGAAGCTTCAAACAAATCCCGGATCTCAAAAAGCTCCGGATGTCTTCCCCCGTGTACTTTGCAAAGCTTATCGAGAAATGCCTGAAGCACCGGTGTTTTTTCTTCCACATAGCGATGATGGGTCTTTTCTACATAATCTGCGAGTAAATCCAGGGGCCAGCTGTTGAAATCGATGGTTCCCCCGTCATTTTTCGGAAGGTTTCCGATTTCCTCATAGATCTTATCGGCATCCAGCTTTTTGCTTTCGCAGGCCTCTTCAATGGTTCTTCCGCCCTTGCAGCAGAAGTCGATGCCGTAATTTTTAAAAATAGCCGCTGTCCTGAAATCCTGAGCGACAATGTCTCCTATAAAGTCTGTCTGTACATTCATAATTAAATACTTTTTTATCTTTTATTGTTTTAAAATTTTTTATTGAATCATTCCTTTGGCTTTCCTGAATTGTTTTTTGATAGGAAGCCCCCTATATTTTTTGTTTAGACTGAAAGTATGCTGTTTTAAGTCCACCTGCGGCTGCATTTTGATATAAATCATATTGTTTTAATCTTTCTTCAATTGCATTTGATTACAAACACTGTTGTTTCACCTTTATGTAAATTGCATTTGATTACAAACAACCCTGTTTTACCTTAATGTAAATTGTATTTGATTACAAACAACTCTGTTTTAAATAAAATACAGTTGTATTTGATTCCAAACAACCCTGTTTTACCTTAATGTAAATTGCATTTGATTACAAACAACTCTGTTTTAAATAAAATGCAATTGCATTTGGTTACAAACAACCCTTTTTCACCTTAATGTAAATTGTATTTGATTACAAACAACATTGTTTTAAATAAAATGCAGTTGTATTTAATTCCAAACAATGTTGTTCCGGGTGTCTGCAGTTGTTATGGTGGCAGCAGCTTTTTAGAAACTGCCGTTCATAACACGTGGGTTTACTTTTTGAGGGAAAGAATATATTTTACCATTTTCTGCGCATTTTCTTTGCTGAGTCCGGCATGCGGCGTCATCGGGATCTCTCCCCAAACGCCTTTGCCCCCGTCAATAATTTTTTGGGCAAGATGGTCGACGTCCGCATCGGTGTATTTGGCAGCCACATCCTGATAGGCCGGACCTACCAGTTTAGCATCTATTTTATGGCAAGATAAACAGTCGGTACCTTCTACCAGGGATTTTCCTTCTGCTACCTCAGCTTCCGGTCCGGTAGCGGCGGCTGTGGAAGCTACCGCGGAAGTATCTTTGGGCTTTGGTTCTTCCATCATGATATTCGATTCGGTGGCAGAAACGGATTCTTCAGCGACGGATTCTTTTTTTTCTGAACAGGAAGTAACGGCGAGTGACAACAGCAGGGCTGTTACAAATAACTTTTTCATTGTTTTAATTCTTTAGGGATTATAATTCTAATTGTTTTTTAATTTCATTGACCAACGCCGCATCGTCTGTATCAAGGCCTTCTTTCTGAAAAGCAAGCGTTCCTTTTTTCGAGTACACGCTGATGATGTTGGAATGGGAAAACTGGATCGGCGAGATCTCTTTGTATTTTACCGCCATGATGTTGGCAAGTTCACGGGTATCGGCTTCGTTGCTGCGGATGAAGGTCCACTTTCCGTCATCGAACCTGTGGGATCTGAGGTAAGCTTTCATCACTTCAGGCGTATCGGTTTTCGGATCAATGGAAATCAGGACATACCGGAGGTCTTCCGGATCTGTGTCTCCCACCTGTTTTGAAATTTTAGCCATCTCTGCACTCAGCCTTGGGCAGGCCGTTTTGCAGGAGGTAAAGATCATTGCGGTGACCAGAACTTTATCTTTCAGGTCTGAGAAGGTCATCTTCTTCCCATCCTGGTTCTCCCATTCTGATTTCACATGGTAAATAGAATCGGGACTTACTGCTTCGTTTTTTTTACTGCATGATAAGGAGATCATCGCCAGTAAAAGGTATAGTATAATTTTCATAAAATTTAATTTTCAATATTTTTAGCACACCTGAAACCCAGATTGTTCAGGCAGTAATCTGCTTTTAAGCTTCCTCTGAGGGCATATCTTACAAATGCCGCATAGTTCCTGAGATCGGATGAGGTCACCGCTGCTCCGGCACAGAACAGAGATTCGTTGGTGGTTTTGTCTTTCCGGGATTCACCGCTCATCATCACCGAGTTGAAATCGCAGGTCCATTCCCAAACCATTCCGTACATATCGTAGAGGCCGTAATAATTGGGTTCGGACCGCTTCACCAGCTGTTTGTTTTTATCTGTTTTCTGATAGGATTTTAAAATGAAAGCGGTAAACGCCGGGTTTCGGGAGGCATCTTTTGAAACGCGGTCTGCCAGCGCTGCATATTCCCACTCATCAATGGTAGGCAGTCTTTTTCCGACACTTTTGGCGTAGGCTTCAGCAGCATACCAGGAAATATTGGTAACGGGTGCCCCGGGACTGAGATGCGGCGGGATTTCATAGTCGCTCTTCCAATGTTTCAGGTACGTGGTGTCTGCATACAGCCTCAGTACTTTACTTCTGGTCCATTGCGGATTTTTTTTCAGAAACTGCAGGTATTCTCCGTTGGTGACGGGGGCTTCATCCATATAAAAGGATGCTACTTTCACCACCCTCCCGGAATCTTTTCCGATAAAAGCTTCATAGCTCCCCGCATCGATTTTTACCATTTTCTTTGTGCTGGAAATGCTCGTCAGATGATGGTCCGTCTCTTTCTGATGACCGGGCAGATCACGGTTCCCGGAACAGGAAACCAGGCTGATAACAATTATAAAACACATTACTAATACACTTCTCATGATTTCCTGTTTACTCCTTATGGAACCTTATCTAAACCCTTTTCAATAAATCTTTCTGCGTCCTGTTAGTTTTTCTTATAAACCGCCGGATTATCGGGTCCGGTTACTTTTAATTTTCCTAAAGCTCCCTTGTTGAAAGCCCTGAAAATAGCATGATCCACAATCACATATTCCCCGGGAACCGTTGCTTTGAATTCAACAATAGACGCTCCGCCCGGCGGAATCACGGTGGTCTGCACATTATCATTGATCTTACTTCCGCCTTCGATATAGACTTTATCAAATATTTCCCCGATCACGTGGAAGGAAGAAGTCAGGTTCGGCCCCCCGTTTCCGACAAAGAAACGAACGGTTTCCCCTACTTTTGCCTGCAATTCGCCGTCGCCTAGCAGAGCGCCCGTATTTCCGTTGAACACGACATATTCCGGATGTTCTGCGATGGCTTTATCCATATCAAACTCCTGCAATCCTTTGTCCCCGAATTTTCCTTTGGTGTAGAAATCGCCCTGCATGATGTAGTACTCGCGGTCAACTTTCGGAAGTCCGCCTTCGGGTTCTATAAGAATAAGACCATACATTCCGTTGGCAATGTGCATTCCTACGGGAGCCGTGGCGCAGTGATAGACGTACAGTCCCGGATTTAAAGCTTTAAAATTGAATACTTTTTCGGTTCCGGGTGCTACAAAAGTGGCTTCTGCTCCGCCGCCGGGGCCGTTTACCGCATGAAGGTCGATGTTGTGGGGAAATGTATTGTTTTCGTTGTTTTTAAGATGAAGCTCGATCTCATCTCCTACCCTTGCCCGGATAAAACTTCCGGGCACCGTTCCGTTGAACGTCCAGAAATGATATTGAGTGCCGTCGGCAAGATCACCGGTCTTTTCGATGGTTTCGAGGTTTACCACTACTTTTTTGGCGGCTCTGCTGCCAACCGGATTCGGAACATAGGGCGGAGCTACCAGTTTCTGTGTTTCCGATGATCCGTCTGTGAGTATTTTTTCGGTATCCGTCTGCCCTTCTGCAATCTTAGAATCATTTTGCCTGCAGGAATTTGTATGGATCAGAACGGCTAAAACAGCGGTAATGAAGAATGATTTTCTCATGTTAAATTGTTTTTAAAGGTTTTTGATTTAATAACTCCTCCAATGAGATATAAATACCTTTTAGTATTTTATTAAACCGTAATTTTTAATTGGATCTTATTTAAATTTAATTTTAAAAAGCTTATTGTTTCAGAAAGGTTAATTTCAGATCTAGATTTTTGACAAACATTCTGATCTTCGAATTCTCAAGCATGTCTTTAATTTCCTGCCTGATGTGTTTGAAATCATTATGAATGGGACAGGGATGTGCTTCCGAGCATTCTTTCAGTCCCAGCCCGCAGCCGGAAAAGAGTTTGTCGCCATCGATTTCCCTCACGATGTCTGCGACCGACTGATCGAGATTGGCATCATCCATATAAAAGCCGCCGTTTGGTCCTTTTACCGATTGCACGAAACCTTTTCTGCTGAGATCCTGCAATATTTTCGCAATGAAATATTCCGGAGAACTGATTCCCGCTGCAATGTCTTTGATCCCTATCCGCTTTTCGTCCTTCGACTGCTGTGCGATGAAGATCAAAGCCCTGATGGCATATTCACAAGTCTTGGAAAACATGGGCAACTTTTATAGGACAAAGATAGAGATCGAAAATTAAATAAAAGATATTTAAGTATTTTATTTTAATGATTAATATCATTAGACTGTGGGAGGACAGTTTAGATTCAGAATGAAAAGCCTGTTTAAATTCCGAGTATATTTTTAATTTAGAAATCGAGGAAGATGACGGACAATTTTCTCAGTTAAAATTTAAACAGGCTGTATGTTTTACATCTTAATCTCAAATTCAGCCGACGAACGCACGGGTTTTATTTTAAATACACAGACTCCTGCCACAACAAATAAAATACCGGCCAGGATAATCGCCGAAGAAGGATTGCTTCCTAAGAGATTATTGAAGATCGATCCGAAAGACAAAGTCTGGATCAGCATCGGGATCACGATCATCATATTGATCACCCCCATATAAACACCTCTTTTGCTGTGAGGGATCGACGCTGAAACCATGGAATATGGCAGTCCCATCATCGAAGCCCACCCGATTCCCAACGCGATCATCGGAAGCAGGATGAGATACTCATCTTTGATAAACGGCAAAGTCATCAGTCCAAAGCCGGTAAGGAACAGGCAGCAGATATAGGTATTTTTGGAAGTGAATTTATTGGCAAACGGCACCAGAAGTAACGCAGAAACCATGGTCACGATGTTGTAGGAACCGTTCATCAGTCCGGTCTGCCCTACAGCTACTTCCACCTGGTGAAGTACGCCTTTCGCCCATGCCATATCGGAAGTGGCCACGGAAATTCCCTTTTTGGCACTTTCCAGGAAACCGTTTGCTTTTATTTCATCCGCTTCTGAAATCCCGTACAAAGACCATTTCAGCATCGGCGTGATAAACTGCCAGTAGACAAAAAGCGCATACCATTGGAAAAGGTATACCAATGACAGCTGCCACAGGATTTTAGGCATTTCCCTGATGGCGGTTATAATTTCTATAAAAGGCGTAAAAAACGTACTTTCCGCTTTTGCCTTTGTTAATTCTGCCAATTCTTCTTCCGTCGGCGGAATCTCAGGCGTTTTGTAGACCGACCAGGCAACGGATGCAATGGAGCAGAAAGATCCCAGGAAAAATGAATAGTATACCCAAACCGGAATACCGCCGTTTGCCGCGTTCCCGCCCAGGTACTTCTGGAAAACAAACAGCGAAAGATTGGCTAAGGTAATTCCCGCCCCTACGAATAAACTCTGCATCTGAAATCCAAAGGTCTGCTGATCTTCCGGCAGCTTGTCACCGATAAACGCCCGGTAAGGCTCCATGGCGGTATTGTTGGCGGCGTCCAAGATCCACAATAATCCGGCGGCCATCCAAATCGTAGAACTGAACGGGAACAGGAACAGGGCAATGCTGCAGAATACGGCCCCCAATAAAAAGAACGGTTTCCGGCGGCCCCACTTCGGGCTCCAGGTTTTATCGCTGATGGCTCCGATGAGAGGCTGGATCAGCAATCCGGTGATCGGGCCGGCCAGGTTCAGGATCGGCAGCTGTTCCGCATGGGCTCCCAAAAAGGAATAAATGGGATTCACCGCGGTCTGCTGCAATCCGAAGCTGTACTGAATACCGAAAAATCCGACATTCATGTTCCAGATCTGCCAGAAACTCAGGCGCGGAATGATTCTATTGACGTTCATACATTCGGGTTTATGGGTTCATAGTTTTTTCCGAGGATAAGATCCGCATTATTTTTGAAATTACGGATGATCCGGTGTTCGATTTCCAGAACTTCTTCCACGAAATCGCTTTTTTCATCACGGTTCCGTTTCATCCGGTTTTCATAAGTGTCCCGGTAATTGCGGTCTATGAAGATTTTATAATCAAATCCTTCCGCTTCAAAAATATAGGTTCCTTCCACAATCACAACGTCATATTCCGAAGCATTGATTTTTTCCGTCCCGATGGAATTTTCGTTATAATTGACCAACGGTTTTTCGATTTCGGAAACTCCGTTCTTAAAGGCAGTGATGTTTTGGGCCAGTTTTTCGAGATCCACTTCATGGATTCCGACATTATCCAGGGATTTCAGCCTGTTTTCATGGTTGGTTCTCGGAGGAAGCTTAAAATAATCGTCCATTTGCAGCACGATACTTTTTACCTGTTCCTGTTCCAGCACCTTCTGCAGGGAAAATGCCGTTACCGATTTTCCGCTCCCGCTTTCTCCTGCAACGCCAATGGCAATTTTAGAAGGCGTTTGTAAGGAAAGCCGTTGTTTCAGGATGGCTATGATTTCTTTGGCGATGGCCAGATGTTTTTCTTTCAGTTCGATAATATCACCTATCATTTCGTCATTTTTTTGTTATTGGTTGATTTTTCTACCACAGATTTTCACGGATTTTCACAGATGATGACGCTCTATTTAATACATTAATCATTTCGTCATTTTTGTTGTTTGGTTTGAACGCAAAGTCCGCGAAGTTTTTTTTACTACTAACTGTTTTTAAGTTCGCAAAGGTACTTCGACAGGTTCAGCATAAACTTTACTTAACTAAGACCGCAAAGAATAAAACCATTTTAAGAGCTTTGAAGGTCTTTTTTGATGCTTCACCACAAACTTTTATGGTAAATCATCAATAAAAATCTTTTATGATCTTACATATGCGGGCTTCAACCAGGCTCAGCTACCAGAAATCTACCATTCTATGGGTGACCCATGTGTCAAAAAAGCTTTTGTAACTTTTGCGCTTTAATTTTAATTCGTCATCAGAAGATATCCCGACGCGGAAAAGCAAAGCTGTTCCGTTCCCAGCGGCAGAAGTTCATCCGTGGAATAGTATTCCCTGAAATGCTCCCCCTTTTCTTTCATCAGCGATTCGTATTGGGCAATAATTTTCTCGGGAATTTCCGGGAAGCCTTTTCTTTTGAGCCCGAGGCAGAGCCAGCCTAAAAATATCGGCCACGATCCGCCGTTGTGGAAATGATGCGGCTCATTTTTAAAGCTGTAGCTGTAGTTGTTTTCCAGCAGCCTCCAGTCGTCATCGCCCGGGAAAATCACCGGATAAAAAACGGGAAGCATCCAGTGTCCGAATTCTTCATGAACGGTTTCCAGGAATTCTGAAAAAGCTTTATAGTCCAACTCAAAATCTAAGAGAATGGCCAGTGCGTTTCCGGCAAGATCAAACCTTGCGTCATAGCCATTGGCATTCAGCGAGGCCCAGAAATAGGGTTTTGCCGGAGTTTTGGCATAGGCTGTTTCGTGATATTTTATCATATCCGAATCATTCTTGTAAAAATTCTCCTGGATGAGTTGTTTTGTGTTTACGGCCTTCGTTTTCAGGTCTTCATCATGGTAAATTTCAGCAACATTCTTTAAAGCCCAGTACCGTAAGATGTTATCATATAATGTATATCCGGAAGTGACATATTCATCTGCCCAGTTTCCGCCGAGCGGGCTGTAGACCAATCCTCTCTGATTATATTCCCAGGTTTTAAGACAGGAAAGTGCCTGGTAGATCTGGGGCTGAAGCTTATTTTTAAGAGCTTCATTTTTCTGTTTTTTAAGATACTCACAGGCAACAACCACCCACCATGTTGTGGCATCGGTTCTTCCGACGTGGGTTCCGTAGCTTGCTTTGTCATTCACCACATTGGATGGGATCTGCCCGTTTTCCGCCTGGTGTTTGGCGAGCGTCAGGATCGATTGTTCAAGCCCGGCTAGTATTTCTTCGTCATCCGTTAAAATCCCTGCGTAGCCTGTCATCATGGAATCCCTGGCCCATACTCTTGCATAATTGTCCCGTTGCTGTGCCGATGCCAGGATTCCTTCTTCGGTAATCGCTTTCCGGATGACTTCAATGGCTTCTTGTTTAAACATATTATTGTTGTTAAAAAATGCAGAATGAACCTTACGGTTCATTCCACATGGTGTATACTATTAAAAATCAAATTTTACGCTGGCGCTGTACGAGCTTCCCGGAAGGGTTCTTGCTCTTATGATACCGTTTCCGCCGGTGATGGATCCTTCTTCAGCCTCCGTCACTGCGATGGTATTGAAAACATTGTTCGCATTCACACTTACGGTAAGGTTTTTCATCACCTGGTAAGAAACATACGGATTTACAAGGGCATAGCCCGGCATGATGAGCTTATTGTTGTCCTGTGTAAAGGCTTTCGTGGCCCCGATCAGGTAGAAGCCTACATTCAGCTTATCCATATTGAAATTAGGATTTACGGAATACATGAACTTCGGTGTTCTTCTCGGCATATTCCCGATAATGGTAGGATCAAGCGCGTTTTTGATTTCGGCGTGGGTGTAAGTAAGCCCTGCTTTCACATCAAAGCTTTTGCTGATTCTGTAGTACCCGTCAAGCTCCACACCCACCGACTGGTATTTGTTTTCGGTTTTTCTCTGGGTAGTTGCTTCATAGTTGGCTTCTTTGGTTCCGGCATAGAATAAAGTCGTGTTCAGGAAGTAACCTGCTCCTCTCAGCTTGTAACCGGCTTCCACCTGATTTACTTTGTTTACCTTTACCGCATCCAGTGCCGGATCGTCGTTATTGGTATAGTTGTATCCGGAAAATAAGATTCTGTCTGCCGAAGCGCTTCCACCCTGGCTTACCCTAGCAAAAACCGCATTCTTACTGTTCAACGCGTAATTAGCTCCTACTGAATATCCGAAGATTCCGTAACGGTAGTTTACAGGAACGTTGATGTTGTCGTTTGAACCTACCATCTGCTCCGGAATGTCGATCACACCGTTTCCGTTCATATCGCGGCTGGTGTAGGTTACCGTAGCTCCGGAGAAATAGCCGGTTACTTTTCCGATGTCATATCTTGCACCGGCATCGATGGTCAGCTTGTCGGTAGCGTTGATTTCGATCTGTGCATGCGGAGCGGTAATATCGTATTTTGTATTGTAATCTCTTTTCAGGTTGCCCCAGTCTTTCATCCCATAGTTCAGCAGACCGTGATCGGTAATTAATGCGCCTGATGTATTCTTAACATCTATCAGCCTTGCATTATTATCGCTCACTTCCTGGATGTAATTGTTCCACATCCATGACATATTGATGTTCTGGGTAGACTTGTATAATCCGGCGTTCATCTTTACATTGCTCCATTTTTTGCTGATGTTGAAATCGTTTACAAAATTATTGAAGTTGTTAAGCTTTACATTGAAGAGCGCCAGTTTCATATAATAAGCGTTCATGTCTATTGGCATATTGGTTCCTGCATACACGGCACTTCCGAAGTTGGTAAAATTAGCTGCGGTAAAGAAATCGCTTCCTTTGCTTACGCTGGCCGGGAAAGGAGCAATAAACTGTCCATCATTGGCTGCATACCGGATTTTCTCTTCAAATTTCCAGCCTTCTCCAAGGTCATAATTGAATTCGGCACCGATGGTCTTGGAGATCGAGTGCATTCCGTCTGAAACATCGCTGTTGAAGATATTTCCGTCATTCCCCAGGGTTCTGTCGTGCTGTAAGTTAATGGTCTGCAAAGCTCCGGTAAGGATGTTATAGCTTGGTAAAGAAGACCATTTGGGATCGGAATCCGTTCCGGTAACGCTTACCGGCATCGGCATGTAAGCCGCGGTTCTGTCATCCAGGAATTTAGCATAGACTCTGAAGCTTCCGCGATCGAACTTTTTAAGCAGGGAAATCCTGAATTGTCCGCCGTTGTTGGAATTAAATCCTGTTTTTCTTGGTCCGTCACCGATGCGGTAAAATCCGCCTACTGAAGCGTATGTCCCTTCTGCGATTCTGGTTCCGTAATCGAAATCCGTTCTGTAGTTTTTATAGTTAAGGCCCATCTGCTGGGTGATGCTTCCGCCTTCCTTCTCTCCTGTTTTGGTGATGAAGTTGATGATCCCCGCCGGAGAATTGCTCGCGAAAACAGATGCAGAACCTCCTCTAAGCGCTTCGACCCTCGAAACAAAAGAATCGAATCTGGTAAACTGGTCCTGTGTCCCGAAAGCGATATCCCCGAACTGCATCACCGGTAGCCCGTCTTCCTGGATCAGCAGGTATCTGGAACCTCCCGCCGAAACAGGAACCCCTCTTACCGTAATATTTGAGTTCCCTTCCCCTCCGGAAGATTCCGAACGGATTCCCGGGATGGTACGAAAGATTTCAGCTGTCGTCCTTGGCGCGGAATTTTCTATATCTTTCATCTTTAAGGTAGAAATAGAAGTACTGGTTTTGATGGAGGCTTTCGGATTCGCATTTCCGGTAACCACCACCTCGTCGATGGCCTTGCCTCTGGTAATAGTATCATTTTCCGTGCTCTGAGAGAACATAAATGCTGCGGTATTCATAGCACCGAAAATGAGAAGTCTGGTAAAAATTTTTGATTCCATATGTTTTGGGAGTTTTTAATTATGGTCTAAAAGTATTTTTTTTACCATATCCAAAATGCAGTTTACAGGCTATGTTAAATTAGTATTAATCTCAACCGTTTGCGCAACCGTTTGCAGTGGATAACTAATTTTTATTTTAACTTTTTATTAACTTTTATTTTAAAAATATTAACATTTTTTAACTTAATTTTAGCCTCATAATATCACTAAATTAACCCAAAAATTGCCTCCATTAACTTAAAAATGAAAAGAGTCACTATAAAAGACCTTGCAGAAATGCTTAATATCAGCGTCTCCACTGTATCACGGGCACTGAAAGATCACCCCGACATCAGCCATGCAGTAAAGGTCCGTGTAAAGGAGGCAGCGGCAACTTTTAATTATATTCCCAACGATTTTGCCATTAATTTCCGGAAAAAGTCTTCCAAAATGATCGGGCTGATCATTCCCGAAATGTCGATGTTTTTTATTCCGTCCATCATTAAAGGAATATCTTCGGTTCTTCACCGGGAAGGCTATCATTTTTTCGTGCTTTCTTCCGAAGAGTCGCTCAGTATGGAGGAAGAGAATATTGTAACCTGCATCAACTCCAGGGTAGACGGAATCCTTATTTCGCTTACCAGGCATACGAAGGACCTTTCGCATCTGCAGAGAATCCGGGAGATCGAAGTTCCGGCGGTTATTTTCGATAAGACCATTCCGCAGAACTTCTTCGAAGAGATCATTTTTGATAACAAACTGTATGCAGAAGCGGCGGCTGACAAATTCATCGAAAACGGCTGCAAAAAGATACTGGCTATCTTCGGGGACGAAAACCTTGAAATTACCCAGGCAAGAAAGGATTTCTTCCTGCAAAAAATAAACGCACATCCCGATGTCGAATGCAAGGTTATTTATTGCGAATCGGCCGACAATGTAAAGGAAAAACTGAACATCATCCTGGATTATGAAAGTTTCGACGGGTATTTTGCCATGAGCGACGAAACGCTTGCCGGGCTGCACAGCTCATTAATTAAAAAGAAAGTCCAGACTTCCGTAGTAAAGGTCGTGGCGATCACCGAAGGGATTTTGCCTAAATATCTCGACGAGTCTTATGAATGCATCATCAATGACGGGTTCAGTATGGGAACAATGGCGGCCACTACCCTTCTGAATATTTTAAGAAGGAAGCCGCATTTATAAATTTAAGTTAAAAAATAGGAATTTCTCAATGTAAAATACTGAAATACAATCTATCGCCTATAAAAAATACGTTCAATGAATAAGATCATTCAACGTATAGATGTAAGTGAAGAAAGTAGTATTAGATAAAGTTATTTTTTATTTTCCAGTGATTTAGGTATATTTTTCGTCAATAATCTGGCTGATCTCATTTATAAAATCGTCATAGGTAGATTTCTTATTTAAAAAACCAAAATAGGAAAATCCATTTCCCATGATCTGGCTTACGATATCTCTCGAGTATACGGACGAAATAAAAACAGGAAGGAATGGAAGGGTAAGGAGTTTCCTGATGTTCTGAGCACCGATCTTCAGGGAATCCATATCAAAAAACATAAACATCGGATATCCGTCTTCAAAAATAAGTTCTTCGTCATCAAAAATTTCCAGAAAATACGTTTTCTCAACAAACGTCGCCAGTTTGTCAATCAGTAAATCATTCCTGCTCACCATGAAGCATTTAATCGTATTACTCAAAAAATCGTCCAGGTTATTGTTGGGGTTGTATATTCCATTGTGGTTGCATCTTTTGCACTCTCAGATTTTTTCACAACTTTTTTTTTCACTTTCAGCTTATGCTGCTCTTGTTTTTTAATTTCAGTTTTCATGGCTATTAATTTTGATACAAAAAAATAACAGAATGAAAACGAAAGCAAAATCATTCGCCGGAAAGCAGGATAATACCGACAGAAATGTAAAAAAAAAGGATTAAGAAAAAAATTAAAATTAAGAAAGCAACACTTTCACTTATCTGATCTGCAATTTAATTCCAAAATTTTTAGATTTTAAATAAAAAACAGTCCATAATATTTAACGATAAAATAATTATTTCGATTCAGAAAAATTAAGAGAAACGGAAAATGTTCTGAGTTATAATTTAAAAAAGGAATTCCTTATAAACCGAGTAAAGAAAATAATTCTTCTTTTTTGCTGATGGCCAGAGAGATGACTTTACCGTTGTTCAGCTCAACCATATTTCCGTTGACGGCCTGAACAGCAGAAACATTGATAATGAAGGAACGTTGTACTCTGAAAAAATCCGGAAGTTTTAAGGCTTCATCCATCGATTTCATCGTAGACAGCGTAGTATAGGTATTTTTATCGGTAGCAATTTTCAAATAATCGCCCTGCGCTTCGACATATAAAATATCTTTAAGCAGGATTTTGACCAATTTGCCTTCTGTTTTAATAAAAATACGGTCGTTCAGGGCTTTTTTTTCAGTTTTTTTTGTGTTTTCGATATAATCCTTCGCGCGGTTCACCGCTTTTAAAAACCGGTCAAAACGGACGGGTTTTACGAGGTAATCTTTGGCTCCCGTATCGAAGCCGTCGAGGGCAAAGTCGCGGTGCGCAGTGATGAAAATTACAGCGGGAGGATTCTGCAGCGATTGTATCAGCTCGAGACCGTTTATTTTGGGCATCTGAATATCGGTTAGTACGATATCGACTTCGGAATTCTGCAGATGATCCAAGGCTTCAAGCGGATCTCCAAAAGAAGCCGTCAGCGTCAGAAATGGGATTTTTTCTATAAAACTTTCGATAACTTCTCTTCCCAAAGGCTCATCATCGATCACTATACAACGTAATTCTTTGCTCATTCAAATTAATTTTTAAAGAAACCCTGTAAACGCCGTCTTTATCTTCAACAGACAGTTGGTGCATATCCGGAGATAGTAGTGCCAGCCTTTTTTCGGCATTGGAAAGGCCGATGCCTCCGAAATAATTTTTGTTCCGGTCTGCCTTTTTTGCGTTTTCGATATCATTTTCGATAATGAATAAAAATGAATCGTCCCTAATATCTGCAACCACGTTTACGAACTGTTCTTTGGTACTTTTTAAACCATATTTAAAGGCATTTTCTATGAACACAAAGGTGAGAAGGGGCGCCACCTGATAGTCTTTTCCCGGAAATTCTTCCTTGATGGTGAGGGTAATTTTTTTATCGTCAGGATAACGCATTTTTTCTAATGCGAAATAATTTGAAATAAATTCCAGTTCTTTCTGCAAAGAGACCTTCTCTGTGTTGGATTCATATAAGGTATATGCCATTATATCCGACAAATTTAAGACAATTTCGGGAGCTTTGTCGTCTTTTTTCACCGTTAATGCATACAGGTTGTTTAATGTATTGAATAAAAAGTGCGGATTAAGCTGGGCTTTTAAGAATTCTTTTTCGATGTTGATATTGTTTATTTCAAGATCGGACTTCTGTTTCTGGATGCGAAGCCTCGCCTCATTAAGCCTGGTAACATCCACAATAATCTTCGTGAAAAAAAACGGAGAGAGCGAATAAATTACGGACAATGTATTGAGAATAATAAATTTAAATTTAAAAACTTCCATCACATCCGGGCGATAATCTTTTTCTTTACCCATGATCGGGTACAGATTCGTCAAATCATATCCTACATAATCTGCAACAACGTAAAATAAATTATTGATAAACAACCATGTAACAATAAGAAACGGTACTATGATAATAATCAGCCAGAGATTCTTCTTTTTTTTGGCAAAAGGCAGCAGTAAATAGAAAAAAATATAAAAGACCACCGCACTGCTTACCAGGACTCTTACCGCTAGAAACATGGACTGCCCGAATGAGATATTGAGCGCAAGATAGTAATCTAAAAAGAGCAAAAGGGTAAAGGAGAACCACATGAAGACATGTGATAACACTCTTATCCCAACATTATACTGTTCTTTGTGTTTTATAAAATTTACCAGTCCGGCAAAGGTGAGAATTCCGTTCTCTTTTTTAGAAAAGCTCATCAATATTAATTATTTATCAGTCTGTTGTAATAATTTTTCAAAAAAATATAGCACATATATTCGAATTGTCTCTGACTGGAGTCGAACCACCGGTTGATGCTCATGTGAATAAAGCTCGGCAGATTATCCCTGTGGAGATCCAGATCTTTAAGTTTTATTTCCCGCTGAGCGAACATATCATCCAGTTCGGGACTTTGCATATAATCATACAACCTTTTTGAGTATATCCTGTACTTTGCATATAATGATTTTTTCATCATCTGACCAAACTCCGTTTCGAATGCCGATTCCATTTCTTTACAAAAATAAAATTTGTCAACTAAAGAAAGATCAAATGCAGATAAATAACCGTTTATATTTTTTATGGCTGAAAAAAGCCTGTGGTGCTCATCTTCCTCAAAATGTCCTGAATCGAGACAATTTATAAAAAGATTACTGTCGTACCAAAATAAGATTTCAGTATTTTCCATTTTGTGTTCCCCATACCTCTCAATCTCACGTCTATAGGTATCGAGCTGAATATTCCAAATCGCATGATTTTTCATATACATGTCGAGATCGGTATAAAGATCCTGTAGAATACCGGAAAAAAAGGAAATATCTTTTAAATTCATTCTTAGCCTGATATGGTAATGCGGATCTGTGTATCTGATGAAGAAAAACGATTTTATGCACCCTTCTGATGTCCAGATGGAAAGTAACGGCTGCAGCACCTCTTTAATTAAAATGTCTGAGAAAGGTGAACTGCAATATATTTTTACATAAAACCATTCTGATCCTGGTATAAAATCCCTTTGGATCGTTTCCTGATATTCTTTTTCACCAGGTAACCCAAATCGGTGAGGATTGATATTTTGATACGGAATAATGATCTGGTCTGCCGATTGCATATCTTCTGCGGGCATTAGCCATTCTGATAGAAGTACGCTTTTTTTCTTCCTTATTTCTTCTACCAGCAGCAAGAGATAAGAATCGTTGTACAGATCCAGAAACAGCTCATTATCTCCCTCGATCATTGAGACAAACTGATTGACCCGGATACTTTTAAGGTGCTCCCTGAGCGATTCTTCCGGTGACTTTTGTCTTAAAATGGCGGCAATATCTTCTTCCCGTAAGATCCAGCTTGCTCTGTGCAGGATGACTTTTTTATAAACAATTCTCGGAAAAAAACTTCTGAGACTAAGGGCGTAATCTAAACTAAAATTCAAACCCGAAACATTCTGGTACTGAAGTGAGCATAAAAATTTGAACGCCGGAATGGTGCTGTTACTGAAATTATAAGCATTCGAAAGTCTCGGAATAATCCTTTTATTCAGTTTTTTTGATTTGATGACGATCTCATCGTTTTCCACGGAAACAGTGAGATCATCCAGCTTTATCTGGTTTTCGTTTTGGAGTGAGGCTTCCGTAAGAATGCATATTTCATAATCTGAAAAAGAATTATTCCGGCTGACATTCCCTATTTTACCAGCCGGGACGTGGCGGATATCAGCAAAAATAATTTCCGGATTGTTATTTCTTTCAACATTGCGAATATCGAAACAAAGGTTCTCTATTTCCTGATCGAGGTAGGCAAACCTTCCGATGAGAGAAGCATTCGCCCCGCCCATATTTTGTATGAAAAAATGGTCTGAATGAAAGCTTCCCATCAGCGTAATATTTTCTGGGATTTTCTTTTGAGAAAAGTCAAGATCCGGAATATCAGAATCTTTTACCTCCAGGGTATAGGCCTGTCCTGAATTTTCTATTTTGTCATACAGCCATTCGGTTTTGGGTTTTGGAATTATGCTTTTGCTGTCACTGCTTTTATGATGTTCGTATTCGGCAAAATACTCATTGTAAGGAATATTTCCCAAAGACTTTTCGGCTGGGAACCCGATACCGAATTCATTATCCAGAACCCGAAGAAAAGGTACTTCCTGATTTTCATATTTCGTTCTGAAAACATTGATGAAATTCCTGATCTGCCTGTCGATACTGGACTCACTATTCGAGATTTTGCCAACGAACTTTATCGCTGAAGATATATCAGATGCGTATTTTTCATAAAGCTTGCTATATTTTAAATGGTCCTTACCGCCATTTATAAAATCAATATGAAAGAAATGCCTGGAAACTATTCCATACTTGCTGACCATGTTTTCGAGTTCAGTAATTTCCTTTAATGGCAAAAAATCCGGTGGCGTACCGTTTATGAGTGCTATAGATTCTCCCAGCTTATTCAGCAAAATTGAGTACTGCCTTACTGCAGGAAAGCAGCGGGTTTCTATAGTTGCTATGGTCTCTTTTAACACATCAAGGCTTTTGACATCGGCGATTTCACTGACCAGAAATCCGGAATCAATAAGATCGGTAATAAAATCCATGATTTCTTGATCCGTAAAGCTGTCGGGGAGAAGAGATTTTATTTCTGGAACAGTGGCTTTGCCTTTTCGCGATAAGGTATTATATATCAAATCAATATATTCCGTCTGTTCTACCGAGCTCAGCTGGTATTCCGTTTTATTTTCTTTTTCGGACCAAAACGGTTCTGTAAATCTATAATGACCCGCTATCGTGTAGGCAGAGCTGTTTACCGTATATTTTAGCCAGGGAATTATGTTTTCATCACTTTCAATTTTCTTCTTAATTTCATCTAAAAATGCCAGATCAATTCTGGCAACGCGTCTGTTCTTTTCATCACTGTCTTTATCAAAATGAGCAATACTAAGGCCCGCAAAAGTTCCGTAAGGTGTGGCTCTTGTGCTGGCTCTCAGTACATATTTCTTTAAAGTGCTGAATAATCTTTCCTCTTTTGATTTTTTTAAATTCCCGGCTTTGTACAGCTGAATGGTTCTGTAAAGATCTGGGGAGCTCCAAAAAATAGATGTGGTAAAAAGCCTGTCCTCCAATGCGTTGAGAAAGACTTCATCCAATGGCTTGGTTTTATTTTTTTCCAAAAAAAGAATATCATAAGAAAAAGAAGGCTTTCTTATGATATATCTCTGATAATTTTTAAATGAATTTTCTGTCGGCATAAAATATTTTAATTCAAATCTAAAAGACACTCCCAAAGATGCGATAAAAAATGCTTTTATCACTTAATAAAATTTCTCCTTCACCTTGCATTACAGGCATTACGGGAATTTCTTTCTGTTCGGAAGTAATGATCTTTTTTCCGGGAATTTTTACGTAGGCCTGATGCATCCCATCGATTTCCACGGGCAGTATGGAGGAAATGGTTCCTTCGATAAAACCATATTCATGACTTGGAAAACCATGCAGGCTGAACTTCACGGTTTGTCCCATTTTTACGTTCCCGGATCCTTTTACCGGAAATTTTATTTTAACTTCGGAACCTGTAGATTCCGGAACGACCCATATAATTTTATCCAATGTATTGCTTTCATTTGTGCCATTGGAAAGGTAAATCTTTCCTGCCATGGGTGTTATGGTTTTGTATTCTTTTCCGGTATTCTTATCGATATGGACGAGAAGCGTATCTCCGGGCTTTACCTCATCTCCGTTTTTTACTAAAAAATTAAAAATCTGACTGGCATCATCTCTTTTTACGGTCACCTTCCCAGGCTGGTTTTCAGACTGTACAATAACAGTCGTCTGCAGGGTTTCAGGATATTTTATAAAAAAAGAGACGAATAATCCCATCATTCCGATGATAAAAAGGCAGGTAAGCCCCCAACGGGTAATCCAGCTTGGTATAATGCCGACAATTTCTTCCATCTCGGCACTTCTCTCTTCTAATATTTGATCTAATTCTGGCATAATTACGCGGCACCAAGTTCCAATTGGTTTTTTACTAATTCAAAATAATATCCTTTGTTCTTTGCAAGCTCGTAGTGATTGCCCTGCTCTACGATTTCCCCGTCTTTCATGACAATGATCTGGTCTGCATGTTTTACGGTGCTCAACCGGTGTGCAATAACCACTACGGTTCTGCCTTCATAGAATTCATTGAGATTTTCCATGATAATTTTCTCATTATTGGCGTCAAGAGCACTGGTCGCTTCATCAAAGAACAGATATTTGGGATCTTTGTAGACCGCCCTGGCGATGAACAATCTCTGTTTCTGACCGCCGCTGAGGCCTGAGCCACTGTTTCCAATCCTCGTGGTAAACCCAAGAGGAAGTTTTGAAATATACGGATGAAGATTAGCGATCCTTACCGATTCAAAAAGTTTCTCTTCATCTATTCTTTCTCCTTTCATGGCAATATTCCGGGCTATGGAATCGGAGAAAATGTATCCTTCCTGCATTACGGTTCCTACATTATTTCTCCAGAGCTGAGCCGAAATATCCTGGAGAGATATGCCATCTACCATTATATTTCCTTCGCTGGGTGCATAAAATTTAAGCAAAAGTTTCAGCAGCGTTGTTTTTCCGCTTCCGCTTGCTCCTACGATGGCTGTAATTTTTCCTTTCGGAATAAACAGATTGATGTCTTTAAGTACCAGAGGACTTTTAGGCGAGCCGTAACGGAAAGAGAGGTTTGAA
>JBMDXW010000003.1:0-18459 GCA_048594965.1 Chryseobacterium sp.
ACGGAACACCATATACCGTTTATACACCGTACTCCAGGACCTGGAAAATGCTTTTGAATGAGACCGAAATTGAAAATTATAAAACAGGATTTTCCAATTTTTTACGGTACAAAACTGAAAAATTCCCTTCACTTGAGGAGATCGGATTTAAAAAGACCGATGTCAAATTTGCGAATCCTGAACTAAGGAAATCTATTATTAATGATTATGATAAATACAGGGATTTTCCGGAAATGGACCACACGACCCATTTAGGAGTTGCTTTACGTTTCGGGACGATCTCTGTGCGTAAGTGTGTCCTTTTTGCCAAAGATCACAATGAAACGTGGCTTAATGAACTGATATGGCGTGAATTCTTTATGCAAATCCTTTATCACTTCCCAAAAGTTGTGAATCATGCATTTAAAGAGAAATATGAAAATATTCAGTGGCGGAATAATGAGAAAGAATTTGAGCTTTGGTGCCAGGGAAATACCGGCTATCCTATTGTTGATGCCGGGATGCGGCAGCTTAACGAGACAGGATTCATGCACAACCGGGTGAGGATGGTGGTCGCCAGTTTCCTTACCAAACATCTGCTGATCGACTGGCGGTGGGGAGAAGCATATTTTGCTGAAAAACTGCTGGATTATGAACTGTCGTCAAATAACGGTAACTGGCAGTGGGCGGCCGGCTGTGGTTGTGATGCTGCTCCGTATTTCAGGGTATTTAATCCTTCGGAACAGGCTAAAAAGTTTGATAAAGATCAGAAATATATAAAAAAATGGCTATCTGAAAAAGAAATAGGGGCAGAACCTATGGTTGAACATGCTTTTGCCAGAAAAAGAGCCTTAGAGGTATATGGGAAAGCGGTTAAAAGCTGATGCCTCTTATAAAGTTTTTAATTTACCTGCGCAGCCCCAGTTTTTTCAAAGCATTGGAATTCAGTAAGATTTGCGGAAAATAGGTTAGGGATTCTACATCTGGAAAATTCTGAAAAGCTTTCTCATTCTTGTTGAATGAAAGTTCGATCGATTCATCATATTCAGCAGTAATTCTTACCACCGAATAACCGTTGTAAGCTATTTTGAAGCCTTCGAAAAGACATTTTTTTTCGGCATTCTGGTACGTTTTATATTCTTCAAAGACATTGCTTTCCAATTTCCCTGTGCTTGCTTTTCTGTTGTGCTCGAGAGATTTCCAGGACGTGTAGTTTCTGGGTTCTTTCAGGATGTTGCCTTTAGTGTCAACGGGTACGAACATTCCGAGGGTGAGAGGTTTTTTAAGGAAATTTGCATAGTTATTCATCAGCTTTAAAGCCTGAAGATCTGCATATCCTTCATGAGAATAATATTCGATGACAAAATCGGTCATCGGAATAAGTTTGTGAGCGGAACCGGATGAAATAGGTACTGTTTCTGTAGACAAAATGATAATATATTTCAGTTCAAAAAACGAAGATAAATAAATTGTTAAAACTGTAAAACTATTTTAATCCCAATCCTGCTCTTTTTTAAAAAAAGCCTTTCACATGACGTGAAAGGCTGATAAAATATATAGAGATCTCTATACGTTCAGTTTTTTGGGCTTATGCCAGTCTTACATTCACTGCATTTAAGCCTTTCTGGCCTTGTTGTACCTCGAATGTTACTTTGTCATTTTCACGGATGCTGTTGGAAACCAATCCTGATGAGTGTACAAAAACATCTTTACTTCCGTCTGCCGGAGTAATAAAACCGAAACCTTTTGCTTCGTTGAAAAATTTTACTGTGCCTTCTTGCATGGTAATATTATTAAAAAAATTAAAGTGAGCCACAAGCCTTGTGCCATGACCCGATTATAACCGAAAGTGGCAGCTGAAAAAGTAAACTGAAAGAAAAGATGAAGTGACTTTACAGAATAGCAAAGGCAGTAGCCTGTTATCCGGCAAATATACAATAAAAAATAGTTATATTAAGTAATTGATTGTCAAAAATATATTTGTATTTTTTAAACAAAATCACGCGCTTCTCAAAACCGGTAGACGATCGCATTGATATTCATTCCGGCTCCCACGGATGCAAAAAGGATAATATCCCCTTTGTTGATTGCGTGGGATTCCAGTTCTTCTTTCAGGATCATTGTCAGTAAAGTTGGTATTGTTGCGACACTGCTGTTTCCGAGTTTGCTGATTACCATCGGCATTATCCCGGCAGGAACCTCTTTCCCATAAAGGTGATAGAATCTCTCTACGATAGCTTCGTCCATCTTCTCGTTCGCCTGATGGATAATAATTTTATTGAGTTCTCCGATAGAATAACCGCTGCTGTCAAAACATTTTTTCATCGCTTCGGGTACGTTGGAGAGGGCAAATTCATAAATTTTCCTTCCGTCCATTTTGATGTATTTCGTATCCGGACAGCGCTCATTGTTGTAAGACTTTCCGAAGTACAGAAAATCTTTTTCGGTAAGGGTATAAGAAGCGGAAAGATGAGATTTGATTCCGGCATCATCGGTTTCACTGGCTTCGAGAATGACGGCGCCGGCCCCGTCCGCATAGATCATACTGTCCCTGTCATGAATGTCGACCACCCTCGAGAGTGTTTCAGCACCTATGATCAGGCATTTTTTAGCCATTCCCGACCTGATGAAAGAGTGGGCCTGAATGACACCTTCTATCCATCCGGGACATCCGAAAAGGACGTCATAAGCAACACAAAAATTATTCCTGATCTGTAATAAATGCTTAACCCTGGATGCCAGGCTCGGGACCGTGTCAGACTGTACGGTCCCGAATCGTACATCTCCGAAATTATGTGCAAATATAATGTAGTCCAGCGTTTCCGGATCTGTACCTGAGTCTTCTATGGCAGCCTTTGCGGCTATGAAACCAAGATCGGAAGCAACCTGCGAAGTGCTGGCATATCTTCTTTCTTCGATGCCTGTGATTTTCTGTAGTTTTTTTGTGATCGAGGCATTGCTATCCTGTAAAAGCTGGCCTTCCTCGTTCAGAAACACATGCTGGTCGAAAAATAGATTGTTAATGGTTTCTGATGGTATATAATTTCCTACACCTGTGATTTTGCTTGTCATACTAAAAATAATTCTAATCCTTAAATAAAATGAAATCAACCGAACTGCCTTTCAGGCTTCACCGAAAGCCTTCTTATTTTCTTCATAACGTTTCCGTTGCATTCTGCAATTTTCTGCTTAATACAGAAACCTTACGAACATTCTCCGATGATTGGCCGGTTCCTAAGATAATAGAATATAAATAGTCCTGAATCCGTAAAAATTACATCCTTAATTCTATATCAATATAAAGGTAGCTTATTAAAAATAAATAATGCTATCTAAGGTTTAAATTGATAAAATTTAACATTAGTAAATGGGTTTTAAGTCAAAATAACAAGTCACCCCTATAATTCATCTTCCAGAATCTTGACAATACTGTCGATAACGCTCTGCTTCCTGTATTTTTTATGATAATCTGCTCTTGGTTCACAAACGATCTGGTCATGGTCTTTACTGAACAGTGCATACAGGTCGATATCCGGATGAGTCTCGATATACCATACCAGAAAACTTAGGGGCATTGCATTCTTTCCTGAAAAATAAAGTTGAATTGCCTGTGGGGTAACACCGAATCCCGTTGCAACCTGTTTCATTGTTTCACCTCGCTTCTTGCTGTACTCACGGATCTTTTCGTAAATTTTCATATTTGAGTAGCTTCTTAATGTTAAAATTTTAACAATATTTTATTGATTAATTTTCAATTTTATATTGTTTGTAAATTTAAAATTGTATATTTGTTTTTAGTTGTCTGTTGAGACAAACACAAAATTACGAAAAAAGGTTTAACAAAAATGTATTCATTTGTATGAACAAATCAATATATCCCCATCACAAAGACAAATCTGATGAAAAATTTGATTTTATCAGGCAGTGGCTTCCGGTAAAGTATACTTCTTCAGTGAATATCCTGCTGAAAAATGACCGGAAAGATCCGTCTTACATAAGAAAAGTAAAAAACAGGAAAATAAAAGATGATCAGGTCATTGATGCTCTTTATAAAATTTCAATTTTTAACAAACTGCAAAAAGATTATCTTTGCTAAATAATGATTCTTGAAAATATAAACTCTAACTGACGTTTAGAGAAATAACACAATAACTATGGAAAAAAACAAAACAGTAATCACCGAGTGCTTCAACTGCGGGAAACGATACCAAAACCATTTCAAAGCATCTCCATGCTGCAGATCACTTATCTTAAAGATTGATGAACATGGAAAAAGAACAACTATTACTTTTCTAAGTACATTCTCACTCCCGAAATCTTAACTTCCAAAACTGCATTAGAAGAAAAAAGAGCTGCAAGATATTACCATTTGCGGAGCTTACAAAGCGGCAACTAGGGTTGACTGAAATTTTATTGTGAAATAGCACGACGAAAGATTGTCCCTATAGAGCGACTCGCTATGTTGGAAATCAGATATGGACTTCGTACAAAATCTGTTGAAGGAAATCTGATATTATTTCCTTAAATTTAAGGTTAAGTAATAACCGATGAAAATATTGACCACAATTACAACTGCGCTGATCTTTTCCTTTCATTTGAATGGGCAGGTCCTTGCGGATTCTTCCGCATCTTTTAAAGAGGTTGACTATCATGATTATGCTTACAAACCGGATTATAAAAAAATCATTATCCCCTCTGTTTTGATTGGATATGGCGTAGTAAGCCTTACGTCAGATGCCCTGAAAGACCTGAACCGATCGACGAAATATGAAATCGGAGAGCATCAGCCGAAGCACATTAAGCTGGATAACTATACCCAGTATCTTCCCGCAGCTATGGTTTATGGCTACAATCTTGCGGGTATAAAAGGCAAGCATAATTTCAGGGACCGAACGATCATTTATGGAACTTCCCAACTGATTTCGGCTGCATTTGTACTTCCTCTCAAACATTTGATAAAAGAAGAACGTCCCGATGGCTCGAATGATCTTTCATTTCCTTCCGGGCACACGACGACGGCTTTTTCATCGGCTCATTTTCTGTTCAGGGAATATAAGGAAGAGAATTTTTGGCTGGCTATTTCAGGTTATCCGATTGCTGTTTTTACAGGAGTTTACCGAACTCTGAATGATAAACACTGGGTAGGAGATGTGGTTGCTGGCGCCGGATTCGGGATTTTAAGTACGGAACTGGCATATTGGCTGTTTCCTTGGATTAACAGGTTTTTTAATAAAGAGGATTCCAAAAGGTTTACTTTTATCTATCCTGTCCTGGATTCTAGAAATTACGGAGCGGGACTTGTTTTAAACTTTTAATTATGCATCATCAGTTAGAAAAACATTATGTGAATAGAGTGGGCTGGCTTCGGGCAGCGGTTTTAGGGGCAAACGACGGGCTTCTTTCCACTACAAGTATTGTAATAGGGGTGGCAGCGGCTGCACCGGACAGGAATACCATTATTCTGGCCGCTCTTGCCGGCATGATTGCGGGAGCCATGTCTATGGCTGCCGGAGAATACGTTTCCGTAAGCTCCCAGGAAGATACTGAAAAAGCTGATCTCCTAACGGAAAAAAGAGAACTTGAAGAGATGCCGGAGATTGAGCTTCAGGAACTTGCCAAAATCTACGAAAAGCGCGGGGTAAGTAAAGAAACGGCTTTGCGTGTCGCTACGGAACTTACCGAACACGACGCTTTAGCTGCCCATGCCCACGACGAGCTGGGAATCAATGAAATTACCCAGGCAAAACCTTTTCAGGCCGCGATCGCTTCATTCGGGTCTTTCGCCTTGGGTGCTTTATTACCGTTTATGGTTTCACTCCTGGCTCCTATCAGGCAGATGGTATACTTTCAATATGGCTTTTCCATCGTTTTCCTGATGATTCTGGGAGCAATATCTGCAAAGACAGGTGGCTCAAAAACAGGGGTTTCTGTCATGCGAATTTGCTTCTGGGGAACCGTGGCCATGGGAGTTACGGCTTTGATCGGGCACCTTTTCGGAGTCAGCGTTTCTTAAATAAAAAATGGGCTGTTTCCTGACAGCTCATTTAATTCTGTTCAGGATTTATTAAGCATCCAAATTCTTGGTTTTTCGTTTTCTCTGATATTGAATTATTTGTTACTTTCGTGTATCCAGTTGTACGATTCAATTTAAATAAGAATAATGCCGACTCCAGAAGAAATTCAACAAATATTTTCTCCTTTTTATCATGCTGAAAATAATATCTGGGAAAGATTTTCAGAAAAAATACAGGTTAGGACATTTGAGAAAAATGAGACCATCAAAGATTATGAAGGGGTTGAAAGGTATTTAAATATCGTTGCTTCAGGATCTGTGGGCTTATTTGTTTGGAACGGTAAAAAAGATATCTGTATTAATCTGCTGTACGAACACAGCTTTATGAGTGATTATTTTTCATTTCTTAAACAACAGCCTTCGGGTATTAAAACCCTTGCACTGGAAGATTGTGTCCTTTGGTCGATCAGTTATCCGGATCTCAATGAACTTTATTCACGAAACGAGACGGGATTAAGAATAGGAAAAGCCATTTCTGAAATACTTTTCCTGAGAAAGCAGCAGGAGCAGATTAATCTGCTTACACTTAGCCCAAATGAACGTTACCTCAACCTCATCCGTCAGCGTCCGGAAATTTTCCAGCGTACACCTTTGAAAATCATTGCTTCTTATCTCGGGTTGACCGCAGAAAGCCTGAGCCGCCTCAGAAAAAGAGTCAGCGGGAAGTAAAACTTACCCATCGTCAATTTTATTTCAATTTCTTATGATTAATTTTGGATATTCATATTCAAAAAAACAGAACCATGACAAAAAAACAGATCGCAAGCATTGCTATTTTTTACATTATTGCCATAGCATTACGATTTGCTGCCGTTAAAACCGACCTTTTAGATTTTACCGATAATGATTTCATACGCATCCTCCTTCGCGGAATAGGCCCTGCTGCAGGAGCATTTGTTTCCATGGCCTTATTCAACTTCCCCTTCAGGTTGTCTCTTCAAGGAAATTATCGTAACCTGCTTTTGCCGTTAGTTGTTTTCTGGGTTTTTCCGGTTATTCTGATCGGGACGGTGGCTTATCTTCAGCAGGGAAAATTCCCGGTTATCCTCATTGCTACGGTTTTGGTTTATGGATTACTGGAAGAGATCGGTTGGCGCGGCTTTTTACAGGAGCAGATGAAAGAGCTTCCGAAACTTCAGAGCATCTTGATCATTGCTGTTCTTTGGTTTGTCTGGCATCTGAACTTTGAATTTACGACTTCCAATATGATTTTCCTGGGAATTTTGATGTTAGGAACCTGGGGAATAGGAAAGGTCTACAGCAGCACGTATTCATTGCTGGCGGTTGCCGGATTTCACTCTTTGAATAATTTCTTCCGAAATGGCTTCCATGGAACCGAACTGATTCTGATTGCCGTATTGCTGGTGGTATGGATTGGTTTTATGGTCTATTACAAAAGAAAATATAAGTCCGCTTTTCCGTCTGCAGAGATTACAAAATAATGAGAATCGATCATAATACTTTTTAATTTAATAGATGAAAAAATTACTGGCGGTCGTATTTTGTGCTTTAACTGCGGGCTGTGCACTAAAAGGGATGTCTGACAATGAAAAAACAGCTGTTTTAAATAAATAATTAAAATTATATGAAAAGATATATTTTATTTACCGTTATCATTTTATTCTGTTGCGGCTGTAACTTCCACAGAAAAGCAGAAAGTACTGAGACGGCTGACATAAAATTGGACACTGTTACATTATCGGATCCAGCCAGAAACCGAAAAATTCCCGTCGCCTTTTATGATCCCGGATCAGAAAATCCTGAGGTCGTCGTTTTCAGCCATGGATATGGGCAAAATAGAAGAGAGTCCTATTTAGCTTATTCGTACCTGACGCATTTTCTGGCTTTGAAAGGGTATTTTGTCGTCAGCGTGCAGCACGAACTTCCAACGGATGAATTGATACCTTCAGCAGGTATTCCTCAAATCGTGAGAAGGCCTTTCTGGGAAAGAGGGGCAGACAATATTTTATTTGTCATCAATCAACTCAAAAAAGACGATCCCAGGCTTAATTTTAGGAAAATTACTCTGATAGGGCATTCAAACGGTGCAGATATGACGGCGCTGTTTCCTCAGAAATATCCTCATATCGCACATAAAATTATTACTTTAGACAATCGCAGGATGGTTCTTCCGAGAGATAAAAATCTTAAAGTCTATACGTTACGGTCAAGCGATCAGCCCGCTGATGAAGGAGTTTTACCAACAGATCCGGAAATCAGAAAGTTTGAGATCACCATTATAAAACTATCCGATGTAAAGCATAATGACATGGACGATCATGCTGATGCTGTGCAAAGGAAGGAGATTCAGGACTATATACTGAAGTTTTTGAAGGACTAAACTTTAAATATCAACGTTACCTGAAATATCTACCGTAAAAGGACAACCCTAAGCGCGACTTTGAAATCCGTGTGTGCTTTAGCGAAGTAGTGTAAATTAAATAAAATAGTGTAAATTAGTACATTGTGTATGTTTAATTTAACTTAAAACTAAATCCCATGAAAAACTTCTGGATACTGATCTTGCTGCCTTTGGTATTTACCGGTTGCCATGACCGTAAAGAATCTGCAGTCACCGAAAATGAAAACCTCATCAGGAAATATTTCGAATATTTCAATCAGCACGACTGGAAAAAAATGGCCGATATGTATTCTGAAACGGCTGAGTTTAAAGATCCCAGTCTGGGAAAAGGCGTTGTCAGGCAATCCAGACAACAGATTGTTGAAAAGTACGACGATCTGAGCCGGATGTTTCCTGATGTCAAAGATAAAATAATACAGATTTACCGTTCAGGAGATCAGCATATTATCGTTGAATTTATTTCTACCGGCACTGCACCTGATAAAACGAAATTTGAGCTGCCGGTCTGTACGGTTTTTACCATAGTTAACGGGAAAATCGTTAAAGATTTTACCTACTATGACAATTTCGAGTAAAACTCTTGGTTAAATTTAATCCCATTCTCGGGTTGTATTTCTGAAAGTCAATGTAAATTCAGCCGCTGATTTGTAATGCAAAAAGGGCTGCAAGAAGCGCAGGTATCATGATAATAATTCCCAGCTTCAGAAAATCCCACGCGCTGATATCGTATCCGTTTCTTCTCAATTCTTTCAGCCAAAGAATAGTGGCCAAAGATCCGGTAACCGAAAGATTGGGACCTAAATCGACACCGATAAGGATTGCACTTCTCACCATTTCAGGTAAATGAATGTGCGATAGTGCCGTTCCCGCGATAAGTCCGGCCGGTAAATTATTGATGAGGTTACTGCCTGCGGCTACGATCGTCCCGGCCAACCAAGCGGTAGTTTCTGTCGAACCAGAAGCTTCTTCAGAAAGTCTTCTGGATAATATGTTGATGATTCCTGTTTGCTGAACCGCTTCTACCAAAATGAAGAGTCCGGCAACCAGTGGAATAACAGACCAGGAAATGTCACGAATGAACGTCACAGGATTTTTTCTGCCAGCCAAAGAAATGCCTATTGCAGTGCTTACTCCGGCGACGGCGGTTGGAAGACCAAGATCCCAATGCTCAAAAGAAGCGGCTAACAATACAAGTGTCGTCAGCAGAATTCCTGCCAGTGCCATTTTTCCGCCTCTGTTTAAAGTTTGTGCCTGATGATCTGGTATTAAATTGGCTTTCAGGGATTTTTTCTGAGTGAATAATAAAACAAGAAATGTTATTCCGATACTGAAAACCGATGGTAAGAGATAGTTGCCCAGCCAGGCTGTTAAAGATGGCATTTCTGAACCGTAAATCACAAGGTTGGCAGGATTGGAAATGGGCAATACAAACGATGCTGCATTGGCAATAAAAGCACATATCAACAGGTACGGGAGGGGATTTTTAACCTTTGCCCGCGCGACTGCCGCTGCTACTGCGGGCGTAAGAACCACTGCCGTAGCATCATTAGACATGAAGGTGGTCACAAGAACCCCAATCATATAAATGAGTATGAAAAGTCTTAAGGGAGATCCGGAAGAAAGCCGTATTGCGTAAGCAGCAAGCCAGTCAAACAGGCCTTCCCGGCGTGCGGATTCTGCGAGGGCCATCATTCCGATCAGAAAAAGGTAGACATCCAGACCTTTAGCAATACCGGTCCAGGCCTGTTGAACAGAAATCAGTCCGAAAACCAGAAGAAGCAATGCGCCACCAACAGCCCAGACCGCCTCCTGGATTTTGTAAGGCCTGATGATAACCCCTGCGGTTGCAACAAATGCGATCAGGTAAATAAAAATATCCGTACTCATTTTTTTATATTGAAATTACAAACTCTGTGTATGATCTTGATCGTGAGCAGGAGTACATTCCTTCATCATTGTTTTAAAGTTAAAAAACCATAAAAATATGGAAATCAATGCGAAACAGCCTAAAATGACAAAAGCGGAACCGTAGCCCATCTGCTGGGCGATCCAGCCTCCAATAGCGGGACTTAAGGCGGCTCCTATACCTTGTACGGTCATTACGGCACCCTGACCGATATTTATTCTTCCCGTACCATTGAGAATATGGGCCACAAGCCCGGGAACCGCTACGCTCTGGAGTCCGGTGCCGATGCCATCAAGAATCTGTACAGGATATAACCCGATTTCACTGCTCATCCTGGAAGCAATAAAGCCTCTTACCGGAAGGGCGATGAAAGAGATCAGCATAATCATCCAGTAGCCTTTTTTCTCGGCAATCTTCATTCCTGCAATCGATGCACCGATCATCACGAGCTGAGCGATAATAACGGTGAGGGCAACAAACATATATGCATTTTCCTGCATTTTAGATGCGGCTGCCATGCCGTACAGAGGGAGGAGAGCGCCGTTGCCGAGATGAAAGCAGGCCAGTGCTGCTGCCAGTATAAGCAAGGGTTTGCATTTCAGAAGAACCTGAATGCCGCTGGCTTTTTCATTTTCCCCGGCACCGGATTTCAGGCCTCTTGCTGCCTTGTGATCAATGCTGTCTGCAGGAATAAGAAGAACACTGATCATGCTCAGGATTCCGAATAATGCGGCAAGAAGAACGATCGCGGTCATTCCGAATTTTAATCCGAGGTAGCCGGACAATCCTGCTCCGACTACATTGCCTGCGTGATTGAAAGCCTGGTTGAGGCCGTTTTGCCTGTTGAAACCTTGCTGTTTCACAATTCCTAAAGTAATACCGGTTACTGCGGGACCAATGGCGGCTCCGGCGATGGCCGTGGCTACCTGTGAAAGGCTCACCAGCCAGAAATTCTGCGAAATAAGGATCAGCGCTGAGGCGATAACCGTAAATATTCCCGGAATTATGATAAAAATCCTTTTCCGCGTGGTGGAGTCAATCAAGGCTCCTGCGGGCGTCGTCATGATCATGCCTGCAATACCTCCCAGTGACATTACCGTGCCGATCGGACCGCTTTGCCAGCCTTTAGACAAAAGAAAGATTCCGAGGAAAGGACCTATTCCTGCCTGCATATCTGCCATAAAAAAATTAAGCGCCTTCAAAGCATTTAAAGAGCGCGGTTTAGCAACACTAAGATTTCTCATAACAACAGTAGGGGCGTTTAATTATCATTAAGATCCGGATACACAGATTTTCAACTGTTTTGAACCCTCCCAAAAACTGTTCCAATGCACAAATCGGGGTCTTTTATCTTGAAATATATTTCTCTGGTTAATGTTTCCCTTTTGCCAGTTTATAAGTAAATAGTGTTTTCTTATCTAGTAAATCCCATCCGGATAATTCTTTGAAGACCAGGTCTGAATGTTTTTTGCTGATGTCACGGAGAGCATTGCCTGCCGATTTGCGGACATATTCGCTGTCTTCAGACCGGTGCCTGCTGATCAGCTCAATGGCTTCTTCAGGATGGTCTTTAAAATAAGGCCTTGCTGTCCAGATCCGAAGTCCTTCGATAACAGCTCTTTTCACATTGGCATTTGGATCAGAAAGCCACTTCCTGATTTCGGGCAGACTTTCCTTATAGCCTGAAACACTGCAATAATAATCAAATGATTTGGCCAGCATTTCCTGCACGCGCCAGTTTGGATCGGCTGATACCTTTTCTTTCATCACTGCCAGTGCTTCGGGATGGATAGGAGAAAGTTGTCCGAGAAGATAGGTGGCCAGCATTCTCACCTGGTAATCTTTGGCGTTCAGAAAATCGGTGGCCTGTTGGAAATGATCGTCATTTTTGCTTGCAAGAATTTGATCACCGGCTTCAATAATATGCTTGAAACCATGTTCTATTGACGTGATTTGATTAATTATGGAGGTTAAATTGTACATGAGTTTTAGTTTTTCAGGTTTTTATTTTATTAAATATAAATTCCTTGATCTTTCATATTATTCACGATAAATGTATGAAATTGAGTGCGGGTTTTCAGGAGATGAATGAATTTTTTTTAAATGATAAAAACCTTTCTCAACCCTTTTAAATAAACATCTTTTATTAGTGAAATATATGCATATTATTGCAAATCATTGCCTTAAATGCCATATTTTAACAAATTTTGGTATTGATTTTGTTTTTTGAAAGTAAATCAACAAATATTGAATTATGAAAAAAGTATTTACTTTAATCGGGCTGGTCTCGATGACTGCATTATCCCATGCACAGATTGTGATTAATGAAATTTACACCGGAGGTGGCTTACTTGGCGCGGCAATTACGAATGATTTCGTTGAGCTGAGAAACATCGGAAGTACGTCACAGACACTAAACGGTGCGACCCTGCAATTCGGTTCAGCAACAGGAGGCCTGAACCAGTACTATGAAATTCCTACGATTACTTTGGATCCAGGACAGACTTATCTTATTCAGCAGGGTTCCGATGGACTGGGAGGGCTGATCAACCTGATTAACCCGAACCTTATCGTAAATGTTGTTCTGAACTTTGACGGTTCGCCGGCAGTAGGCGTAGGCGTTGGGCTTGCCCTTACATCCGGGAAAGTGGCTCTTGCCAGCAATGCGACGCAGGTGACCGGACCAGGCGCTGCGAACGTTCTTGATTTTGTAGGTTACGGGCTCGCCAATCAGTACGAAGGTGCAGGATCCGCTCCGTCTCCAACGATCCTGAACTCAATCAGCAGAAGCGGTGGAGATACCAATAACAATAATGTAGACTTTACCGTCACGCTGCCTACACCGCAGTCTTCAACAGGGGTATTGGGCGTTACTGACACGTCGGGTGGTTCGAAAAAGGTAGGATTCATCAGAAATACATTTGTAAAGGATGATGAGATCATTTTCGACGCAGAGGTGAAAGATGTAAAAGTGTATACTCTATCCGGACAGATGGTCAGAACCTTCAAAGGTGGAAACAATGCGACATTGAATGTTGCTGATCTTCAAAAAGGCAATTATATCGTTACCGGATTGGTAAATAATCAGCCGGTTTCTCAGAAGATATTAATCGACTAATACTGGTAACTTTTTTATACACCATGAAGCTGTCTCAATTTGAGACAGCTTTTGTTTTATTAAATCATTGATGATTTTAACGGAAGTTTGTTCTTTATTACTGATTTGTTAATAAATATTAACATATTTACGATGGATTATTATTTTATTTAAATATTTTTGCTTACCGATTTACTGAGAAACCAATTGTTTTTTTGTGTAAACGGCTGATTTAAAAACAGTTTGCAGATACGGAAAAATTTGTTAAAAAATTCTTAATAAAAAGTATGATAACTTTTTTGATTTTTTTTATAAATTTGTACCACATTTTTATTGAAAAGTACTGATATTCTGTACTAAAAATTTTTTTGAATCAATATTTCTAAATGTATAAAAATGTTAATAAATCTTAATAAATATGATAAGTTCATTGGGTACAGGATTTTTATTGAGGTAAAAAATCTGCAATTCTGAAAAGGTTTATCTGAAACCATTTATAAATAATTAATACTAAGAGTTTTATAATACACTGTCGAATAGTCTTTTGTAAAATAAAATGAGAAAAGCAACTAAGAATGATATCCCCAAGTTAGTAGAAATACTGACCGAATCTTTTAAGGATGATAAAACCGTAAATTATGTCCTGAAAAATACGAAATCAATGCCGGAACTATTCCATTATTCAATCGCCAAAGGCTTTCTTTTTGGTGACGTATGGATCAAGAATGATCAAACCGCATGTGCAATTCTGATAGATCCTGTGAAGAAAGGCTTTACTTTACAATCCCTCTGGATCGATATAAAATTTCAGGTTTTCAGATCGATGAAACTTAAAAAACTCCGTAATAAAGAAAAAATAATCAGGGAAATACATCCTAAAGATCTGGATTATATTCATTTGTGCTTTTTAGGGGTAGAGCCGGAACTGCAACAAAAGGGAGTGGGATCGGTATTTTTGAAGGATCTGACGGAATATTATAAAAAATCTAAAGAAGCGATGTATCTGGAAACTTCCACATTGGTGAATATTCCCTTTTTTGAAAAGAGAGGTTTTTCGTGGTATGCCACAAAATATTTCGGATTTGAGGTTTTATGTTACAAAAAATTACTCTGATTATTCTCCTCTTATAAAAAAATTTAATAAACGTAAATAAGATCTATTTCTGACAGCTACAACAGAAGCGGTCCGGGAGGAACTTCTGTTGTCGTGTCAGCGAAATCTATAGTTTAAAGTTAAAACGAACTGATCAGAAAATTCTTAACCGCTTCGGTCACCTCTTCAGGGTTTTCCTCAAACATATAGTGCCCAGTATCCTGCAGATGGATCAGTTTATAATTTTCCGCGGCTTGTGGCATTGCATGCTGATAAAAAGCATAGGAAACATTACTGGCTATACCAAGTACAGGGATCTTCAGCCTGTCATAATTTTTTCCGTCCTCAATATCCTGATCAAAAGACTGGTACCAGGCATTGGAAGCACGGATGTTATCAGGGCGGTTGTAGGCGTAGGCATAAACCTGTTTTTCAAACTCGGATATTTTGTCCTCGTCTGCCATCACATACCGGAATAGCCAGTCCAGCAGATGATAGTATCTCCCTTCGAGCAGTTTTTCAGGCAGGTCTTTGATCTGGTTGAAACCCATCCACCACGTATACGGTTGTTCGGTATTAATTTTTTTTCCAAAAGTACCGGCCGGAGGAATCAACGGCATCTGCAACATTCCTTCGCTGGGATGCAGTCCGTCTGCAACAATCAGCCGTAATACGGCATCCGGATAATTATAAGCAAGACTCATTGCCACCATTCCGCCTATATCGTGGCCCAGTACAAAAACTTTTTCCAGGGAAAGCTGAAGTATAAGCGCATGGATATCATCGGCCATCGTCTTTTTATCATAACCGGTTGATGGCGTGGCTGAGCTGCCCATTCCCCTGATATCGACAATGATCACATGGAAATTCCGGGCAAGTTCCGGGGCAATCTTATGAAATGAATAAAAAGTCTGCGGCCATCCCGGAAGACAAATCAAAGGATTACCTTTTCCGCCTTGTACGTAATGAATTCGTGTACCGTTCACCTCTGCCATATGATTGGTAAAGCCTTCCCAGTTTTCAATAAGGGTTTCGTCTGTATATTGCTGTTCCATATTATCTATTGTTATTGATTTTTTTCAGTACTTCTTCTATACCTGTCCATGAGATTCCGGAGTATTTTTCATTATCTGTATGCTGATGATGTGCGGCAAACATGCTGTAGAGGTACTGCATTTGCTGCCAGGCGGGATATAATTCATTTTCACTTTCGGGATTTTCTTTACGGATATGGTTGATGGTATGCTGAAAATCATGCATTAAACCGATATTGTGCAATTGAAAAGGAGCATTATAAATTTTCTCAGCAAAACCAACCAGTTCTTCAGGACTTACCTGAAACCCGGCAATGCGCAGATACCTGGGTGTGGTATCATCCAGCGCGGCACAGGCGGTAAATGCCGCAGTATCTTCAAGTGCTGTAAAATCGATCTTCCAGTCGGATTTTCCATCAAAATAGCCGATGGTTTTATTCTTCGGGTTAAGCAGTGGGATATCATATTGTAAAACATAGGAAAAAGCACCATTAAAAATGGACGTGGCCTTTATAGTGCGGTGATCGATAATTTCTGCAAATTTTTTGCGAAGATCAAAATTGCGGTTGCATCCTTCCGGCAGCTGTGTATAATCGGTACAGAAATCAGAAGGGATAAAACGGGGAACCCCGGCATTGATCGCGGCATCAAGAAGTTTCGACTGTTTATCGATAATAGCATCCTGTAGTCCGGCAAGTGCTGAGACCACACATGATACCCCCTTACAGGCAGATTCTAGTCCTGACATCACATGGTAATCTACTTCTACGGTAATAATGCCTTTTTCCTGCAGCGCTTTTACGGTCTCCTCATGACTTTCGGGGCGTACCAAAGCCCTGACTTCTGCACCACGGTCTTTCAGTTCGAAGCATATCTTTTGTCCAAGATTTCCGGTGGCACCGGCTACTAAAATTGTCTTTTTCATAATAATGATCTTATTTGTTGATCAAAACTACAAAGGATCCGGTGCCCAAAAACTACCATTTGGTAGATAATGATTTATTGGCGTAGGTTTTTACGGATACGGCTTAAAGCATTGGGGGTAATTCCGAGGTAAGAAGCCAGCTGTCTGACGGATACACGTTGCATGAAGCCTGGTTTCTGTAAAAATTCCAGATAGCGCTCTTCTACGGTCATGGTCTGAAACCGTATAATTTCGTCGATCATCCTGATGGCCATGGATTCCCAGATTTCACGTCCGAATTCCTGCCATGCAGGTATTTCCCGGTATAGATGTTCCATATCCTGGCGATCGATATAATAAAGCTCGGTTTCTTCAATGGCTTCAATATTAAAACGGGTCGGCGTACGGTGCTTAAAACTTGAAATCTCCGTAAAAAATTCGCCGGGCAGTACCACCCAGGCAGTAAGTTCCTGATCTTGACCGTAAACAAAACGAAGAGCACCGCTAAGTACATAATAGTAACGGTTTGCCGCCTGTCCTCTTTTCAGAAGAAGCTGTCCCTTTGAAACGGTCTGCATATGAAATTTTGAAGTGACGATTTTAAGTTCCTCTTCACGTAGATGACTGTTCCTGTTGATAAATTCTGTAAAGTTTTCTTTCAAATCAAACGTATAAATTAAGTATTCAAACAATAGGATAAAATTAGTTTTTTTAATTGACAATTGTGCTTATAATGCCTTTTTTGAAGAATATTAACGGCTGATCAGGACAAGATTAATGCCTCTTTATTAGAAGGGGCGGCATATTTTTTAGATGTGATTTTTTCAAAATTTTAAAATTATGGATCGTAAATTAAAGATTGATGTAATGATATAAGAAGGAATTATCTTATGGCGATGGAGACTGTCAGTTTAATGAACGAAAATTCAGAATGAGAAGATTTTCAGTACTGCGATTTGTAGAAATTGAAAATGGTAAATTGGTTGATTTAAAAGCATTTATCTTTTAAATTGATTCAAAATATTTAGCTATAAAAATAAAGCAAGGAGGCCTTGTGTCTACTTTGATTTATTTTTTAAGGTTGTCGAAGCTTTTACCTTCTGTTATGTAAAATTTATGGAAAACCAAATTAGACTACATAAAATTACGGAATATCGTAGTTTAAACCAATGGCATATTTTGTTAATTAGTTCATTTACAGTGTTTTAATTTTTTTGGGTCGTTTTTTGGCATTGTACTCATATCTCAAATAAAATTTAACCAAAAAAAGTATTGCAAAATGAGTACACTTAAATTAAAAGACGGAACAGAAATTTTTTACAAAGACCAGGGCGAAGGACCGGTATTGATGTTTCACCACGGATGGCCGTTGTCTTCGGATGACTGGGACGCACAGGTGATTTTCTTTCTGCAGAAAGGATACCGTGTCGTGACCCACGACAGAAGGGGCCACGGACGCTCAAGCCAGAATATCTACAACCACACCATCGAGCAGTACGCTTCGGATGCCGCAGAACTGGTTGAATTTTTAGATTTAAAAGATGTAGTGCATATCGGCCACTCCACAGGAGGCGGCGAGGTGATCCGCTACGTCAACAAATATGCTAACGGAAGAGCAAAGAAAGCTGTATTGATCAGCGCGATTCCTCCGGTTATGGTAAAAAGCGAAACGAATCCAGACGGTGTTCCGATGGAAGTTTTCGATGACATCAGAAACCAGACGATGAACAACAGAAATCAATTCTATTACGATCTTACATTCCCGTTCTACGGGTACAACAGAGAAGGAGCTGATGTGAAAGACGGTGTTCAGAGAAACTGGTGGAGACAGGGACTCATGGGCGGCATCGTTGCCCATTATGACGGGATCAAAGCGTTCTCTGAAACGGATCTTACGGAAGATTTGAAGGCGGTGGATATTCCTGTTTTGGTGATGCACGGTGAGGATGACCAGATCGTTCCGATTGCCAATGCAGCCCTAAAATCCATCAAATTACTGAAAAACGGAAAA
>JBMDXW010000030.1:0-20022 GCA_048594965.1 Chryseobacterium sp.
TCCAGAAACATTTTTTTGACCGAATCAATATTCTGAATGATTCCGAAAACCCTTGTGCATTCTTCACCTTCAAATTCCGGGATCCCTTTCACTCTTACCCATATGGTAACTCCATCGTTACGGACCAGCTGGAGTTCTTCATCAAAAGAGGCTCCCTTTTTAATGGCCTTATCGAAGAGCTGTTTTATTTTTTCCCGGCTTGCTTCCTGATAAAATCCAGTGGTATTTTCAAAATCCGGCTGAAAATCATCACTGGTTTTATAAATTTCTCTTGTGCCCTGGGACCAAAAAATCTTTCCTGTTTTTAGATTTACTTCCCAGCCGCCTACCTGAGCCACAGCATTGGTTTCCTCCAGTATTTCTTTGGTATAAAAAAGATCCTTTTCCAGTCTGTCCCGCCGGTGCAGGTCAGATTTCAGCTGAATATAAACAAAAACAGTAACCCCAACGGCTGCCATGGCAGAAAAAACGATGAATAAAACAGTAAGGTTTGACGACTCATTAAGTTCCTTATTTTTGTCATCCAGCTGATCTTCCTCGTACTTTATGAATTTCTGAACCAGCGCGCGGCACCGGTCCATATCCTTCTTATTCTGAATAAGCTCTGCAGGAGTCATGGCGATGCCCTTTCTGCGTTTATCGATCAGCTGGATATCTCCTTCTATCATCATTTTCGAATTTTTCATCAATTCGTTCAGGATGTTCACCTGATGTTCATCTTCAATATCAAGGCTGTTTTTTAAAGAGACAAGTTCCGAATATTTATTTAAGCTTTTCTGAAAAGGCTCGAGAAAGCTCTTCTGCCCGGTAAGCTGGTATCCGCGGTTTCCTGTTTCCGCATCAAGAAGGGCATTTAAAATATCTTTGACCAGGTTTATGGATTCTTTGCTTTTTAAAAGACTTTCCCTGTTGTCCATCTGCTCCTGGATGCTCACATACGATGCGATAGAACTGGCAATCAGCAGTACTAAAGAGAATACGAACCCAATCTGAAGATTTCTTATAAATTTTTTAGCCATTGAAATGAGTTTAATAGCATCCACAAAAGGTAACCTGTACTAGAATTTTTACCTTGTTTATATTACAGCATTGCTAATTTAGAAAAATGATTTCTATCCTAGTAAATATAACGGTTTTTTGGAAATTACAAAATAATTTTGATCTCATAATTTATAATATGTGTAGAAATCATTGAGCTTTAAAATGATATCTAATTTCAGTAACCACCTAATCTATTAGAAATATCATTATAATAACAAAATCCTGAAAAACACTCATTGTTTTATCAATATTACTTAGTATAAATAATTAATTAAACTGCAAATATGATGTTTTTAAAAATAATTTAAATTAAAGTATTAATTTACTGACTGTTTTAAAAAATTTAACATATATTACTATAATAAATATCAGATAATTCAATATTTATTAATAATTTTACAAAATATAGAATTTTATTAAATATAAAAGTCTAAAATTAAATATAATAACACACCCTATTCCATAAACTAATCCATGAAACTATGAGAAAAGCAGCTATCTTATTATGCATTTGCTTACAAACAATTTTGTTTTCCCAAACTTCTCTAATAAGCGGTATTCCCGGGCTTGCATTCAGAAAAAACAGTGTGCAATTACAGGTTTCTCCAACGGATACACTCCAGGACAGGCTAATGAACTATCATTTAATAAAAGAATCCTACAATAGTACTTTCCAAAAGCTAAATGCAGGTCTAAACCAACCTACTTTTTTTATTGTAGGAAATAAATTCGGGGGATTAGAAAATAAGGTATATGCCAAGATTGGGAGTTCTGTGATTAGCAATCTTGAAATTATTGATTTTAAGGATACTTTAAAAATTGCGCAGACAGAAATCAATCCAAAAATATTAACTTTTACAAAAAAGGACATTAATAAAAAAATTAATCCTATTGTATTTTTTAACAAAAGATCAGATAAAAAGATATTGCTTCCTGAAGTTTTAATATTTGACAGAAATCTATCCGATATTGAAACACAGCAAATCGAAACATTTTTATCAATAAAATATGGGATTACGATTAATGATATATCTGAAAAAAATTATATCTCTTCTACTAATAAAATATTATGGGATTCTAAAAAGAGTAAAAACTATAATTACAGAGTTACTGGAATCGGAAGGGATGATGCCTTTGAACTTTATCAAAAACAATCAATAAATTCAAATAAGGGCAATGTAGCGATATGTTTAGACAGTCTTAAACTTGTCAATAATTTTAATACCGGCTCTATAGAAAATGAAAATTTTTTACTCTGGGGAGACAATAATCAGTCATTGGAATTTAAAGAAATAGATTTATTATCACAGCATCCACAAAGAGATATGAAAAGGATGTGGAAAGCCCATAACAAAAGCAATAATGGGCAGTATATGACAACTAATTTATATGCAGTACTGCCCGGAATACCCTTGGGAACGTCTGTAAAATTTCGTTTATTTCAAAATGAAAATAATTATCAAAACGATATATCTACGGATATTACTGGAAAAAGAATAAATGATACACTTTTTGTTTTTAAAGATATTACATGGAATATAGATCATGATGAAATTGATTATTTTACTTTTAGCATTGACGACCTACAGAAAGATATAAATGTACAATTAACAAGTAGTTGCGAAGAACTGGGCAATAATCTGGTCAAGATTTCTGTTCCTGAAAATCTTGCGCCTTTTACTTATTCTTTACAAAGCTTAACTACTAACCAAACAATTGTAGATCATGCGCAGTCTGCATCCGGCGCAATTATTTTCAATTCTCTTAATGCTGATAATTATAAATTAACGATTTATAAACAGGGACACGACAATATTGTAAGAACTTTTGATTTACAGGAAATCATCAATCAAAATATTGATTCAAATTATCTTTGGCAGGGAATTCCCATAGAATTGGATCTGAATACAAGCACTTTTCTATATGCTTTAACAGCACCCAATGGACAAATAACAACTGTTGCCCCCTATATACTCGATGGCGCAGGAAATTACCAATTGAAAATTAAAAATAGATTGGGCTGTGAAATCACTAAAACGCTATCTGTTCTAATTCAACGGATTATGCATCTTTAGAAAGCAATTCCTTATTTAAGAAGATAACAGTATCTCCTAATCCCTCCCGTGACGGAAACTTCACTATAAACATAGAATTAAAATCTGCTAAACCTTTAAGCGTTAAAATATTTAATGGGCTTGGAATGCTTGTGAAACAGGGAGAATATTATTCTGCTTCAGCTTTTACAATACCCATGTCAATTCCGCCCGTTCAAGGATATTATAGCATAAAAATATTCATTCCTGAAGAAGGAAAAGGAGTCAATTACATCATTTACTAAAAACTACTACCTAATAATTACCATGAGAAAAAGATTTTCATTCAATATTAACCAAATTGATTTATTACCTGTTTTCATACCAATCATTCTTTCTTTTTGTAGTTGGACGATTTATAAAATCAACAATATTGACAAAAATAAACCCATTACATACAAGTATATAAATCCCTTTAAAATCAATTGTGATTTTTTAAAACCAGTAAATATTGTTCCAAAGAAAGATAAGACATCATCGGAATTAAAATCTTTTAGCGGTCCGGCAGATGCTCAAATGAATGCTTCGACCATGCCAAATGAAGGAAAGAAAAATATGGTACGACCGAATGCGTACGCAAATTTATTCTTTGATTCAAAAGCACTGGTAAATTCTGGATACATCGGGGAAATTGGTGATAGAGATAAAAAACAGTGGGACGGTAACCCGTCGGATAACATCTTTAATGTTCAGATACTCAATTTAGATAAAAAAGGCTCTTATGTTCTATCTTATGAAGTTGATGGATATTCGAATCTTAACTCTGTTACAAGAAGTATAAACGGAAGTTATGCAATCGGCGGCTATATCAAAGAAAAAAAGACAGGGTGGACAAAAGTTAGTGAAAATATAGACCCTATGTAAAAGAAATTAGCCGAGCTTGACCCATATATCTATAATTATAATTTCGAGCCACAGGGATCAAATATGAATAATGGATCAATTGCAAATACAGAACATAAAGCAGATTATTTTGCAGCAAGATCAAATAACGTACACTATAATGTTAATACGGGGTTGGTATATCAGGGCTGGGGAGGATTTTCCTACAATGGTTCCAAGTATAAAGGTGAGACGATCAGGGAGAGTGAATTTAATTCAAGTTTAAGCGGGTTTAATATGAATTTACAAAATCCAACATTACCCTGTTCCGGAGATCCCAATTCACAGGCTTACCAGGATTGCGTATTCAATTACATCAGTCAGATGATGAATTCAAGGTATTTTACTCCAATCGATTTAAAGCTGGATGCAGAAACTTATACATCACCTATGGAGTCTGCTGAAATAGATCAATATCATTTGCAGCCAGCACTGCTCGGCACTTATACAGAGCCTGACAGCGAATCGGAGTATCCGGGATATTCTGTACCAAGTCCCAGAGGGATTATTAAATATTACAAAGGAAACGGATTTAATGCTTATGGAAGCGCATTCATTGTTGGCGGCAGCGCGGGTAACTCAAGAGACTATACGAAGGATCATTTTGTAGACTTCAACGGAGACCGCTATCCGGACGTCGTTTCAAGTTATTCAATACAGCAAACCAACCGATTGGGACAATTAGGTGCTGCTGCAAATACATTTGAAAGGGAAATGTATAATACCACAAGTAATTACGGCCTGAGTCTGGGACTGCCTGTTCCAACAAAATTCAGTAATACTGCAAATGGAGGATTTCAGACCGGTGGAGAAAAAAACACACAGATGACTACATCTGCCAATGCTGTTGGAATCGGGCTAAATGTGCAACTTGGTTCAGCCAAATCAAAAAGTAAAGCGATCTGGTTTGATATCAACGGAGACAGCTTGCTGGATTTTGTATCAGACGGAACATTATACATAAACAACGGACATACTTTTGTAAGTGAATCGCATAATTGGAATATTTCGGATCTATCAAATAATACATCAACTTCAGTTTCCGGCGGCGGAGGTATCAGTTGGCCAAACGGAAGTTTTGCTTTGGGAGTAGGCTTGGCTAAATCTAAGTCCAATACCAGTACGGCATTTTTGGATGTTAACGGAGACGGTTTGGAAGATAAAATTGTAAGGTCGGCAAACACTTATGATATGCTGATCAATACCGGAACATCATTTGAAAATAGTATAATGAACCGAGATTTTGAATTGGAAAATAAACAAAATTCATCTGGTTTTAATTTTAATTTTACGATTTGCGCCTGCTTTGGAATCAAACTTTGCTTGAGTTTTGGCTACAACAAGGATAAATCTGTCAGCAAACAAACTGTAGATTTGAGAGATTTTGACGGAGACGGTTTGCCTGATTTATTGCTTTCTGATTCCGAATCCAGTTTAAAAGTTTATCATAATACTTTAGGAAAAGCTAATCTACTTTCAACCATTACAAATCCGCTTCAGGGAAAAATAGCACTTGACTACAGCATTCATAACGGAGGCAGTAACTACGGAAATCTTATCGGAGGAACATATCAGATGCCTTTCTCAAAGTTAGCGCTGACAAAAGTTACTGTTGTCGATATTCCGAATATTGATCCTGTTCCGCAGGGAGCACCAACGCCTATAAATAAATCTCAAATTACGTTCGAGTATGAAAACGGCGTACAGGATAGAAGAGAAAGAGAATTCTTAGGCTTCGGAGTAGTTAAAACCATAACATATACTGGACAGGAAGGTCAACCATTCACTCTGCATCAGACCCACGTCACTGAATATGAAACCAATTTCAATGACAGTGATTTTTATGTAAATTATAATGATACACGAGTAAGACAATACTTTTATAAAAAGGGATTGGTGAGATCAACCTATCTTGTTGATGGCAATGGAAGAAAACGCTCTGAAACAAAATATACATACAGATACTTCGATCAAATGCCACCTACAGGTTACTATCAGTTATCTGAAAGCCAGTCTGAGCCTCAGTATAAGGACATTGGACGGATTATTCCGTTATTGTACAAGACTGAAACCACGGCAACCGAATTTAACGGAACCGCAAGTCATAGTAAAACTTTAATAACTACAGTAGATCAGTATGACAAGTATGGGAACCCTACAAGATATACCGATCGAGGCACATCTCTGACAAATACGAGTGATGATATACTCGTAAGAATGGGTTATCATGATCCCGGAACCAAAAATATTGTGGGAATACCTAGTGAGCACCATGTCATTGCGGGAAGCATTACAAGATCTACCTATTCTAAGGTTAACACCAACGGGAACATCATAAAAATTTCCAGAACAATAAATGGACAGCCTTCAGAAACCGATATGGAATATGACATATACGGCAATCTTAAAAAAATTACTGAACCGGCATCAAGTAACGGCCAGAGATTTTCAAAAATTTACACCTATGATACCACGTACAATACGTACCTGCTGGCCGTCAGAGATTCTTATGATCTTGGAAGCAGTACACAATATGACCCTAACTACCTGTTTGGTGTACCTAAGGTTATCACAGATGCAAATGGGGTAAGCGCTTACTATAATTATGATTCTTTCGAAAGGGTGACCTCATATAGATCACCCCTGGATGATGACTGGACAATTAAGTTCTATTACTATCCGAACGAAGTTGTTCCGGTAGCCGTTACGGAAAGAAAAGCACCTACCGTAAATAATGTTGCACCCGCTATCAACTATTTTAGCAGTGTATTTACCAATTTATGGGGACAGGAACTTGCTACAAAAAAATTATTTAAAGCAGATCCTACGAAGTATTATTTTACAAGTAACATCTTCCTGGTTAAAGATTATCTTGGTCGTCCGGTTAAGACTGTTCTCAGAGATAAAATAACGGCCACTGCGTCTTCGGCAAACATCATTTCTGTTTTAAAGACTTATGATAAATATACCACTGCGGAAGACCAGGCAGCCCAGATATTTGCGACCACGACTTACGACGAGCTTGACCGTCCGAGATTATCCACACAATATCATGTCCAGACCAATAATGGAATAGAAAATCTCGTTACTGAAAACAAATATGGTTTTGGACCAGACAGAGACGGAGTTACACAGTTCATGACCACAACGATAAGTCCTTTAGGAAATACTTCGGTATCATATACTGACGAAAGAGGGCGTATAACTTCCGGCAAACAAACCGATGGCTCGCAGAGTTTATGGGTAAGCAATAAGTATGATATTTTCAGCCAGGTGACCCAGGTAAAAGATCAGATTAATAATATTACGACTTATCAGTATGATGATTGGGGAAGAAATATTAAAACAGTACAGCCTGATGCCGGGGAAATGAATTATCAGTATGATGCCAGCGGAAAGCTAATAAGCTCAAATAATGCCAAGCTTATAGCTGCAGGACAATCTGTTACATATGCTTACCAATATAATAGACTTTCGGGAATTAGTTTTGCCAACAACGATTTCGTTAAGTACAACTATGGAGATACAGGGGCTTCAGATTATTCTGCCGGCCGTCTTATAAGCCAGACAGACAAGACAGGAACGCAGACATTTAAGTATACTGCATTAGGCCAGGTAAAAGAAACTACACGAGTTATCGCAGCTCCGAACAATGCTCCTAAACAATTCAAGACCTCTTTCGTATATGATGTATATAACAGGATTAATAAAATTACATATCCGGACACGGAAGAAGTTTTTTATAACTACAATGAAGCAGGGCTCTTAAAAAACATTTACAGTAAATCTCCTGTAAATCAGCCCTTAGTACCTATAGTAACCAATATCAGATATGACAACAGGGATCAGATGGTATCCTTTACTGCAGGTAACCAGACAGAGAGCAATTACAATTATGATCCCTGGGGAAAATTAGCGGAACTAAGTTTATCCAATACCTCAACGGGCACTGCCATCCGCAATAGCCAATATACTTTCGACAGAAATGGAAATATTGTAAATGTTCTCAATACGACCCCAATGGCACACAGCATACCGCTTGATCCCATGACTGCCTATAGTCAGAAAACCTATGAATACGATACGTTCAGCAGACTTAAAAACTCGAATATAAGAACGATCGCAAATGAGTATTCGCAGTATTATGACTTGAATATGACCTATAATAATGCAGGGAATATTGATACTAAAAATTACAGATTAAAATCCTATCAAAATAACTTAACGTGCCAGAATCCCGGAAATCTTGGAAATGAAGCAAAATACTATTACGAAGTTCCGGGTCATCCGAATGCTGTTTCTAAAATAGAATATGTAAGAAATCATCCGTTCACCAGTCCTATGGATTGCGGTACAGGTTTTTATTATTATACGGAAAACTCCGAACAGTTCGCCTATGATCCCAATGGAAACCTACAGCGGGTCTATTTAATTAACAATGGCAAGTCGGTACTATCCAGGCAACTATTCTGGTCTGAAAGAAACAACCTGAAAGCCATTGGAGAACAGGGAGTATTAAGTCATTATGTGTATGATGCAGGTGGTGAGCGAGTACTGAAAAGCGATGGTGTTTCCAAGAAAATGTACGTCAATGGTAATGATCCTAAAAACACGACTGAGATGGGATCCTATACTTATTACCCAAGCGGGTATATGGTACTTGGCGAAAGAAACATGACCAAGCATTACTACATCGGAGGCCAGAGAATAGCAACAAGAGTGAGCCAAATACCTTCCCACAGATTTAAAATTAATGAAGTGGATCCTTATGAACATCTACGTACAGCACTCGAAGCAGAAGTGGGAGCGATTATTTCCGAAGCCCAATATCCGCCGGCAGTATGGGTACCGAATGAAGACACTCACGGACTCTATACGACGCCTGGCAACTCGCTCACCAATAGCTCTGACTGCCAATATACTGTGGAGCAGCTCTTAATGAGTTTTTCAGAAAATCCTGAGAAAGAGCTTTGCTATAATATACTTTTGGATGTATATAGCAATGCGATGTCATCCGGAGGAGATTTCTGTACATTGCTTAATCATTTTACTGAGGAAAATCCGGAAAACTGCCTCGCTAATGAGATCCTTCCCGAAATCACAGAATCAGCTATGTACTGGATCCATCCTGACCATCTGGGAAGCTCTTCGGTTCTTACCAACAGTATATCCAAAGTTACCAACTGGTATGAATATATGCCATTTGGGGAGTCCTTAATGGAGCTTACCAACAAAAATTACATTAATCCGTATAAATACAACGGCAAGGAAATGGATTTCCAGACCGGGCTGTACTATTACGGAGCCAGATACTATGACCCGCAAAGGAGTTTCTGGCTGTCTGTCGATCCATTGGTAGAGATCACCATGTCTCCTTATGCTTACACTTGGAACGATCCTGTTAATTATGTGGATCCAACAGGGATGATTGGAGAACGGCTTGAAGGTCCAACCGATTGGGGAAGAAAAGGGAACCAATGGGAATGGAAAACTGAAATCACCAGAAATAATTATAAAAAACTCGGTTATGAAGAATATTCGGATGGCTATAGCAATAATCAATATAATTCAATTAATAATACAACAGTTACTTTAGGACAAGGCGGACACTGGAGTGAAGTCTCAAATTCAGGATTCTGGAGCGGAGCCGGAACAGGTTTATCAAATTGGGCAAGTGATACCAAGAATTTCTTTTCCAGCACCATTTTTACAGAGCAGTTCTGGGGAGAAACAGCAGAGACTTTCTTTAGCAATGGTCATGCAGATATACCTGACTATAGAACATGGAATTCTTATCAATGGGGCCATGCGGTGGGATATGAAGCACCTAATGCAGCGGTTCAAGTTGCAACTTATGCTCTTACCAAAACAGAAATACCGTTTAGTAGAAGTTTTTATACTGTACAAGGGTTAGAAGACGTTGCAAGATTAGAAGCAGGGGGATCTCCTTGGCCTACAGGTCCTACATCTGCTCATTTTGGAGAAGGTTTATATTCCTGGGGAAGCAGAGCTGAAGCTGAGGCATATCGCAATGCTTTAAAACAAAGTTTACCTGAATTGCATTTAGAAATTATGGAATATAGAATAAGCAAATGGAATTTTAGCAAGCTTAAAAAATTTGAAGTACCTTTAGATGATGATCTAGCAAATTCATTTTTAGAAAAACACAGTAGTTTATTTGGGCGTGGTGAGCCACATGGATTCCAATATATAAAACGTAGCTCTAGCATGGGATTTGAACACTATTTTGAGAAAAGTATATTTAAACAATTAAGATTGAAAAAATAATGGATAAAATAATAATATTAAAAACAAGTTGGGGAATTGCTATACTCTACGAAATTAAAGAATTACTCGAAGAATTAAAAAAAAATTCAGATCATACTTATGAAGTCTTACCTTCGGTATATTTAAACTTGAATGATAATATTATTGATGATAATTCTTTTGAATATTTAAAAGCAGGAATACAAAGTATTGCTCAGTACATAAATACATTTCCAATAACATTTAATATTGAGAAATTGAAATATAACATTTGTGATTATCAACCTGAAGGCATGTATTATATGTTCAGAAAATGGTTTTTTGAAAGTCATGATATGGATTTTCCTCCTATTAATGTTTACTATGATAAGGAAACAAACAGATATATTTTTCCGGATTTAAAAGATTTATCTGGTAGACAATAGTTTTACTTTTAAATAAACAATCATTTCTTTTAATTTTTAATAAATTTTTAACATACAGTTAAAAATTAGGGCTACTGCAAAAGGTATGAAAATATTGATTTAAGTATATGCCTTCTGGCGAATCCTTAATGGAACTTTCCAACAGGGATTATGACAATCCTTATAAGTTTAACGGCAAGGAAATGGATTCTCAAACCGGGCTATATTATTACGGTGCCCGGTATTATGATCCTCAGAGGAGTTTTTGGCTGTCGGTAGACCCGTTGGTAGAGATCACCATGTCTCCTTATGCTTACACCTGGAATGATCCTGTTAATTATGCGAATCCTGCTGGTATGACTGGAGAAACAATTGAAGATCCGGAAGGGTCTACATACTATTAATAAAATACGAATAGGATATAATGTCCGATCCCCGATGTAATGACATATATGCTTTCAGATCTTAAAAGTGAGATCTCAGTGATCGTATTTTTTCAATACTTCACTGAGTGAAACCGAAGAAGATCGTTTTTTTTAACATTTATGAAAAGCTTTATCAATACGGCCTGAAACTGCAGACAGAAAACCGTAAACATTATCTTAAAAAGAACGATAAATCCGCTATTTTAATTTAAATTTATACACATCTATTTAAACCGATAATTAGAATCGCTGCTTACGAACATGCTGTTTTTGTCCTGGGAAACGATATCGATAAAACGCTCGTAATGTTTGAGGACATCAGAGATAAGTTCGTTTTCAGTAAACAATTTCACGTCGTATCCTTCCCTGCCATCGCCGAAATAAGATTTCGGGTAATAGACCATTTCATCTTCAGAGTCCGGAAGATTTTCCTCACTTAAAAGATATTCTGAAACCGTTTTGGATTCCTTTCTGACCCCGTATATAAAATTGTTGATCATGTCATACCGGATCTCAATTTCGATCTTCTGCGGAATGTTCCGGGCATTGATCCGTGCATCGATACCGTTTAACGAAAACTCTTCCACCAGTTTTTCAAAGGCCGGCAGAACCGTTGTGCCGATATACTTTTCGGTAGATTCGGCATCGTTGAATGAGACAATCCGCTTCAGCCGTTCTTTCCAGTGCTCACCGGACCAGGGAACGGTAGTGGATGAAAAATCTTTTTCGTAGTAGCCTTTGTCAATGATGAGTGCTTTGGTAAGGCTCACGATAAACAAGAGCATAATAATGGAAAAGGGCAACGCCGTAATGAGGGTCATACTTTGCAGAGCTGCCAAACCTCCTGCATTAAGCAGCATTAACGAAAGAACTGCCAGGAGAACGCCCCAGCCGACCGTCTGCCATTTCGGAGACACCTTTGCATTTTTTGTCGCAATGCTGTTCATCACAAAAATGCCGCTGTCTGCCGACGTCACAAAAAATATAACGATAATACCGATCACCAGATAGCTAATCAATCTCGTCATCGGAAGATATTCCAGGAACTGGAACATCAGCCCGTCCGGATTCCCGGCCATTTTGCTTAAATACCCGTTGGCCACGTTCATATCAAACCAGATGGCGCTGTTCCCAAACACCGACATCCAGATAAAATTAAAGAGAGTCGGTAAAATGAGTACCGCAGCGATAAACTCCCTGATCGTCCTTCCCTTGGAGATCCTTGCAATGAAAAGTCCCACATAAGGAGACCAGGAGATCCACCAGGCCCAGTACAGAATCGTCCAGTCATAAAACCATGGCTGGGTATTTTCTTCATAAACATGGGTGTTGAAGGTAAGGCTGAAGAAACTGTTGATATACGTCCCGATACCCTCCGTGAAACTTCCGATAAGATAGACCGTAGGCCCCAGAATCAGGACAAAAAGCATCAGGACTACTGCTGCAATGATATTAATATTACTTAAAATCCGTACTCCTTTATCCAATCCGGAAACCGCAGAAAGAATGGCTAAGGAAACCAGAACTCCTACGATAAGGACCTGATAAAGGAAACTCGTTTCGGGTAATATATGCAATGTCGAAAGCCCTGAATTGATCTGCACCACACCAAACCCGAGGGTCGTTGTAATCCCGAAAAACGTACTGCAGAGGGCAAAAATATCAATAAGATTTCCCCACTTTCCTTTGATCCTGTCTTTAAGCAGTGGGTAAAAGCAACTCCGCAGCGATAAAGGCAACCGATACCGGTAGGAAAAATACGCCAGTGCCAGTCCCACGACGCCGTAGATCGCCCACGCGTGAATGCCCCAGTGAAAAAACGTGTACAACTGTGCATTTTCAGCCCTCTGCACCGGGGACCTGGAGGAGAACAATTCGTTGGAATAATGCTGCATCGGCTCGGCAACACTGAAATACATCAGCCCGATCCCCATTCCTGCCGCAAAAAGCATCGAAAGCCACGAAAAAAAACTGTAGCTCGGTTTGCTGTCGTTGCTACCCAGCCGGATATTTCCATATTTGCTCGCCATCATATAGACCAGGAATATCACGAATAGGGTCACCGACCAGACATAAACCCAATTCAGATTGACAAAGATGAAATTTTTGACGATGTTCAGCAGTTTTTCTGCTGCAGCCGGATAGACCGCTGAAACCAAACAGACGCCGACGATAAAGATCAGGCTTGGAATCGTGATGCCCCGCTTTAGGGTAGTTCTTATTTTATTCATTCCGGTAAAGTTCATTCATTAAAAAATACATTGAAAACTTTAACAGGATAAAAAGTATGCCAGATCCCGTTAAAAATCCCGCCATCATATGTAGTTCGGAGAATATATTGAGGAATATATCTTTGGTGCTTTTTCTTGCAACTGCATAACGCCGAGCTTTTATTTAAAGGAAACAAATAAAAAATTACCTTTCCGAAAGATCTGTTTTAAGATAAGCAGCCATCACAGTATTATTTATTTTGACTGTTTGCAGCAATTTTTCGTTACTTTTGTGACTATAAAACTATTATTCCTTTTTTATGATAAAAAATCTATTTTGTTTAAATTTTTTAATTTTTTCAATCTTAAATTACGCGCAGAACTCATTTCCACAAAACATCGTTATTGATGATGCCTACTATTCGGCCAGTGTGAGTCTTTCCACTCATGTGGATCTTGATAATGATTCGAGAACTGATATCCTGGCTGTGTCTTATGGAAAGATCTTTTGGCTGAAAAATATTTCTACCGCGCAGAACAGTTTTTCACCCATACAGCCGATTTACACGCATCCATCCGAAATTTTAGAAATAGCAAGTGCCGACATGAATTATGATGGTTTTAAAGACATCATTTTCAGAACATCCACCGGAATATATATGATGACCGGAAGCGGAAATTTCGGAACATTCTCTGCACCTGTTCAGTTAAATACAGGCAATTATTCAGGCTTTCAGATTGTAGATATCGATTCTGACGGTTTTCTGGATATTTATCTACAAACTATATCAGGAGCCGGATGGCAAAAAAACAGCGGAAACGGAACTTTTCCAACATCATTGACCATTTTTTATTCGGGGACGGGCGGACCGTCTATCGCTATTTTCAAAGATATCGATGGTGATAACAAACCGGACCTGATCACCAAAGCCGGCTATATGATCAGATGGTATAAGAATGATGGCAGCGGGGTTTTTACGCTGAAAGAAGTCGTGGAAAGCAGTACTTTTGGAATCCAGATGTCCGTGGGAGATGTAGATGGAGACGGAGATCAGGACATCCTTTTTTACTATGAAAACGGAAACACCGTACAATTCCACTGGTATAAGAATACCGACGGACTGGGAAATTTTTCGCCAAAAATAGTCATCGGAAATGCCGTTTTAAGCCCAAATGAATTTTCCTATAATGTAAACCGCTATGGAATGAAAATGGCGGATATCGATATGGACGGAAAGTTAGACATCGTACACCGTGTGTTCTGGCTGAATAATGTTTTATGGCGAAAAAACTTAGGAAACGGCACCTTCGGTCCCGACAACGTAATCACGAATAACGCAAAAGGAGTTATTGATTTTAATTTTGCCGATTTCAACAATGACGGTAAGACGGATGTGTACTCCCTATCGACCATAGATTATAAGATTGCCTGGTATCAGAATTCGGGCACAGGCACCTTTGGCCCACAAAAAGTACTTACCTATGGCCTTAGTAGCCTTAATTCTTTATGCAGTGGAGACATCGACGGAGACGGAGACATTGATTTCTTATCTTCTTCGTCGGGGAGCGACAGTAAAATGAGCTGGTACCGGAATACCGACGGACACGGCACTTTCAGTGAACAGCAGATCGTCATTAACAATAATACCACCTATCCAGCACATGCAAAATTGTTTGATGCAGATAATGACGGAGATAACGATTTTATCGTAAAATACCAGTATGTACTAAATAATATAACCTATTACAGGATTTCATTATTTAAAAATGACGGTTCCGGAAATTTCACCGAAGAAATTGTGGCCAATGCTCTTCCCAAAGACGTGCTGGCACTGGCCGTTGCCGATATAGACAACGATGGAGATTATGATATAATTTCGGCCTTCTACCAGACAGGCCTGGTAAAACTTATTAATAATGGTTCAGGGGTCTTTTCTGCTCCTGTAACTTTCTTTCCGAATTCTACAAAATATATTCTGTCATTAAAGGCCGTGGATATGGATCAGGATGGCGATATGGATATCCTGGCCAGCTATATGGATAATGAAATAGAATGGTATGAAAACACGGATGGATCAGGAAATTTCTCTGCACCTCATGTTATTGCAAGCCAGGTGAATTATCCTTCAGATGTCACTGCTGAAGACATGGACGGCGATGGTGATCTGGATGTTCTATTCGTAAGTTACTCGGATAGTCTGGTGGGCTGGTATCAGAATAATGGCAACGGAACCTACACCCGGAAATTAGTTCAGGGAAATGCTCATCATCCATGGTCGGTCGCGGCTTATGACATAGACGGAGACGGTGTGAAAGATATCGTCACCAATTCTTTTCAGCAGCCAAAAATGAGATGGCATAAAAATCTCGGTTCCGGAAATTTTGGACCGGCACAGCTTATGACCAATAATATCGGACGGGTAAAAGCTTTTAATATCGCAGATTACAATGGAGACGGAAAACCGGATCTGGCGGCCGGATCCGACTCAGGAGAAAACTTCAACGAAACCAATATGATTACGTGGTTTGAGACCGGAGCCTCTTATCAGAATAAAATTTCGGGAAAAGTACGTTTTGATGAAGATAATAACGGATGCAGCCCTACGGACACGGGCGCTTCCATGGTGATGGTGAAGACTCAGAACGAAGAGCACTCTTACGCTACTTTTACGGATGATTCGGGAGCCTATTCTCTGGTGGCCAACCAGAGTCAGTTTACCACGTCCGTATCATCTCCTCTGCCTGACTACACCGTATCCCCTGCGAATCAGGTGCAGAATTTCACAGCACTTGGGGAAACCCAGAATGCAGACTTCTGTCTTCTGCCCGATTCGGTATTCAAAAATCTGGAAGTTTCAGTGTATCCTCTTGAGGTGGCAAGGCCCGGTTTTGAAACGGTATACAAGATCATTATTTCCAACAAAGGTTCCCAAAAGGTAAGCGGACAGCTGGTATTTAATTTTAATCAGTCAAAAATGACTTTTGTGTCTTCTACTACGCCACCCGATTCCCAATCAGCAGGAAACCTGAATTATAATTATGTTGATTTATCACCTTTCCATTCGAAGACCATCGAAGCGAGATTCCTGATGAATACGATGCCTGTGACCAATATCGGGGATCTGCTGGAGTTTACGGCAACCGCAGACGTTCCTCAGGATATTACCCCGGCAGACAACAGCTTTGTCCTGAAGCAACATGTTGTCGGTTCTTATGATCCTAATGACATTCAGGTGTTGGAAGGCCCGCAGATCTCATTGGCACAGAAAGATGATTATCTCCATTATGTCATCCGTTTTCAGAATACCGGAAATTATCATGCGCAAAGGGTGCGCGTAAAAAATGTGTTGGATGATCAGCTGGATTGGTCTACCCTTACCCTGGAAGGCTACAGCCACCCGAACCGGGCGGTGATCACCGAAGGCAATAATGTAGAATTTATTTTTGATGCCATTTATCTTCCGGGAAGTGATGACGAGCCGAATTCCCACGGGTATATTACTTATAAAATAAAACCGAAATCAAATGTTGCCGTAGGAGATATCTTCACCAATAAGGCTGAAATATTCTTCGACTATAATCCTCCGATCGTAACCAATACGGTAGATACTGAAATTGTAGACCAGGTCCTTTCCACGGCTTCGGTTTCCGTTTCGCAGATTGCGGTTTATCCTAACCCTACCACCGGTCTGGTGTATATAAAATCACCTGAAAAAATTAAAAAAATCACGGTTCATAATATGGTGGGCCAGCAGGTTTTACAAAATGAAAACCAGTCTTCCATCGACTTTTCCAGCTTACCGAAAGCAGTATATATAATGAAGGTTGAAAGCGGAAATAAAGTACATACCTCGAAAGTGATCAGAAAATAACAGTAACAATGTTTATAGAAAAGAGGCTGTCCAAAAATTTGGGCAGCCTTTTTTTACGCCTGAACATTGAACAGGTAATTTTTTGTGCTCCGTAAGAGCAGCATCTGTGTAGTAGAAAAAAGCAATAGGATCAATGCAAGCACGTCATAGGTGTGCTATGATAAGATAGAACTCCTACGGAGTTCCGGTGCAAGATGATAATATTGATCTACACAGATATTGCTCCGAAGGAGCAAATTAAAAGTTTACTTTACTTGTTATGCTGTAAAATGATTATTAAAAGCAAATATAAAAGACGCTGTTTGTTAAGTTTGGAAAGTCTCTTTTTTTTACCGGAAATGAACAAAGTAATCTATATGCTCCAGCGGAGCAGTATCTGTGTAGAGATAAAAGAAGAATCATCGCAAGCACGCCGTAGCTGTGCTATGATAAGATAGAACTCCTACGGAGTTCCGGTGCAAGATGATAATATTGATCTACACAGATATTGCTCCGAAGGAGCAAATTTTAAATCACATAAATTCCTGGTGATTACTAAAAAAATGACAGATTTAGATAAAATTACTGTTTTGAATCAAATTCAATTGACAGACATTACAAACAACTCTGTTTGAAATAAAATACAAATTTCATCGGGGCAAGACATTCCTTTCTTTCACCTATCTTCCGCTAAGTTTAAAGGCTACTTTAGGCTGTCTGAACAGATATTCATTTGCTGTTTTCACACTATTGCCGGCCGGTCTGATGAACTTTTCAGCCTGTGGGCTATAATCCCTTCCGAAGTGGGCATTTTCATTTTTGAGATAAATCCCGATATCGGAAAATTTTTCGCCGGTGATGTACAGACGCATGGTATCATTGATAGCAGTTATGTAGTGGAAATCAGCAGTTCCGTCCAACTCTACCACGAGATGCGGCCAGTTTTTGATGGCCTGGGACTGAAGGAGGATTCCGTAATAAGGTTTCGTATAATCGAATACCGCATGAAGCGTTTTATGGTTTAAAATATAGTCTTCAAAATCCCGGATGCCGAGTTTTGGTCCGGCGCTGAAAATCCCGTAGAGGAAGGCCAGAATCCAGGAATTGTCAATTTTAAAGTATTTAATGCTTTCTTCGGTGCTTAAATCCGCATGCGGAAGGAGATAATACACGGGAAAATTTCTGAACTTCATCATTTCTGCAACATAGTCTGTCAACAAGTCCGGCAGAACAGGAGGCTGCGTCGCCAGGTTCGGAAGATGGCTGTAGCGGTTCTGTTCCTGTACCAGGTGATACACTTCCAGTTCGTTTTTCCATTTCTTCAGTTCCTGGAGGACTTTATGGTCATTCATGATCATCAGCCGTCCCAGCTGCCAGGCTGCTGCGTAGGTCACATCATACATCTTCGTATCATCATTGAAAAGATTAAGGTAATCCTGATGATCGGGAATATATTCCCACCCCTTACCATCCGGCATCTCACGAAGACCGAAGGAATAATTCCAGTTGGTAAACGGCCCCTGGTACCATGAAACGATTTTGCCGCCGGCTTTCAGCTGGTGCTCCAGCGGCACTTTGGCGACATCAATTAACTTATTGACGGCCTTATGATCAAGGTTTATTTTTGTCTTAAAAGGTTGAAGATTTAAATCGTAGAGATACCCTTTTAAGTTTTTACCATTGTATTTTAAATATTCGAGGATAAAATTATTTCCTTCCTGAGAACAGGCTTCTTCCGTAAGCTCAAAATCATCAGCAGACCTTGGTTCCGGCAACTTATTCCATCTTTCCTCACGTGCTTTCAGATAGGCCTCATTGCTGGAGATCAGCTTAAAAAGTTCGGGATTTACCATTGTCTTCAGTTCTTCCAAACTTAAAACCTCCGAGTCTTCCAGATCATTTTGAAAACTGCTGAAATCCGGATGATTTTTAAGCCTCCCGGTATCGATCTGGTATAAACCGGCACTGATGCTTTCAAAAGACCACTCTGATAAGACCACACAGGTACCGGTTCCCAGGTATTCGTTTTTACCGCCGGAATTATTAAGCTGGTACTGACCTTTTTCTTTAATAATAACTTCCGCAGAATAATAGCAAACCAAAGCCCTGTATTGAGTGGACGGCTCTACCATCCGGTGAGCGATCACGACGCTTGTTTCTTTGGGAAGATGCAGATCTTTCAGTTCGTGATGCTGCTGAACCCTGACGTGTGCCAATTGCGACAAAAGCTCTGCCGGAGGCAAAATTCCATGGTTGTCTCTCAGCGCATGGAGGATTTTCAATGGCTTGGGATCATTGGTATCCTCCAATGAATCTTTCAGGTGATTGGTGTCGGTCTCCAGGATTTCGAAGGCTCCGGAAGCCAGTTCGTCTTCCTTTAGCAAAACCAGGAAAACATAGGGTGCCCGCTTCCCCTGTACCCGGCAGTCGAACTCCCACGGCAAAGTACTTCTTCTGAACTGTACATGCGGGAAAGTCCCGGCAAAGTCACCCGAATGCTCCACCGGCGGATAGACGGCCAGTATTTCATTCTGAGGGATCGTATGGGTATAACCGGAAACATAAAAAGCGATCTCCTGATCCGGCACAGGGGAAAGGTTGTTTTGCATCCCCGTTTTCATCTCGTATTTTCCTGAGGCGATGGTAGGGATATGCGACGGAGCAATGCCTATTTCTTGATGTACCATTTTTTAAACGATTTGATAGGTTCCCAGGGATTTTTTCTTGTATTTGTACACGTCAGTATCATTTTCCAGGTCGGAATAGTCTGTTTCATCCTGATCCAGAATTCCGAAAATCCCCATGATGCGGTCGTCCGGTTTTACCGGATTGTTCTTTTGTTTTACTTC
>JBMDXW010000300.1:0-9376 GCA_048594965.1 Chryseobacterium sp.
AATCTGATCAATGTTCCAAGGCGTGGAAGCAAGCGTAAAATTGACCACTTTCACATCATCTCTAAATTGTTCCGTCTCCTGAATCGCCCAAACCGGATAAGTATCATTATCACCGTATACGAAAAGAATATCGTTTTTAGGTAATGACTTCAGTACAGAATATCCGTAGTCGTAAGAAGTATAGCGGTCATGTCTATTGTGTACGTTGTAATTCTGGAATCCCATCATGAAAGGTACTCCCAATAAGACCACACCTGCAACTATGTTCGCAGCATTTGATTTTATTTTAGACTGAAGGAACCACAAAATAGCGCCAGCACCAAGCCCTATCCATATGGCAAAAACGTAGAACGAACCTACCATTGCATAGTCTCTTTCTCTTGGCTCAAAAGGTTTTACCCCCGTATAGAAAATAATACCGACGCTCATCAGTATAAAAATTGACAGCATGGCATAAAACCTGCCGAAGTCGCGGTTTAACTGGAAAAAGAATCCGATTAATCCCAATAATAATGGTAAAAAGAAGAATTTTACCGTACTTTCATTTTTAAACTTAGCCGGCATCTTATCCTGATTCCCCCACAGCGCATTATCGATGAAAGGAATTCCTGAGATCCAGTTTCCTCTCGTAATTTCCATATTTCCTTCAAGGTCATTCTGGCGTCCTACGAAATTCCACATCAGGTATCTTACAAAATAGTATCCGTTCTGGAAAGTGATGAAATAATCCAAATTCTGGCCTAAAGAAGGTCTCTGAACATTCAAAAGATTGTAAGGACGTACTTTAAGATAATCGGAAGCGGTAATCGTTCCGTCTTCATATTTTTTTCTGAGCTCATCAAAGATCTGTTTAGCTTCAGGGCTGTCTGCAACATCTTCATTTGAATAATTGAAGGTAAAATCCGGTGCACCGTACATGGAAATATAGTTCGACATCACATCTTTGTCTTCACTAAACATCCTTGGCATAAAGCCGACGTGCGCTTTATTAAATACATAATTGAAACGATCACCGGTCTTTCTGTACGTTCCGGTTTTCTCATCTTTTTCATAGATTTCACCGGTTTTCTGCGTTTTAAAACTTCCGTCATCATTTTTTTCGATTCCGTTGGCATCAAGATACGCCGTATAATTCTGTCCGTAAATCGTCGGCCAGTCACCGTACTGTTCCCTGTTGTAATAATCCAGCATTCCGATGGCATTGTCAGGATCGTTAAGGTTCATCGGAGGATTGGCATTGGCCCGGATAGGAATGACCATCCAGCAGGAAAAACCGATCATCATGAAAACTACTGATAATGCGATGGTCTGATAGACGTTTCTTTTCATTTTCCGGGTATAGGAAATGAGGAAATAGCAGATGGCAATCATCAGAATGAACGCAACGATAGTTCCGGAATGAAAAGGAAGTCCTAATCCGTTAACAAAGAAAATCTCAAGCTTTCCGAACATGGTCATGATGAACGGGAAGATTCCTTTGAAAACGACAGCCAGGATTGCTAAAGTAATCACATTGGCCCAAAGGAAATTTTTCCAGGTAAACGTATATTTTCTTGCATAATACACCAGGCAAACTGCCGGAATTGCAAGCATACACATCATGTGAACTCCCACAGAAAGTCCAAGGATAAAGAAAATTAAAATAATCCATCGCTCGTTATCGGTGGCAAGATATTCATTTTCCCACTTGGTGATCAGCCAGACTAAAAGTGCAATAAACATAGACGCCATGGAATATACCTCTCCTTCTACCGCAGAAAACCAGAAGGTATCTGAGAAGGTAAAGCACAGGGCGCCCACCACTCCCGCAAAGAGGATCGAAATTTCCTGATGTTTTGTAATTTCATCAAAATCTTTGTTTAAAAGTCTTCTTACGAAATGTGTGATTGTCCAAAACAGGAACAAAATCGTAAATGCACTGAACAGTGCGGACATCGCGTTGATCACGATAGAGTAATTTTCGCCTTTCCCTAGAGCAAAAATGGCTGCCACAGCACCCACAATCTGGAATAAAGCAGCTCCCGGAGCGTGCGTTACTTCAAGTTTTACCGCCGAGGAAATGTACTCGCCACAATCCCAAAAACTGAAATTCGGTTCTATGGTGGACAGGTACGTAATAAATGCAATGGCGAAAATCACCCATCCGAGAACGGTGTTCCATTGCCTAAAAGCCCAATTTTTCATAGTATTAAATCAATTACGCGAAAATAGTGCTTTTATATGATTTTAGAGGGTTTTTAACAAAATTTAAAGGTTTTGGCTCAGTTTTTGAAAACTTTCATCTTTGGATAGTGACTGAGAAATAATTTTTATCTATTTTAGAGGTTAGAAATCACAACAAAAGTTTAGAAATAAATTTATTTTTTTGTATTTTTGCCGACAGATTTTTATTGAAAAATAACAAATAATGAGTAATGTTTACGATAATATACTTGGCCTAATAGGAAATACTCCTATGGTGAAGCTTAACACTGTGACGAAAGATATTCCTGCAACCGTTTACGCCAAGTTAGAATCATATAATCCTGGACATTCCACTAAAGACAGAATCGCACTTCATATTATAGAAAACGCTGAAAAAAAAGGTTTATTAAGAGAAGATTCGGTAGTTGTAGAAACTACTTCCGGGAACACAGGTTTTTCAATTGCAATGGTTTGCATTATCAAAGGATATAAATGTATTCTTGCGGTAAGTGACAAAACAAAGCCTGAGAAAATCGCCTATCTGAAAGCCCTTGGCGCAACCGTTTATATTTGCCCTGCGAATGTGCCCGCGAACGATCCCCGATCTTACTATGAAGTGGCTAAAAGAATTGCCCTGGAAACACCGAATTCCATTTATATCAATCAGTATTTTAATGAATTAAATGTCGATGCTCATTATCAGACCACCGGTCCTGAGATTTGGGAACAGACACAAGGGAAAATTACTCATCTTTTCGCATGCACGGGAACGGGCGGAACATTATCCGGTTCTGCAAAATTCTTAAAAGAAAAAAATCCGGATATTAAAATTATAGGCGTAGATGCTGATGGATCCATTCTTAAAAGTTACCACGAAACCGGAGAAATCCATAAAGAGGATGTCCATCCTTACCAGATTGAAGGAATGGGTAAAAATCTAATCCCTTCTGCCCTTCTTTTTGATAAAGTAGATGAGTTTGTAAGGGTAAATGATGAAATGTCTGCTTACAGAACTCGTGAAATCGCTTTAAAAGAAGCCATCATGGGAGGATATACAACAGGAGCGGTGACGCAGGCTTTAATTCAGTACGCACAATCTCATGAATTTTCAGAAAATGATGTAGTTGTTCTTATTTATCCAGATCACGGCTCAAGATATATCACAAAAGTATACAGTGATAAATGGATGGAAGAGCAAGGATTCATCAACAATTGTGTTCATAATTATGATGAAGTTTTCAAAACAGAATTCATAAAATAATAAATAAATAATTTATACAAATCAAGCCTTTTGTAATCATGAAAGGCTTTTTTACTTAAAAATATTAATAAAAATGTTGGATATTTTTGACAGAATAAAAGAAAATCCAGGACCTCTTGGACAATTTGCAGATTATGGTGAAGGGTATTTTATTTTCCCGAGATTAGAAGGACCTATCGGACCAAGAATGAGATTTCAGGGAAGAGAAGTTATTTTCTGGAGTGCTAATGATTATTTGGGAATGTGTAATCACCCGGAAGTTTTGGAAGCTGACGCGAAAGCTGCCGCTGAATTCGGAATGTTTTATCCGATGGGAGCCAGAGCAATGTCCGGAGAAACCGAGCAGCACCTGCAATTAGAAAGAGAACTGGCTGATTTTGTACAGAAAGAATCCGCATATTTATTAAACTTCGGATATCAGGGAATGGTTTCTACCATTGATGCATTGGTTGGAAGAAATGATGTGATTGTTTATGATGTTGATTCTCATGCTTGTATTGTTGACGGTGTAAGACTTCACGCAGGAAAAAGATTTACTTACAGACATAACGACATCGCCAGTCTTGAGAAGAATCTTGAGAGAGCGACAAAAGTAGCAGAAGAAACCGGTGGCGGTATTCTTGTGATCACAGAAGGGGTCTTCGGAATGAGAGGACAGCAAGGGAAACTGAAAGAAATCTGTGAATTAAAATCAAAATATAAATTCAGACTTCTGGTAGACGATGCACACGGATTCGGAACTTTAGGAGAAACCGGTGCAGGGGCCGGAGAAGAACAGGGATGCCAGGATCAGATTGATGTTTATTTCTCTACATTTGCAAAATCCATGGCAGGATTTGGAGCATTCATCGCTGGTGATAAAGAAATTATCCGATATCTGAAATTCAATTTAAGATCTCAGATTTTTGCTAAATCTTTAACGATGCCAATGGTAATCGGCGGGCTAAAAAGACTTGAACTTCTGAGAACACGACCGGAAATCAAAGCTAAACTTTGGGAAAATACCCGTAAGCTGCAAAACGGTTTAAAGGAACGAGGATTCAATATCGGAGACACCAACACTTGTGTAACTCCGGTCATGATGCAGGGAACTCCGGTAGAAGCAACACTCTTAGTGAAAGACTTGAGAGAGAACTACGGAATCTTCACATCTGTAGTAGTTTATCCTGTGATACCTAAAGGAATGATTTTACTCAGATTGATTCCGACAGCATCCCATACAGACTCTGAAATTAATGAGACACTGGCAGCTTTTGAGGCCATCCACGATAAATTGGTTGGCGGCCACTACAAAGATCAGGAGCAAAAATTGCTTGCTGAGCAAGGTCTAAGTTTTAAAGAAATTTAAATCAAAAATATAAACCACTGAAAACATATCAGTGGTTTTTTTCTAATAATTATACTCATGAAATGTTTGTGAGTTTTAAAGTCATGAAGTTTACCTAACTTTGTTAAAAATTTAATTGTTGAAAGATCTGCTTCTTATCACTCCGCCATTTACGCAACTTAATACCCCTTATCCTGCAACGGCTTATATTAAAGGTTTTTTGAATACAAAAAATATTTCAAGTTATCAGGTGGATTTGGGTATTGAAGTGATTTTAGAATTATTTTCTAAAACTGGACTTCAGAAAATTTTTAATACAGAAATTAGCATTAATAATGTTTCGGAAAACTCACAGCGGATTTTCACATTAAGAGAAGAATATATAAAGACTATTGATCAGGTTATTTCTTTTTTGCAGGGTAAGACACCTACACTGGCAAGACAGATCTGCTCCATGAATTTTCTTCCGGAAGCTTCAAGATTCAATCAGCTTGATGATATGGAATTTGCTTTCGGAAATATGGGATTACAAGATAAAGCTAAACATTTGGCGACCTTGTATTTGGAAGATTTATCTGATTTTATCATTGAAAATATTGACTCTGATTTTGGTTTCAGCAGATATGCAGAAAGGTTAGGCAAAAGTGCAAATTCATTTGATGAGTTATATTTGAAATTATCCGGAGATCAAACATTTATTGATCGTATTACTTTAAGAATTCTTAAAGAAAAATTAGAAATAATTCACCCAAAATTAGTCTGTTTTTCGGTTCCGTTTCCGGGAAATTTATATTCCGCTTTCCGGTGTGCAAAATTTATCAAAGAAAATTATCCTCATACCAAAACAGCAATGGGCGGCGGATTTCCCAATACCGAATTGCGGGAATTAAAAGATAAAAGGGTATTTGAGTTTTTTGACTTTATTACTTTGGATGACGGGGAGCTTCCGATCGAACTGCTCTATCAAAATATAATTTCCAATGAGACTGAGCCTGTCGAATTCAAAAGAACTTTTTTGATCGAAAACGACACAGTTACTTATAAAAATAATTCTGCAAGAAATGATTATAAGCAGGCCAACATAGGAACTCCCGATTATTCTGATTTACAGTTAGACAAATACATTTCAGTCATTGAGATTGCCAATCCCATGCACAGTTTGTGGAGCGACGGAAGATGGAATAAATTGACTATGGCTCACGGATGTTATTGGGGAAAATGTACGTTCTGTGACATTTCTTTAGATTACATAAAAATTTACGAACCCATTTCCGCAAAAATTTTAGTTGACCGGATGGAGGAAATTATCCGGGTAACAGGAGAAACAGGATTCCACTTTGTAGATGAAGCGGCTCCACCCGCTTTGATGCGAGAGGTTGCTTTGGAAATTCTACGAAGAAATCTTGTGGTAACCTGGTGGACGAATATCCGTTTTGAGAAAAGCTTTACCCGAGATTTATGTTTCCTGCTAAAACTTTCCGGATGTGTTGCCGTTTCGGGAGGACTTGAAGTCGCAAGTGACCGTTTGCTGAAATTGATTGATAAAGGAATTTCTGTCGAACAAGTTGCAAAGGTAACCCGAAATTTCACAGAAGCCGGAATCATGATTCATGCTTATCTGATGTATGGGTATCCGACCCAGACGGTTCAGGAAACTATTGACTCTCTGGAAATGGTTCGCCAACTATTTGAGATGGGAATTTTGCAGAGTGGATTCTGGCATCAGTTTGCTATGACCGCTCATTCTCCTGTGGGATTAAATCCCGAAGAATTTGGAGTTACTCCGATCAAGCAGGAAATTCTTTTTGCAAACAACGATGTTGATTTTACAGACAAGACAGGAATCGATCATGGGAAATTTAGCTTTGGTTTGAAAAAATCATTGTTCAATTATATGCACGGAATTAATTTTGAACTTCCTCTTCAAGAGTGGTTTGATTTTAAGATTCCAAGAACGACAATTCATCCGGATTACATTCATGATGCTTTGCTTGAAAATGATACTTTTACTTTCAAAGGAAATTCAAAAATTATGTTTTTGGCTAAAAACGTAATCGCTGAGAATCGCATAAAAACAAAAAAGAAATACCAATACGCGTATGCGAGAATTACAGTTCACTTAAAAACCAATATTATCAGCATTGATCTTGATTTCTCACATGCAGAATGGCTAATGTCAATGTTTAATGAATACCCTGTTCAAAATCCGAAAAAGCCTACCCTTCAATCACTTAAGATTAATTTTGAAGAAAATTTTGATGATTTTGAATTGTTCTGGTTTTCAAAGCCGATACAGCAATTGAAAGAAAATGGTGTGATTTTGAGTCTGTAGATCTTGTTTTCAAAAATTCATATTTATCGAATTTCACATTTTACAAGAATTCAGATACCAACTTTAGTAAATGATATCGAGATTTCTCCGAAATAAAATCTTTATTAAATTAAATTTAAATAATATAAAAATCTCCTGAAATAAATTCCCAGGAGATTTTATGTCTTTTGGCTAAAGCCAATTGAATATTTTACTAAAACAAAACGGGCTAAAGCCCGTTTCTATTGATAATTTATTTCTGAACTCCGTCCTTAGTGACTTCGCCGACAATTACTTTTTCCTGAAATTTTATAAAATTAGGATCAAGAATTGCCATTCTTTCTGCAATAGCTTTGTAAGTCGGAAACTTCAGAATCGACGCCCGGCCGGACATTTCCCGATATAAGGTAAACGTTTTTCCACCGGCAGTTTTGATCTGTTTGGTTGTCGTAATATATTTGCCGATATATTTGCTGTTGGCATCATAGATCTCGATATCGACAAAAGTCTTATCGGTAATGGTGTCATCAGATCCAAAACTAGGTGGGAGATTGGTAAAGTAACCGACTGGTTTTCCATTACTTAGAATTTCTCCTACAGTATTCACCGTTATATTTAAACGGTCGATCTTACTTCTGATGGTATAGGCATCTTTTGTTTTGGTATCAAGTTTTCTTTTAGGAGAATTTTTAAAGAGCTCATCTAAATTTTTGATATTGATTCCTCGTTCGTCAATAATTTTCAGACTTTTTACGCAGGTGTAAGCAGCAGACTTTTCCTCACCCGAAAATGCAGATGGTGAAATATAATCCAGCTCAAGGGTTTTGTCTTTATTATAAATTCTATTTAATCTGATATAACTGTCTCTTACAGAATCAACTATACTTTTGTCTACAAACTCCACGGTATAGATTGGGGTCTCCTTCAGATCCATGAAAGTATAAATATTGGACTTATTTGAAACTTTGGCGACGTGTACGCCTTCAAGAGTTACAATTCCTCTTTTGATCTTCACCGTTTGAGCATTCAACAAAAATCCCAGAATTGTAAGTACGATAATTAAACTCTTCTTCATAAAACCAGACTTTTATATAGCATAAAAAAAGTGTAACCAAAGTTACACTTTCTTGAAAATATATTTAGCTTTTCATTTAATTATTCACAAAGGATGATTCCTTTATTATGATTAAATTCTACAACACCGCTTTTGATAGGATAAGAAAAAACAGAATCTTTCTCATTTTCTTTGGTAAAATATTTATTATACGCTTCATCCACAGACTTTGTGTACAATTTTACTTTACCACCGATTAAAGAAGAAACAATTCCTGCGTGATTTTTCATGATGTGGAATTCACCATTCTTTCCAGGCAGCAATACCGAGTCTACTTCTCCTTCAAAAACTACGTATTCTGGTGTTAAAATTTTTATATTCATTTCAATTTAGATTAAAAGATTAAAAGATTGAAGATTAAAAGATTTTGACAAACATTAAATGTCTCTCATCTCACATCTAAAAATCTTATGTCTAATTAAGCGTTATCAGCTAGCATTTTTTGTCCGGCTTCGATAGCTTCTTCGATAGTTCCTTTGAGGTTGAAAGCAGCTTCCGGTAAATGATCCAGCTCACCGTCGATGATCATGTTGAATCCTTTGATGGTATCTTTGATGTCTACCAATGATCCCGGGATACCTGTAAACTGTTCTGCCACGTGGAAAGGCTGAGATAAGAATCTCTGAACTTTTCTTGCACGGTAAACTACTGATTTATCTTCTTCAGAAAGTTCTTCCATACCAAGGATGGCGATGATATCCTGAAGTGCTTTATATCTCTGAAGGATCTCTTTTACTCTCTGAGCACAGTTGTAATGTTCTTCACCGATTACTTCAGGAGCAAGGATTCTTGAAGTAGATGCCAACGGATCTACCGCAGGATAAATACCCAATGAAGCGATCTTTCTGTCAAGTACCGTTGTTGCATCCAAGTGGGCAAACGTGGTTGCAGGAGCCGGGTCAGTTAAGTCATCCGCAGGTACGTAAACCGCCTGTACTGAAGTAATTGAACCGTTTTTAGTAGAAGTAATTCTTTCCTGCATCGCACCCATTTCAGAAGCCAGGGTCGGTTGGTAACCTACTGCAGAAGGCATACGTCCAAGAAGTGCAGATACCTCGGAACCAGCCTGTGTAAATCTGAAGATGTTGTCTACGAAGAAAAGTACGTCTCTACCCTGTCCGCTTTCACCACCATCTCTATAATATTCAGCCAATGTAAGACCGGAAAGTGCTACTCTCG
>JBMDXW010000301.1:0-3295 GCA_048594965.1 Chryseobacterium sp.
GCGGCGACCTTAGTCCGGAAAGATTAATTTTAGCCTATAAAAACGGGATTTTTCCCTGGTATAATCCGGGTGAAGAAATTCTATGGTGGTGTCCCGATCCCAGGTTTGTTTTATTTCCTGACGAAATAAAGATATCAAAATCGATGAAGAAAATCCTGAAACAGGAAACTTTTACATTTTCTGAAAACACGAATTTCCGGGAAGTTATTAAGAACTGCCAGGAAATCAGCAGAAGGGGACAGTCGGGCACGTGGCTTTCGGATGAATTGATGGCATCTTTTATCCAGCTTCATGAATACGGCCTTGCAAAAAGTATTGAAGTCTGGCAAAACGGTGAGCTGGTCGGCGGCTTTTACGGGCTTCAGATTGGCCGTGTTTTCTGCGGCGAAAGCATGTTCGCAAAAGTAAGCAACGCTTCAAAAGCAGGATTTATCCATTTCGTGGAAACTCATAGAGACCGGCTTGAGCTGATTGACTGCCAGTCTCATACCGATCATCTGGAAAGTCTTGGGGCAAGAATGATTCCCAAGCGGGAATTTCTCAAAATATTACAAGAAAATAATGAACGCAGATAGAGAGAAATGGATTCTTCTGATTGCCCTGAGTATGATCTGGGGATCATCCTTTATTTTAATTAAAAAATCACTCGATCATTTCAGTCCGTATCAGGTAGGAGCATTAAGGGTTCTTATTGCCGGAATAATCCTGATGCCGGTCGCCGTTTCGAAATATAAACTTTTCCCGATAAAACACCTGAAATGGCTTTTGCTGGCTGCATTCACCGGAAATTTTATTCCCATGTTTCTTTTCCCCATTGCAGAAACGGAAGTCAGCAGCAGTATCGCGGGAATCGTGAATTCCATGATGCCTATTTTTGTGATCATTGTCGGTGCGCTGGTATGGAAGTTTGAGACGACCAGACGGCAGATGACAGGGACTTTAATAAGTTTTGCCGGTGTTTGCCTGCTTGCTTTCGGCGGTGACGGAGAAAGCACGTTTAAACTGATTCCTATTTTACTTTTATTGCTGGCCACTTTATGCTATGCCGTAAGTACAACTACGGTGAAATCTAAGTTAATGGACATTTCATCTACCGTGTTATCTGCCTTTGTGTTTTCATTTGTGCTTTTTTTTCCTTCTTTGATCGCACTTACAGGGACCGGTTTCTTTGCTGGTTTTAGCTTTGACCGGGATCATCTCACGGGACTGATGTTTGTAAGCCTGCTGTCTGTTTTCGGAACGGGCCTGGCGATGATGATGAATTACCGTTTGCTGAAAGTTTCATCGCCTTTATTTGCTTCCACCGTCACGCTGCTGATGCCTATCGTTGCTATTGTCTGGGGAATTCTAGACGGAGAAAAACTTTCCGTCCTCCAGTTTGCCGGTGCCGGAATCATTATCGGAGGTCTTATTTTCCTTAGAAATAAATCAGGCGTTGCCAAAAAATAAATCCCGCATCATTTTGCGGGATTATATGCTTATCCAAAAGATCATTTGATTCAAACGATTTATCCTTCCTAATTTTTCTTTTTTGTTTTGGCCTTTACCTTTTTCACCTCGTCTTTGATAAAAGGATATTTCTTCTGCATATCCGAAACAAGACTAGGATCCAGCTCCAGGGCATTTGTGAGTGTTTCCTTGCCTTTTTCCTGGTCTTTCAGGTTAAAATAGCAATTGCTCAACTGATAATACAGTTCTGCTCTGTGGTGCGATTTTAAAGCATTATTTAAAACCGTAATGGCTTCTTCATATTCGCCGAGCAGCATCAGAACTTCGGAGTAAGCATACCAGTTATAGAATCTTGAAGGTTCAGCATCCACAAGCTTTTTAAGGCAGGTAAGACTCTCCTCGAATTTACCTGAATCTATGAACAGAAAAGCCAGCCTTTTCTGGTAATCCAGATTGTTTTCATTTAGATGAGTGGCTTCTCTTGCGAAATGTAACGCCTCGGTCATGCCGCCCATTTCTTCATAAATATAGGACTGCTCCATCATCGAAAGGTAAAACTGGGGATCTTCCCTTAATGATTTCTGAAAAGCATTTAAGGCTACGATCGGCTGTTTTAAAGCCTTGTAGCAGAGCCCGATCTTATAAAAGGTAAATGCTTTCGTATATTCCAGTTCGAGCATTTCTTCATACACGGAAATGGCCTTTTTGTAATCTCCCAAAGCTTCATAGCAGGCTGCCTTATTAGCGTAAACGCCCACCGAGCTGGAGTTGATGGCCAACAGGTAATCATATCCTCTGATAGCCTCTTCGTAATTTTTTCTGTTAAAATAAAACTGGCCATACTCGAACCAGGCTATTTCCGAATAGGCATATTCATCCAGGTATTCATTCAAAAAGGCAATAGCTTCGTCGCTCTTATTTAAATCTGAAAAGCAAACCATACAGTTTTCCAGCGCATAATCATCGGTAGGATCTTCTTTAAGAGCTTTTCTGTAATGTTTAAGGGCGTTAAAGGGATCTCCAAGATTTACATATTCATCAGCAATAAAATTATGAAGGAAGTTTTCTTCTTCTTTCAGTTCCAGTGCTTTTTTACAGATGTCAATCGATCTTTTAGGGTTTCCCAGATTCGAATAATACTTTGCATAGCAGACCAGAAAGTCGGTATTTTCCATAGAAGAACCTTTCAGCTCGTCGATCAGCTGTTTTGCTGTATTATAATCTTCCCATTCCAAAAGGATTTCAAGCTTTTTAATCTTGATATCTAAGGAATTGGGGTGGAGCTTCAGCCCGTAATTTACTGCAGTATCTGCACAATTATAGTCTCCCAGCTCCAGATAATAAACAATGATGTCTTCCAACTCTTCCGTATCAAAGTAGAACTCATCATTATTTTCCATCATTTCCTCGAACTTTTTCACAAGTTCATTTCCAAAATATTCTTCCAATATAAAACAGTTTTAAGATTTAAGACCAGAGATATGAGATGTACAAATACTCGCTTCTGAAAATCTTAGTTTTAAATTTAATAATAAATACGATTAAAATGATGAAAAGGATGTTAACTTTTATTAAATCAAGCTATTGATTTTAGCTATCATTTCATCACCCAACCGGTCGGCCTCCTCTTGTGATTTAGCCTCGGTATAGATTCTGATAATGGGTTCCGTATTGGATTTTCTCAAATGAACCCAGTTGTTTTCAAAATCTATTTTTACGCCGTCTACCGTAGATACTTCTTCATTTTGATACTCTTTTTCCATTTTGGTTAAAAGAGCGTCTACATTGATATCGGGAGTCAGCTCTATTTTCTTTTTACCCATAAAATAGCTTGGGTACCCGGCTC
>JBMDXW010000302.1:0-3609 GCA_048594965.1 Chryseobacterium sp.
GGAAATCAGAAAAAAGGCTATAAAAATCCATCTCATTTGTTTATTCAACTACTATTGTTTTGGTGATCCAGCTGTTTCCGCCATTCCAGAACTTAAAGGTGTAGGTGCCCACCTGTTGCGGACTGAAATTGATCTGGTTGGCAGAAGTATAGCTCTTCTGTGTGCAGGGTCCGCTCGTCGTATATTTGTATGATGTCACCGTTCTGGTAAGATTATCATTCCTGATATAATCGTATCCGTAAAAACCTTCACAGTGAGAAGGATAGGTAGAATACGTCTTGATGCTTTGAACACTGAACACATCCATGGTGTCATTAACAATCTTCACGCTGTCGATTTTTATTTTATCAACCGATTCAATCGTCTGATAGTCGTCGTCATCATTACATGAAATAAAAAATAATCCTAAAAAAAATGCAGAAAAACCAAAATGGAAAAAATTTCTCATGACTACAAGATTTTGATTATTACCATTTTTTTACATCAAATAGTGTTCCCTGTAAATGCTAATTTAGGAATTAAAATTACCTTTTGACAAATAAACAACTTTTTTGGTGTCAAAAAATTCTTCATCAAAGTAGCTTTTCAGATTAAAAATCTCACATTTCAGGCCGGCAAGCTCTTCCGCGAGATCTCCTCCTTTGAGATAAAGCACTCCATTATGCCTGGAGTTGAACTGATCTTTTTCAAATTTGCCTTTCAGCCATCTGAGAAACTCCGGCATTTGAGTGACCGCACGGCTTACTACAAAATGAAACTTTTCCTTCAGCTTTTCAGCTCTTCCGTGAACAGCCGTGACATTTTGTAATCCCACTCCTTGTGCAACAGCGTTCACGACCGTAATTTTCTTTCCGATAGAATCAATCAAAGTAAATTCTGTTTCCGGAAATAAAATAGCGAGAGGAATTCCCGGAAAACCACCGCCTGTTCCGATGTCCAGAACACGGGTGCCCGGCGCAAATTCCATGACTTTCGCGATCCCCAGAGAATGCAGAACATGCTTCTCATACAGCGATTCCATATCTTTTCTGGAAATGACATTGATCTTTTCATTCCATTCGGTATACAGATCTTTTAGTTTTTCGAACTGTTCAATCTGTTTTTCGGTAAGATCCGGAAAGTATTTTAGTAGTAACGTTGTCGGCATGTGAAATATTATTAGAGGCAAAAATAAGTTTTTTTATCATCCCCATTCAAATCTCATGGGAAATATTAGCGTGAAAGGCTTACTGTTTTTCTATCAGATTATTACTTCGTTTTAATCGTCTGGCAATTTCTTCATCCATATTTTTCATGTTTTTCAGCTCTCCTGTCCCTACTTTGAGGATAAAGCCGTCCTTCAGCTGGATATCCATTTTTTCGTCTTGCTTATTGATGTTCATGCCTTCTATGTCTTGAGTGGTAAAGAAAAAATTGCCCATTGCTTTTTTATATTCGGCGAAGGTCACTTTCTTCGGTGATTTCGGTAAAAACGGGAAGACCGAATTGATTTTTTTAATCTGGATCAAACTGAAAACATGCTCATCTTCAAGATCTCTGATTTTAACCACAAGACCGGGAAGCCCCATAAACTTATAAGGACCATCATTTACGGCATAATCCTTACTGAACCAGGCTTCCCATGTTCTGCCCTTGTATACGGAAGTCGCTTTCTGGCAGTTTATCCCATTGATCTTCATAAAGTCTTTGTCAATAGTCCATCTGGGTATTTCCGTTTCAGCAATGCGCAGGCTTATGGTTTTGAATTTATCATAAAAATTCATCGTCTTTTCACGGTAGTCCTTTTCTACGACATAGCTCAGATTCTGATCGTACGACTTTGCCGAAAGAAGGTCTTTATAGCTTTTACTCGCTGCGTAGGCAGAGTCTCTTTCATATTTTACCGCGTTATAGAAATACGATTTTTTACCATCGGTGTCCAGATTCATATAATCGGTGACCACAGAATCTTTTTTCGAGAGATCAGGCTTCATTTTGTATTCGTAAACAAAGCGGTAATTCTGTGCAGAAGTGATGGATACGATCAGGAGAAAGAATAATTTATACATGGTTTTTATTTAATTTAAATTTAAAACGAATAACTACAAAACTAGTGATAAACATCCGTCCGGAAAAATCATTAGACAATAATCATCTTTAAATTTTTCATCCAATCCTTTTAATTATATATATTTGTTAAAATTGAATAATTAAATGGAGAAACTTTCAGACAGAGTAAAAAGACTTGGTTACTCACAAACTTTTGTTATGTCAAATAAGGCCAGAGAAATGAAAGCGAATGGAATAGATGTCATCAGCCTTACTTTAGGTGAACCTGATTTTGATGTTCCGGACAATATAAAGCAGGCCGCTTTCGATGCCATCAATCAGAACTACAGTCACTACTCTCCTGTTCCCGGTTTTCTGGAACTTCGTGAAGCAATTGCTCACAAATTAAAAAGAGACAATCAATTAGAATACAAACCTTCCCAAATCTGCGTTTCCAATGGAGCCAAACAAGCCATCATCAACGTTCTCGCAGCGCTTATCAACGATGGAGATGAAGTGATCCTGCCGAATCCTTACTGGGTGAGCTACGATGAAATGGTAAAAATGATGGGCGGCGTTTCCGTAATGCTTCCGACGTCTTATGTCACCGATTTCAAAATCACGGCCGAACAGCTGGAAGAAGCGATCACCGATAAAACCAAAGCCGTTTTATTCAGTTCTCCGTGCAATCCTTCGGGAGGTTATTATACGCACGATGAATTAAAATCACTGGCTAAAGTGATTGCCAAATATCCTCATGTAACCGTGATTTCAGATGAAATCTACGAATACATCAATTACGAAACGAAAACCACCTCCATCGCCCAGTTTCCTGAAGTATACGAACAGACAGCCGTGATCAACGGGATGTCGAAAGCTTTTGCCATGACAGGCTGGAGAATCGGCTATTCCGCGTGTCCGGAATGGCTGGCCAAAGCCTGTGAAAAAGTTCAGGGACAAATGACCAGTGGTGCGAATACTGTGGCTCAGAGAGCCTCTATCACTGCATTACAGGCAGATCCGTCGGAATATAAATACATGATCGACGCTTTTAAAACAAGAAGAGATCTGGTTTATGATCTAATGAAAGAAATTCCGGGATTCAAAGTCGTATTGCCGAAAGCTGCTTTTTATTTCTTTCCGGACATCTCATTCTACATAGGAAAAACGCTGAACGGAACAGAAATTAAAGATTCTGATGATTTCGCGATGTTTCTTCTTGAAAATGCTCATGTCGGATGCGTAGGCGGCGTATCATTCGGAAGTCCGGAATGTATCAGATTCTCTTATGCCGCTTCCGAGGAAGATCTTAAGGAAGCCATGAAGAGAATTAAAAATGCATTGGAAAAATTCAGTTAAATAAATATTGCAAATTTTAAATTTAATTATTATTTTTATAGCTCATTTAATAAAATAATAAATAATATGAAAAATCTTAAAAAATTATCTAAGAAAGCAATGCAGACAATTAAGGGTAGCGAAACAGTCTACATCCAATGTGATAATGGAACGACTGGCCAAGCTCATAATGTCGAAACTTTTGCAGAAATTGCAAAAGCTGCAAAAATGATCTGTAAAGGA
>JBMDXW010000303.1:0-2334 GCA_048594965.1 Chryseobacterium sp.
CTGGATGCAGTAAAAATCACGGTTATAATGAAGGAGTGTTGCCGTTCCTTTTGCTCTTGTAATTTTTAAATGCTGACTGGTCAGAAAAAAAAGGCTGGGTCTGGCCGTTTCAAACGTATTAAAGTCTACCGAAATTTCATAACCGGCAGGCACATATAATATTTTAATGTCAAAACGGAACTTATTTTCGCTGAAGGCTTCGAGCTGACTTTCAAAAATGCTTTCAATACCGAGTTTTTTATAATGATCTTCGAAAATAAGGGATTGCGGCATTTATTTTAGTTTATGATAAAGATACGAAAAAGCATGGCTTCATTTCCGAAGTCATGCTTAGTTTTATGGATAAGATTAAATTTCAGATCAGAACGTTACATCCAACCCGACATAAAAATTAGCCTTCATGATCGGAGCATATACCATGCCGCCATCGAAATAATTTCCAAAAGGATTTTTGACATCGATAATGGCATTTTTCTGGTAATAAGAAGTCAGGTTTTCACCTCCCAGGTAAGCTCTGATTTTTTTATTGAAGTTCTTTGAGACCTGAGCATTCAGAACCGCATAGGATCCTGAGTATGCCGGAAGCTGGAAGGCTACGGGATTGGTTGAAGTGTTTGGCAGCCGCTGTTTTCCTACGACGTTTAGTGTCGTGTCGAAACTCCAGAAGCTTCCTTTCTCGCTTTTATTGGTTGAATAAGCCAGATTTACAAACCCCCGGTGCTTCGCCATAAACGGAACGTCTCTTCTTCCATCGAGGTAATCGGCCTGCACATCATAATATTTATACGCCAGCCTCACCTCAAAATTTTTAAAAGGTGTGATGTCCCACTGCGTCTGGAAAGAATTCGCAAAAGATTTTCCTACCAGATTATAAAAAGTAAGCTGTTGCGGGGAACGGTCCAGATCCACCATCACCTGATCCTGGAAATCGGTTCTGAAAAAATCGGCCACGATGGTAGATTTTCTTCCGAATATCTTAAATTCCTGTTGCAGGCTCGCGCCGTAATTCCAGGCAATTTCAGGTTTTAACCCATAAATATTCCCGCCGTTCTGTATGATCTGAAGATTCCTGTTTGAGGCAAAATACGGCTGGCTTTCCGCGAAAACATTGGCTGTTCTGAAGCCTCTTCCGGCAGACAGCCTTAAAATCGTCTGCGGCGTAAAGTCATATTTGAAGTTCAGCCTTGGGGTGAACTGGGTTCCGGCCAAATTATGAAAGTCTACTCTGGCTCCTGCCACCAAAGTATATTTAAGTCCGGTTAATGTATATTCCGCAAACGCTCCGGGAACGATTTCGTTTCTTTTAAAATGATCTGTTAAATACATTTCATTATAGCCGTCGTACATAAAACTTGCTCCAGCTTTGTATTTATGATTGGTGTTTCCCAGAATGCTTTCAAAAATCAAGTTGGAATAATACGTCTGCTGCTTTCCCGAATAATTTCTCAGTCCGAAGAAACTGTCCTGCTGATGATAGGTGTACTGGTTCATCCAGCCCAGGCTCTGATAAGGTTTCCCTTTAAATACGTATCCGGTCTTGTTCCATACCTGAAACCGGGAAATGTCTATTCCGACCCCGTAAAGTGACTGCTGGTTCTGCGGAATTTTTTTATCAAAACCGAGCTGGCCGGCCGTTCTTTCATCTTTAATAAAATTGATCCCGAAATGCGACCCGAATCCTGATTTTTCAAGGTCATTATAATTAAGCAAATAAGCGACATTAAGCTGGGTTCCTTTCGGCCGGTCCAGAAAGCCGTCTTTATTCATGTCGGTATCGCCAAAAGTACCGTTGCCGTGAAGCAGGAAAGTCTGCGACCATTGGTCATCGATTTTAGAAACGCTGGTGATATTGGCTTCCGTTCTTCCGTTGAAATCGGCAAAAAGGTTCAGGGAAGTTTCCGGTTTTTCTGCATTTTTTAACAATTCTGTATTGATCTGTCCTGTAATGCTCTCATAGCCGTTTGTCACTGTACTTCCGCCTTTGGTAAGCTGGATACTTTCGATCCATCGTCCGGGAATAAAGCTCAATCCGTAGGCTGAAGCAAGGCCTCTCACTTCAGGGAGCAGCTCTTTGGTAAGGCTGGTGTATTTCTGGTCTAAACCCAGCATCTTCAGCTGTTTGGTTCCCGTTACCGCATTGCTGAAAGATACGTCTACCGTGGCATTGGTTTCAAAGCTTTCGGATAAATTACAACAAGCGGCTTTCAATAACTCTTTTTTATCGATATTAAAAAAAAGTCCGGCTTCTTTTTTCTGTAATGAAGTCGAGGCTTTCGATCCCGTTACCGTAACGCCCTCAATAGCTCTTCCGGCAGGACTTTCAGCATTGGAAAC
>JBMDXW010000304.1:0-10389 GCA_048594965.1 Chryseobacterium sp.
GCAGAAGCTGTAAAGAGATCATCACTGAAATAGCTATTCTCAACAGCCAGATTTTACTTATAGAATCCGGTAAATCCATCTCAGAAATCAGTTTCGAGCTCAATTTTGAGGACTCTTCTTACTTTACCAGACTTTTTAAAAACTTCACAGGTCAGACACCCTCAGAATACCGCAACAGTATGATGAATGATTTGTCATGATTGCAGCACTAATAATACTAACAGATTCGATATCTACTTTGTTTTGCGGCATTACTTTTATTTATTTTCATTACGAACCATCAAGTTCCAAAAAAGACTTTTAAATCATTCTGAAGGTCAATAGGTTCATAGACTTGGATATTTACGCTGGAATGAAGCATCCCCGTATGCGTTTTTCTTCATGTGGCAGGCTTAATTTAGTTTTATACTACAATAGTTCTATTGCTTTTTGCTAACCCAAAAAAAATGATTTGGATCAGACAATCCTTGGCCGAGGCTGATTAATTCCTTACAAATGGTTCTTGATATTTTGAAAACCCATTGTTTCTTCCAGTCATAAAGCGAGTATTACAAAAGTGATTATTTATTAATGATACAAACTGGTAAGTCACCATAAATCACCTATTAACTTTTTTAAAAATTGACTGCACCGCATCAGATCACATTAGATACTAAAGCTTATATTTATAAGAAATAATATATTATGATTAATGAGAATTGTCTGAGAATGCATGGTGCCGAGCTCAGGGAATATGCCAGAGGTTCACTGCTTTTAAGAGCAGGTTAAGAGGCGGGGCATTACTTTCAGATCGTCAGCGGATTAATAACATTTGCCCGATCTGATTCGCAGGGACATCAAATAATAGGTACAATTCTAGGAAGAGGTGAGGCCAACTATTCGTTATTAACTGATTTTCCTATTCTCATCAATGTTATAGCACTTACTGATTGTACTGTCTTGCAGATGCCTAAAAAAAGTTTCCTCGCTATGATGACATCCGAAAAAGGAATGATGATGCATATACTAAAATACTTTTCAGAACAATTATACAATCATATGGAAGCCAAACGCGTCGAGCTAAATAAAAACCCCACTGAGAAAATAACAGAACTTTTTCAGTTTTTGAAGTTTGATGAGACTGACCAGGAAATATTCTCTTTGGAAATTGATTTTGACATCGATCAAATTGCAATGATGTCTGGAATCAGTGCGGAAATTTGCATTGCTGCCATACAGAAAATGGAAAGGGGTGACTCCATTAAGATAAGGGACGGAAAAATATATTTTTAAAGAGCATTTGTAAAATTTTGATCTGATGACTAATGATATTAGAAAAAGACTAAGCAGGTCCTATCAGAATGCGAACTTTAGCCAATAGCTCATCAATATCAAACGGTTTGGAAACAAATGCTTCAGGATTGCAACTTTTCTCTATCTCACATGTTTTGGCATGTGCACTCATAAGAATGACAGGAACGTTATGAGTACATTTTAGGCTGTTGCAAACATCAATCCCGGAACCGTCAGGAAGGCGGACATCCAACATGTAGAGATCAGCATCATGTATTCCCTTTGTTAAATTAAAATCATTGATGGATGAGGACTCTATAACCCTGTAACCTTCAATGCTTAATAATACGTTCAGAACATCACGAATGCCATCCTCATCTTCTAATACAAGTATTGTCTTCATAATTTTAGTAGCTTACGCAACGGGTAATTTATATACCCAGATAAAAAAGGCTCGTTGCGAAGGTGATTATGCAAATACTATGCGATAAATATAATTGTGGTATATTTCTTTAATTGAGTTGGAATAATATAATCTAAAACTTTTTATTTTGAAGGATTATATTGGTGCTTATTGAAGTCTGATCTTTAATATAGAAAAATTCCGGGATGGTAAAATGAAATCGAATAGTTTCATTGGTACAATCAGTTAATATTTTGAATGATTCGTACGTTAAATTCAACAAAATTCTATTAACGATAATGAAAAAATATCCAATTTTAATCATATTTAAATGTCTTATGTTTAGTGTACTGTGGATATCATTCAAAATAATCACCGGCACCATTGAGGAGATTTCTTCTTTAATAAATCTGAACGTTTTTCGATATTTTATTACCTTTTGATGAAATAGTCGCTTTGAATCAAGATCATTAAGATTGAAGACTGGCTTTCCCCAACGACTTCCTGGTAGTCATATGATTTGAAAGATAGTATTAATGAGGTCAATATTGATCCTAACTTCTATATAAAAAGTTGTAAACAAAACGTGACCTTAAAATAACTCATCAACAAACTTAATTCAGTAAATTGCGGGAATCGTTACAAATGATGTTCTTTCGATGCAATGTGATAAGAAATAGCTATATTAGTTACACTAATCTTTATAATTGTATTTTACATGAAATCTATAATTGTAAAAAGAATTGTTGCCAATATCAGAACACATGATACCGCAGCTGCCAAACTTTTTTATGGTGAAATACTCGGACTCGACATTTTGATGGATCATGGTTGGATCATAACGTACGGCAGTGATCAAAAAATGGATGTGCAGGTGAGTTTCGCAACGGAAGGAGGCTCCGGGACTGAAGTTCCGGATCTTTCTATAGAGGTGAATGATGTAGATGCAGTATATCAGAAAATGAAGAAACAAGGGTTTTCTGTTGAGTATGGACCAGCAGATGAACCTTGGAATGTGCGACGGATTTATGTTCGCGACCCGTTCGGGAAACTGATCAATATCCTCCAGCACAAAACGGATAACACGAAGTAATGGTATAATTTATATCTACAGCTTTATGTCAACAATGAAAGAAATTCTAACCGAGAGACTTGTACTGCATGAACTTCAGGACAATGATCATGAGTTTATTTTTAAACTGGTCAACTCTCCTGGATGGCTGGAATTTATCGGTGACCGAAATATAAGGACCTTAGAAGATGCAAATATCTATGTTAAAAAGATTATTGATAATCCACATGTAAAGTATTGGACGGTCAGGCAAAAACCGGATGCTCAACCACTGGGAATTATCACACTTGTAAAACGGGACTATCTGGATTATTATGATATAGGATTTGCATTCCTTCCGGAGCATACCGGTAAGGGTTATTCATTCGAAGCGACCGTCAGTATTTTGGATGTGCTTACTCAAGAGGTAATAGCGGATAAATTACTCGCGATTACCACCGAAGACAATAGCCGGTCAGTCAGGCTCCTTGAAAAGCTCGGTTTCAGATATGAAGGTATTTTGAATGAAGGCGGAAAAACGTATGTCAGGTACGCGCTAAGTGCAGATCGGGCAGAGATTGGAAAACTCACCCGTTCTTTCTTCAGTCTCTTCGACAATACTGCTGGAGAACCGGATCTAAGCCGGATATTTAAAATGTGTACATCTTCTGCAGGCATTATTAAACAAACCGGTAGACACTCAGAGGTCTATAGTCTGGAATCCTTTATTGAGCCGAGAAAAAAAATATTAACGGATGGGACATTGCAGCAGTTTATTGAATTTGAAGTAGATCATGAAACCAAAATTACAGGGAATATAGCGCAACGCTATTCGAAATTCCTGAAAAAGGGATTAATGCACGGAAATGTTTTTGAAAGCAGCGGCCATAAGTTGTTTCATTTTGTGAAGAATGATGACGGTTGGAAAATTGCACATGTAGTCTGGGAAGATGAAAATAAGAACGCTTGAGTATAAACCGAACGTATTTGGATATTAATCAATACGACAGTTAAATCTAAAATGTCTATAAAGATAGTTCTCCCTTTTTAACCTTACGCAAAGTTTATAGAATGAGGTTGATTTACCGACCATTTGGCGCATGATCCTTACCGAAAAATACATAAGGAATTTTTATGATAAATCTTTATATTAAAACGTTAAATAGAATTAGTACAACAAAATATAAATTATGAAAAGTATCATTACCTTATTTCTTTTGCCGTTAGTAATGGCCTGTCAGACCAACAGTTTTGATTTGGAACAGTTATCATTTCCGGTAAACATTTCAACCCTTGAAAAAAAATACGAACTTAATAAAAACAGTGATCTATCGGGTATTATCATTTACAACAGTACTGACCCGGGCCTTCTTCAGTTTTCCGGATTTGCCTTTTCAGGTACGCTGAATAAACAGGATACATCCATATTATCAAACAATCATGTGTCTTTCTACGAGAACAGAACATCAAATAAGGTAAATGCCTTCCAGCTGGAAATAAAAACCACAAAAAAAGCAGAAGAATTTGAAAAAATGCTGGAAAAGAAATTCGGGAAGACTGATTTCTATTACCGGGATACAGAATTTTCTTACAGAATATGGAATATCGGCGAGAAGCGCTACCTGTTGGAAACCAACAATACTGGGAGATATAATGGTGAAGCATTCAAATCCTGCAGTTTGTATGTAGTAGCCAAGGAGGATAAGCAGCTGAACGATTATTTTATTGCGGGAGGTTTTCAATATTACGGCGATTACCTTCGTGAGAAAAATAAGCCTGAGCATAAAGGAAAGAAATACACTTACAGGAATTTTGTTGACGAGAGGGAAAAAGACGACGGTAAGGATTCTTTCTACCTGAAAGATTATGTAAAATAAACTGCAGATCCATAAGAAATTAACAGCAAATTATGAAGGCCGCCTCGGATATACTATAATTCCTATGGCCATATTGCGGGAAGAGGCGGTGGGATTTTTGAATGAAAGGTCAGAAGGCCTATTAGTTTGTGTCGTGATCTGAATGTTAATTTGTGCAAGACGTCATAATTAAATTGTGTATAAAATGAAGGAACTGATTCTGAAAAAAATTGCCTTGCTGAAGCGTTGGAGTTTAGGAATATTCATTACATGCATTATATTAATGTGGATAGGTCTGTTTATTTCACTTTATTATACTTTTGGTGATGATAATAGCTATTTAAAATTCCCGCTTCTTTTTATTTTGTTTACCAGTATTGTATTTACCATTCTGGGAATATTTGTGCTTAAATTCTTTCGGTCTTACATAACGACAGTTAATAAACTGAGCGATAAGGAGTCATCAATATTTGTTGAGCAGGGAACTTCTCGTCCTTTTGGCGAAAGGTGGTTACCTTCATTTATCATTTACCAGGATAAGGTAAAGTTTTTTAAATTATGGGAGCAACCTGAGTATGAAGTTGCTCAGATCAAAAGTATCCGATTTAAACGATTTAATTTTACAAGGAGTGGACAGGATTGCAGAATAACCATTGTGATGGTCAACGGTATGAAACATCATTTTCATGTCAATGGAAGTCTGCGCCAAAGGAATTACTTAAAAAATGAGACCTTACGGTTGAATCCTCAAATCATCATAGATGACCGGTATTAACAATGGTTACTTCCGGATACAATAATATGAGCAAATAGTTGAGAGGATCAGAAATTGTAGCATCTTACGCATAAAATTTGTAGTTTAGTATTTATAGAAATACACTAATTTTATATCTTGTTTATGAAGGCCACGATTAAAATTTGTCTTACTTTAACTTCGCTTATCATTATCTCCTGCAATTCTCAGGATAAAAAGTTTGTTGATCTGTCAAAAATATCGAGCGACTTTGATGTTTCGGAATTCTACAAAAACAGACTAAAAAAGACTGATGAGATCATTAGCACGAAACCTGAAAGTGTCAGTAAGGAAAAAGCTCTTGATCTTTTAGATAACGCTTTTTTTGTAAAAGATACTCTAGGCTATTTTAAAACGGATGGAAGATTTCCTACAGATCTGTCCTTGGAGCCCACCAATGACTGGATGGTAAGAAATAAAAACCCCACCGAAATATTTGGTTATGGTTACAATACTGTTGCATACGATGAGGAAAGGGATACAATTGCCGTTTTAAATACCATATCCTTTCCGAAAATGGATATGGTGGAGGATAGGAAAGGCAAATTAATGTATCTCAAAGTAGGAAAAACCTCGAAAATCACGTCCGATTTTACTAAAATTCAATCATATCTCAACAAAAACAGTAAGAAGTTGGCGGTTGACAACAGCGACCCGAACACTACTTATTGGGAAGGGAAATCTTTTTACTATACTCTTACAAAAAGAGAAAATAAAGAGGAGGAAGTATCTGATGATTCACAAGGGAACAGATTGGTGAAACCAATCAATGTATCAGAAATTACATTGATGATGTATGAAAAATCCTACACCAAGACAATGGAAAGCCTTCAGATCTATTCGCCCGGTTATCAGTTTTGGAGTAGAAAGCGATAGACCTGTTAAAAATAAAGAAACTGATTTGTATATAACAACCCTCTAAACTGACTAATATGAGACAAGTATTGATGATTTTGATCTTGCCCTTTTTCATCTATTGCAGCAAAGCTGAACAAATAGATCTGGCTAAGCTGAAATTAAACGAATCTCTTGAGACGTTGCTCAACGACACATCACTGAAAAGCATCGGGACAGACAGTGTGGAATATCCTTTTGCAATATTAGCTGAAGATACCGACAGTACAAGATTCGTTTTTTCAACTGTTCCTGTTCATAAAGTGTATTTTTTACTACCGTCGAAAGTCAATAATGATCATGTTATGAAAAACGGGGGAGGACATTTCGAGGCTGCGATGTTTAAAACCAAAAAACAGCTGCAGAATAATCTTAAATTATTAAAAGAGAAGAATATTCCGAGTGAAATTTTTGGATTCAGAGCTGAAATCCTGGGTCAGAAAAATCAGGATGAAGTTAAACAATTGCTCACAAAAAAATATGGCAAAGGCACTCAAAATCCAAATACAGATCATGGTTTATATTGGAATATCAGGAATGAAAATAAGTATATTTTCTTTGCACCGGATTATGACAGACTGATCATTTTAAATAGCAAAAACCTTTCGAAAACCTGTTATTGGGACATCATGAATGGCATCATCAACATGGGAGAAGGACAATGTAATTCCGATCAATATTTCAAGGAAATGGGGCTGGAAGTTCCAAAATAAGAATGTAGTAATGCCAGACATTTTACAGGTGCCATGATATTTAATACTTTGGCAAATAACAATATCTCTGTTGGGAATTTAAAAGAATATTACGCGGAGCCAGAATAAGAAATTACTTATTTATGCTATTTTTCTACATCGCTCATCGTTTTTTTACGTAGTATTTAAAACTTTGGTCTACTTCTTCAGCAGTTCGATTGCCTTCAAAATCTTTTTATCTTTTTTAAAATTTTCCAGGTTGTCGCCCTGCAAAACTTCTATGTCAGGCTGAATATTGCTTTTGTAAATCTTTGAATTCCTGTCAATTACATAATCGGTTGATAGATTCAGCCCAGCATACTCATTGATCCTGAAACCCTGAACAGCGGTTGTATAATCAGCGGTGGGTTCACCCACGATAAAAGTATTTTTTCTTCCGATCAGGGATATGGTCGTCATTTCGCCGGCGCTTGCCGTATAGCAGCTGGTCAGGATGACAATTGGAATATCTTTTTTAAGCGGAATTCTCAGTTGTGTTTTTCTTTCGAGTACGATATCGTCGATCAGCATTTTTCCGTCCCTGATTTCCCATTTACCCGAAGATTCACCTTTTGAATTCCTGAAGCCTCCGAAAACAATATTATCACTTCCGATGAATTCTTTCAATCCCAGCAGGATCGGGTACATATTGCCACCGGTGTTGACTCTAAGGTCTATGATCCAGCCATTTATCTTCGCTGAATTGATTTTGTTGATATGGGTTATGATGTCATTGGCGATACTGTCCACCTTCTTAAAGCTAAAGTCGTCATTGCCCGGAATCCTTATGTAAGCAATGGTTTTGTTGATCACCTGGCTCACCACTGCCTTTTCAGTTTTTAATTTGCCCTTTAGATATGTATTGGCAGAAACCGAGGGCTTATTCCATCCATAGGTCTTGTCTTTGTATTTAAGGCCTCCGTGGTGGTCATTAAGGAGTTCGAAGACCTCGCTGTATAAAGGAGCCAGGTCAGAAACTGAATTGAGGTCTTTAGCTCTATTGTATAAATTACTTTCGATCGATTTAATGTTTGAAGTATCAACAGCATTTGATCTGATCAGTTCGATGGAGGTATCTACAAATGATTTGATGCTGTCATTTTTAAAAGTTTGGGAAAATGAAGAAGTGTATAGGAGTAAAACAATACCGAAGATAAAAGATTTGATCATATTATTAAGTAATATTTCAAATATATGAAATTACATGCAATTGCTCTTTTTTTGAGGTAAAAAGACTTTTGGTTAAGGAGGAATATTGGTGATCAGAAATAAGAATATTTTTATATCTAAAGCGAATGATTCTAAAATCAATATGCTTTAAAATTCTGATCACATTTTCAAAGAATCAACGGGAATGCAACTATGTAATCTCGTTATCAACGCATTGGAATATCATTTGATGTAAATCTCATTCTCATAAATATAACTTTAAAACTTTTGCTTGAGACATCGAACATTATTTATTCTTGCACCGCTTTTACTGATTATAATTAAAAGCTGCGATCCCTCGGATGTGAGGGAAAAGAAATATGTTTGGGGAGGCGCTGCTGTTGCTCCGAAGGAATACCCTGTGGAAATTTATGAAGGCGCTCTTGTCAATCGTGATGGCTATTCTTACAATTTTGGACCTATTTATGGGGTTCTCCGGCAAGGCTGGGGATATCCGGCCAAAGGAATGGGAATCACCGATGATCCGATCCAACTGCCTGATCAGTTAAAGATGACTTGGTATTCGGTACAGGAACAGCGATTTTATACAGGAAGTTGGAAGCTTGATAAAAATCTGATCACGAAAGTTTGGGAAGAAGGAGCGATCAATTTGAGGACGAAGTCGAAGGAAAACTTCAAGACATTGATTGTCGGGATGGCTCCGAGGGGTCAGGTCGCACTTTGGGCTGAAGGCCCGGCACAGATTCTCCTCGGGACTTTTAAAGCGCATGATACCATCATTTCTCAAAAGGATTCCAATCCGGATTTTGAGCATTTTTTCAGGAAGGAATATCGTGATGTAGCGTATGATCCACAGAAATTATATGATCCGAAGCTTTATTCCAAATTACAGAAGGAAGGTTGGCCGGACCCACAGATTTACCTTGATTTCAATAAAAAGTATTCTTGGAAATTTGCAGTAGATGGGATTGATCCTTCCGAAGATGATTATTTTTTTTACAGCTGTTTCAATGGAGCGCGCGGTCAGGTTTTAAATGCTGGTAAGATGAACAATACTCTGCCAAAAGCTGCTCCGGAGCATATCTATGCATGCTGGAAAGATGAGCAGCATAATGAGTGGGTAGCTAGCATCAGATTTACTTATGATGAGATCAAAAGTGGCTTTGAGCAGTTTGGTTCCTCCGAGAAGATCGAGCTTCTCTTTAAGGTCGATAAAAATGCCGGGCAATTCACAATATACCTCCAGTCAAAAAGTAAGAAGTTAAAATTGACCGGATATGAACCGGAACTTGTAAGGACCTAGAATTATTTACGCGGCCTTATTAATTTTAAAATAGAAAGTTGTAAATATTGTTAAATTCAATAACAAAGCTCTGTCATGAAAAATCTTTTTTTTATTATCCTCATCCCTCTTATTTTATCTTGTCAGGATAAACAATTTAAAAATCCCCCTATTACTCATTCTAATCCGGTCAATATCACTGAGCAAAATCTCTTTTCATCCTATGAAAAGTATGTGAAACATTTCCCTAAAGAGCCTATATACTATATCTATGTAGATCATGAACAGTGTTTCTTTGATATCTTGGTCAATGACATTCCCGCCTTTCAATATTTTAAGGATGGCGGCATAATGTCTTCTGTCATTCTCAATAATTACATTGCCAGATCGGGAAAGCAAAAGATCACCTACAGGTTGTATCCACAGACAGAACGTGAAAGGGGAGAAGGATTCAAGGAACTGACTCCCTATACACGGTTTAACCTTACGCTTTACTCGAGAGACAACACAGATTCTGTCACCAGTTTTGATAAACAGGTGCAGCTGCTCGAACACACCAATCTCAAGAAACCCGACGGGAAGACATTTATAGCAGCTGGAAAGAACTATTATGAATACACCATTGAGTTTGATGCAACGGTACCCTACAGAAATATTCCCAATCTGGAAAATGCTCAGGATCTAAGGAAAATCGATAAGAAGGTACTTGAGAAAAAGACGGTTGATGCTTATAAGTATTTAAGAGATATTATCATCGATAAAAAGAAAGATGAATATTTCTCACTGGTGTTCAACAGTGATCTCAGATATGTTCAATCGAACTATTACAGTAAAGCTGACCTGAAGGAGACTGCTGCAGAGGATCTGTTCTACTTTAGTGCCCCTTCGTTTAAATTGGAACCCATAGAAAACTATGTGATGAAAATATATGGTGACG
>JBMDXW010000305.1:0-3408 GCA_048594965.1 Chryseobacterium sp.
TGTAGCGGATTTTTTTTAACGCGGAGATCGCGAGGTTTTGTTTAATACATAACGCGGATTTCCGGTCGCAAAGGCGTTTCACTCAGCAAATGATAGCAATGAATGATTGACAAACGAAGCAGATTTACCTTTAACCATCAAACGACATGCTGACACCCTTGCGGCCGAAAATGTACAACACTTATTCTATAACAAAAATTTGCAGGTGCCGGTGTTAAAAATTCCCAAGTACAGCAAAGCTAAAAACTGACAAGCGAAGCGAATTGACCCTTCACCATTCACCGTAATAAGCCTGCGGTTTCCCTCCTGATCTGCCTTAACAAACTTTAACCTCATATAATTTTTACAATTCATTAATATTTAAGATATTTGCGCATTGTTTTAAAAATAAAGAATGAAAAAAATCTTTGTACTATCATTTATATCAGTGGGATATTTCCTAAACGCGCAGAGTCTCAGTAATTCACCTTATGCGACATACGGAATCGGGGATGTAAAATATGATAATACGATCGAGACGTCCTCTATGGGAGGAATATCAACTGCTTTTATAAGTGACTTTACAAGTAATTTCAATTTCGCCAACCCTGCAAACAATGCCAATTTCGAGCTTACAAGTATCAAGCTGGAGGCGACCAATGAAAACAATTACTTCAAATCAGATTACAACAATACGAAGTCTACCAAACATTCTACGTATTTATCTAATATTTCACTGGCATTTCCATTATCTCCAAAACTGAAAATGGGACTTTCTTACCAGCCATACAGCTCCAAAAGCTACGAGATCATTCATACGGAAACCAATCCAGAGACCGGAGTGATCACAGGAAACAGATTCAAGGGGAGCGGAACTTTAAATACCGCACAGATCGCATTGGGATATGAAATCAATGATCAGCTTGCGGTAGGTGCCAGAGCCAACTATTATTTCGGAAATCTTTATGACCTGAATGAACTCGCCGTTTCAAACGCAGAGCTTATCAATGGTTATGAAACCAAAAACAGCATCAGAAACTTTAATTTTACTTTAGGAGCAAGCTATCAGAAACTGAACACCAGAACAGACAGAAAGCTGACAATCGGTGCAACAACAACTTTCGGTAATACCAGTAATATAACAACCGATTACACCAACAGTACATATTATTATTCGGATGCGGCAAGAACGGTAAAGGCGAATGAAAGCATTATCGAGAAAAAAAGTACCAACTCCAATAATCTTTTGCCACTGCAGGCTTCCGTCGGTGTAGGATACGGTGAAGAAAACAAATGGTTCTTATCTGTTCAGGGAGATTATAAAAAAGGAGAAAGCATTGCTTATTTCGGACAGTCCCTTGATCTGGCGAACTCTTACCGGATTTCTGCCGGAGGTTGGTATCTGCCCAATTACAATAACTTCAGAAGCTATTTTTCAAGGATTGTATACCGCTACGGAGCTTTCTATGAAAAAGGAAGTCTGCAGATCGCGGGGCAGAATATTAATAAGTTTGGAGTTTCCGCCGGAGTACTTCTTCCATTCAAAAACAGCAGTATAACAAGAATGAGCGGACTGGAACTTGGTCTTGAAGTAGGGAAAAGAGGTACTCTTAAAAATAACCTGATCAATCAAAATTACATCAACTTCAAGCTCGGTTTCAATTTTGCAGATAAATGGTTCAGAAAAGTCCTTTATAACTAAGATGAAGTTCTTCGGAAAAATATCATATAAAAATCATATAGCATACCTTTTTAGTTGTGCTATATTTTTTATGATCACTTCATGTGAGGAAGATCTTACTAAAAATTCAGGCAAAAATAACAAGAACTTTCCTTCCCAGATCATCAACAATGCCAATATCATTCAGAGGGATTCGGGTTTTGTGACGATGAGAGCCAAAGCTCCGATTATTGAAAAATATGAATTAATCGACAGCCCTTACACGGTGGCAAGAAAAGGGATCGACATTCAGTTCTTTGACAAAAAGAAACCGAAAGTTCCCGGGACTATTAAAGCAAAGTATGCCAAATTCTACGATTACAAGCAATTCTACGAAGCCAGAGGTGATGTCAGAATTAAAACCAATGAGAATGAAAGATTTGCGATGCAGTCTATATTCTGGGATCAGAGAAAAAGAAGGATTTATACCCGTGATACGGTTTATGTAACCATGAAGGACGGCTCCACCCTAATTGGTGCCCATGGAATGACAGCCAAAGACGATTTCTCCGAATATGTTTTTTATCAGAATTCAGGAGATTTTACCACCGACAAATTATCTGAAAACAAACGTTAATTTCTATGATGTTCCATGCGATAGGATTAATGTCCGGAACCAGTCTGGATGGTCTTGATATCTGTTTCGCCAGATTCCGAAAAGAAGATTCATGGAGCTTTAACGTCTTAAAAGCAGAGACCGTGCCTTATGACCAGGTAATGGAGGATCAGCTTAAAAATGCAATCCATTTGTCTGCGGAAGAACTATCGGAGCTGAATTCGGCGTATGGCTTTTTCTTAGGAAAGTCTGTTCAGCACTTTATAGCAAAACACAAGCTTGAAAGTATTGATCTTATCGCCTCGCACGGGCACACTGTTTTTCACCAGCCCGAAAAAAAGTTTACCCTTCAGATCGGTGACGGGCGAGCAATAAAGCTGGAAACGGGTCTGCCTGTAGTATATGATTTCAGAAGTCAGGATGTACTAATGGGCGGAAATGGAGCCCCTCTTGTCCCCATCGGTGATGAACTGCTTTTTTCACAGTATGACGCCTGTCTTAATTTAGGCGGATTTTCCAATATTTCGTTGAAGGTCGACCACAAAAGAATCGCTTTCGACATTGCTCCGGTAAATATTGTTCTCAACCGACTTGCCCGTGATCTTAATCTGAATTTTGATGAAGGAGGAAATCTTGCGAGAAAAGGAAGAATTAATCAGGATCTTTTATTAAAACTAAATGCATTAAATTTTTATCATCAGCTTTATCCGAAATCATTAGGCATCGAATGGTGTAACGCAAATATTTTTCCTCTATTGAAAGATGTGGAAAAAACGGATGCGCTGTCGACTTTTACCGAGCATGCCGCAATTCAGATTTCGCGTGTTTTGAATGACTACCAAATAAAAAACGTCCTGTTCACCGGTGGTGGAACCTATAATCAATATCTAACGGAAAAAATAAGGGCGAAAACACAGGCAGAAGCAGTCATCCCGGAGAATGAAATTATTGATTACAAGGAAGCACTCATCTTCGCTTTTATGGGAATTCTGCGGATAAATAATGAGGTAAACGTATTAGCCTCCGCTACCGGCAGCCCGCATAATCACAGTTCCGGAATTATCGCATAAAAAAACCTCCATAGCGGAGGTTTTGCTGTCTATTTGTAAGCTTCAATTTTGTCGGTCAGAATATTAGTTTTACTTAAAATTTA
>JBMDXW010000306.1:0-5830 GCA_048594965.1 Chryseobacterium sp.
TAAAATCATATATGATTCCTGACAGCAAAGCAAACGCTGCGAGAATCAGTATTTTTAAGCTGATCAAACCGTAAAGAATACCTCCTGTAATTCCTCCAAGAAAGAAAAAGCTGATGATCGAAATCCTGAGCTTCACGGATGAAATCAGTTTTTTTCTCGGCTCGTCCTCCCGGTAAAAGAAAAGCTGTGAAAGCTCAATTCCAAGGTCTGTAAACAATCCGGTAAGGTGGGTAGTCCTCACTGTCGCATTTGAAATGGTGGTGACCAGGGAATTCTGCAGACCCATTGCAAACAGGAGAATAAATGACAATAAAACAGGATTGTAGGTAATGAAATAATTTCCCCAGATTCCAGCGACTATTAAAAGTAGACACTCTATCAGGGTTGGAATAATGTACAGGTATTTGCTGTTTTTCCTTGAAGCAAATTCCGTAATAAAATTGGAAACGAAAGATCCGAAAAAGAAGAAGAGGATATACAGAAAGAAGATCATTCCTTTCCAGAATCTTAGGCTGAAAACCTCATCAATAAAATAGGCGAAATGCCCCGTAACGTTTGTGGTGAGCGTCTGAACGGATAAATAACCTGCCACATTTACAATCCCCGCGACAAAAGACAATAAGCAGGCGATTCGTAAATTATGAAAGTACGTTCTTGTCCTGCCTTTGTGCCTGAACATCGCTGGTAATTATTTGTCCTGAGGAATCGGATTAAACTGAGAGTTCTCGATCGTCAGGGTTTTTGTGGTAAGGTCATAATGGTCGTTCATAGACATCACGTGTACCGTAAGATTATCGATGGAAATAGGTTCACCAAGATTGATATTGGTAAGGTTGGTATCTTTAATGAATCTTCCGTCGACCAGGATCACGAGTCCCGAACCGACTGCCGTCATAACATCATTGTAAATAAAAAGTCCTGTGTCTTCTCCAAGCCCGATCCCGAGTGTCCTTGGATTATTTACCACAGCCTGGAAAAGTCTTCCGATTCTTCCGCGCTGTACAAAATGGGTATCGATGATCACATTATCGATTAGACCCAAGCCCTGTGTGGTCTTAATTTCCCCTTTCAGCAAGGCTTCAGAGCTGCTACCCTGGTAGATCATATTTTCGGAAGCAGCTGCAGCACCTGCAGAAGTCCCGGAATAGATAAAATCCTGTTCCTGATATTTCAGCAGAATCGTGTCATGGAATCTGGTTCCCCCCAGAATAGAAGTAAGCCTCAGCTGATCTCCTCCGGTGAACATCACGACGTCTGCAGCATTGGCCCTGGCAACGATGGCATCGGAATTGGCCTCTTCGCGATTGTGAATATCCAGTATATTCACGTTTTTTGCACCTAAAAATTCAAAAGCTTTTTTATATTCTGCGCCTACAATCTGCGGGATCTGAGAGGCTGTCGTAATAATTTCAATGACCGAATTTTCCTTATGTTTAGACTCATTGATGATTTTTCTAAGGATTCCTCGCTCAAAAAAATTCAGGTTTTTTTCGATATTCTGATCAAAATCGGTTTCAGCAAAACTTCCTTTGTTTACAGCACCACCGATCACAATTAATTTTCCAACAGGTTTCGTCATAGGCTGCAAATTTAAAAAATAATTAACAGGTGAAAAAATCCCGGATCCATAAAATTGATTTTGAGGATTTTAGAATGGTAAAAAATTCCGGATTATTTTTAGTAAATATTCAAATGTGGTATAGTTTTGTTTAGGGTTTTGCATTATCTTTGATTTTAAATGCAGTTATTGTTAACGATTAAAAATGCAAATAGATTATGAAAATTGAAAAGATACAGGCATTGCGCGGCCCGAATATTTGGAGTATCAGAAGAAAGAAGCTGATACAGATGCGGTTGGACCTTGAAGAGATGGAAAATTTCCCTACCAATAAGATCGACGGGTTCAGGGAAAGGATCGAAAAACTGCTTCCTTCGCTGTTTACTCACCGATGTTCCGAAGGGGTGGAAGGTGGCTTTTTCCATCGTGTGGAAACCGGAACCTGGATGGGGCACGTCATTGAGCATATCGCGCTGGAAATTCAGACTCTTGCCGGGATGGATGTAGGCTTTGGGAGAACCAGGGAGACAAAGACACCGGGCGTGTACAATGTGGTATTTAATTATATAGAAGAAAATGCAGGGATTTTCGCTGCCGAAGAATCTGTAAAAATAGCAGAAGCTTTGATACAGGGAGAATCTTATGATATCAACGCCTGTATCCAGAAGCTTAAGGAAATTCGCGAAAGAGTACGTCTAGGTCCTTCTACGGGAAGTATCGTTGAGGAAGCGGTTTCAAGGAAAATTCCATGGATCCGTTTGGGAACGAATTCTCTGGTGCAGCTCGGCTATGGAGTAAATCAGCAGAGATTCCAGGCGACCATTACAGGGAAAACAAGCTCTATTGCCGTAGATATTGCCTGTAATAAAGAGTTAACGAAAAGAATGCTGCATGATGCTGCGATACCGGTACCCACAGGAGATCTGATCATGGATGAAGAAGGTCTTGACAGTGTGGTCAGGAAAATAGGATATCCGGTGGTGATTAAACCTTTGGACGGAAATCACGGAAAAGGCTCTTCTATCAATGTTACCGATTGGGAATCTGCAAAGATAGGACTTGAGCATGCCCAGAAATATTCAAAAAAAGTAATTGTTGAAAAATACATTACAGGGTATGATTTCAGGGTTCTTGTTATTAATAATAAAATGGTGGCAGCGGCCAGAAGAGTCCCTGCACACGTTGTTGGTGATGGTGAGATGAATCTTCAGCAACTTATCGAAAAAGAAAATAAAGATCCCAGAAGAGGCTACGGTCATGAAAATGTGCTGACCGAAATCGAAGTTGACAAAGATACGACGGAGCTTCTGGAAAAACTGAATTATACCCTCGAAACAGTTCCTCAGAAAGGGGAAGTCGTATATCTGAAATCGACCGCCAATCTTTCCACGGGAGGAACTTCGATTGATGTTACAGATATGGTTCATCCGGAAAATATCACAATGGCAGAAAGAATATCAAAAATTATTGGTCTTGATGTCTGCGGGATCGATATTATGGCTGAAAATCTTACACAGCCACTAAAGGAAAGTGGAGGCGCCATCATTGAAGTGAATGCCGCGCCGGGCTTCAGGATGCATTTGGCTCCAAGCGAAGGCTTACCGAGAAATGTGGCCGCTCCGGTTGTTGATATGTTGTATCCACCAGGCAAACCGTTTACCATTCCGATCATCGCAGTGACTGGGACTAACGGAAAGACAACGACCACAAGGCTGATCTCTCACATTGTAAAAAGTAACGGCTACAGGGTTGGGTTTACGACTTCTGACGGGATTTATATTCAGAATACGATGCTGACGAAAGGGGATACAACAGGACCTCTTTCGGCTGAATTTATTCTAAAAGATCCGACGGTAGAGTTTGCCGTGCTGGAAACTGCCAGAGGGGGAATTCTACGTTCCGGACTGGGCTTTTCGCAGTGCGATATCGGGGTTTTAACCAATATTGAAGAAGATCATCTCGGAATGAACGATATCCATAACCTCAGAGATCTTACCCGTGTAAAAAGAGTTGTCCTCGACAGCGTCAAGAAGAGCGGATGGAGCATTCTGAATGCCGACAATGAATATTCCATGAAGATCATCAATGATCTGGATAGCCATGTCGCCATTTTCAGTATGAGTGAAAATAATCCGCACATCCAGAAATTTGCCAAGGAGGGAAGGATTACCTGTGTTTACGAAGAAGGATTTGTCACCATCAAAAAAGGCGACTGGAAGATAAGGATTGGTAAAGCCAAAGATTTCCCGATTACTATGGAAGGAAAGGCTAAATTTATGATTGAAAATGTACTTGCTGCAAGTCTTGCCTGTTATCTCTACGGATTCGGAATTGAAGATATTTCTAATTCTTTAAGGACTTTTATTCCAAGTGCACAGCTTACGCCCGGAAGGCTGAATGTTTTTAAATTCAAAAATTTCAAGGTCTTAATTGATTTTGCCCATAATCCTTCAGGGTACGAAGCGATTGAGGATTACCTTAAAAATGTGGAAGCGACGAAAAAGATCGGGATCATTTCCGGGGTAGGTGACCGCAGAGATAGCGATATCCGGGAATGTGGGAAAATTGCAGGAAGAATGTTCGACCATATCATTATCAGAAATGAGAAACATCTCCGCGGGAGAACGGAAGATGAGATCAACGGACTGATTATCGAAGGGATGCAGTCATCGGGAAAAGATGTAAGCTATGAGATTATCCCCAAAGAAATCGAAGCCCTGAAACACGCGATGGGAATGGCCGAAGAAGGAACATTTATCACCGCTTTAAGCGACGTGATTTCCAACGCCATCGATCTGGTACAGGATTACCAGACAAGAGAGCTTCTGGAGGATGATAAGATTTAATCTGAAAGATGAAAGAATAATGGGCGGCATCGAAAGATGCCGCCCATTTATTTTGCTTATTTGTTTCAGTTAACGCGAAACAATCTCTTCATTCATTGGATTTTAATTAATTAAAAAGGCTGTCTAAGATTAACACAGCACTCTATTTATTGTTTTATCAAAATAATATTATTTGGTATATCTATAGACCAAGTTGGTGTCGTTTGGCCAGGAAGTATTACTCTTATTCCTTCGGAATTTTTCACCTCAGTTATTTTTATATGAGTGGAATCAATATAGACTATTTTTAATTCGATATGTTTTTTTTTGTGAGTCATCAATAATCTCAATTCATTTGGATTTGATTCATGAATACTTGTCCCTGCAATAAATGAAAATTTTTGGTCTATAAAATTTGTATTACTAAATATTGTTTTGTCTTCTGTGAGTTGTCCATTTTTATATATCTTGTGAAAGCCAAGTATATTATCATATTTGTCAAGGTCATTATCAAACATTTGTACATTATTTTCCTTTTTCATTATTAATGTAAGACCATTAATATTATCACCCCATTTCCATGTGCCTACAAACTTGTCTGCATTAGGGTCTGTAAAATGCTGTTGTGCAGAACAATTAAAAGAAATTGTTATTGTAATTATCAGAGTGAGTAAGTTGATTATTTTTTTCATAATTTTAATTTTTTAGTTACAAGGTATTGGAACAACTTGTCCGTTTACTAGTGTTAATTCCTCCCAATGGTTTGAGTTGTCGGAACCTTTTAATATTTTGAGTCCAGAGTTTTTTTCTTCCAAAAACTTTACAAAACCTACAGCATTTTCTGCTACTAAACCGCTTGCTAATACCATAATTTCCATCATTATTATATGATAATTAAAAGGCTGTTTAACAGTAAGATAGCCCTCTATTTTATTGTTTTGTCAAAATAATATTATTAGGTATATCTATAGACCAACTTGGTGCAGTTTGCCCAGATAAAACTACTCTTATTCCTTCAGAATTTTTCACCTCAATTATTTTTATATGAGTAGAATCAATATAGACTATTTTTAATTCGATATGTTTTTTTTTGTGAGTCATCCATAATCTCAATTCATTTGGATTGGATTCATTTTTATTGGTTACTCCTACAAATGAGAACTTTTCATCTGTATAATTAGTACTGCTAAACATTGTTTTGTCTTCTGTGAGTTGTCCATTTTTATATATTTTATGAAAACCTAAAATTGTATCATAAATGTATTGAGTATTTTTAGTCATTTTTACATTATTTTCTTTTTTAATAATAAAAGTAACACCGTTTGTAAAATCTCCCCATTTCCAAGTTCCTATGAATTTATCGGCATTAGGGTCTGTAAAGTGCTGTTGAGCAGAGCAATTAAATGAAAATATTAATAAAGTGACAGAAATAAGTAAGATGATTATT
>JBMDXW010000307.1:0-1925 GCA_048594965.1 Chryseobacterium sp.
GATAATCTTCAAAAACCTTGATCCCTTGTATCAATACTAGTGCAAAGAAACTGACCAGTAAAAGTTCATTAGTCTTGCTAACAACACGTAGCGTCCTTTCGTTAAATTGAGCAAACGGCAGCAAACTGTTAAATAAAATCAGAGGTATAAAAACACTCAGAATACGGTTAAATCGTTTGACAAAGGAACGGAATACACTGTAAGACTCCTGCTGAATCGCTTGCCTTCGCAAAAGCGGTATAAAAATCAGCTTTATCAAAAAACCGACCAAAAATGAAATTAGAATTAATGCAATATTCCATAGCCATGAAGGCCATTGCTGTGAAAGTTGGATTAATGTTTCGTTCATCATGCTTTCTTATCTGTGTTTACGTTTTGTTCCTATAAAAGAATAACTGTTAAGAAGGGCTAACGTTTGCATTATTTTCATAAAGATAGAAGGAAACATAAGTTAGAATACATTTCCATATTGCCACAAACCGTATTTCAAAATCGATCTTTACATAGGAATCGTACTATTAAACGATTATAAAAACAAAAAAAATGACAAAAAAATCAAAAAAAATTAAAAACTACTTTTTAAAGCAGAAAAAAACTAGGATAATCTAATAAAATCATGAAAAAATCCATAAAAATTCAATAAAAATCATCTTTGTTTGGTATAAATCGTTTTTAAAAGCATTAAAAACATTATAAATACCAAAAAAGAAACAAAAATTTCTTAAAAATTTTAAAATAAAAACAAAAAAAGCTATATTTACAACACCTTAATAGGTTTATAATTGGTTATTTAAAGGTTTTCATCTCCCCGATTGAAAACCTTTTTTGTTTTTCCCATATTTTACGCTCATACCATACAACACAAAATTAGATTTAGAGAGAAAACCCAATTGGTATGATACACAGTCCAATAATATGATTAACAATCCCACCATCATATCTAAATTCTCAGCTATCCAAAAACATGACCGTTGTTAATAACCTTTTGGTATGTTTTTTGAGCCTAAACAGCCTATTGCAAGGCAACTAACAAAATATGTACATCAGCATGCGATCTACTATAGAAAACACAGATACCGTTTATTGATGATGGAAATAAACTAGCACAATAAACTTTCCAAGAAAAATTAAACCAAAACATAGAGATAACAATGAGCAAGAAAAAAGACAATTCTAGATGGCTGAATGTGGCCATATCCTGGGGAGCGAGTATCGTCATCATCGGGGTACTATTTAAGATTCTTCATATCGGCGGCACCACAGCCAATTATATGATCGGAATCGGTTTAGGGGTAGAAGCCTTCCTTTTCTTTTTAATGGGGTTCAATCCGCCGCCACCGGAACCAGACTGGACCCGTGTCTATCCTGAATTGGACGAAAAATTTAATGGTGAACTGCCACAAAGAGCGAAAACTGTTGCCGCCCAGCCAGCCGGCCCCTCAGCCACTGCAGCTTTAGACAAAATGTTTGCCGATGCCAATATCGAACCAGCAAGCATCGAAAATCTAGGCCGCGGACTACGTGACTTTAGTGAAAAAGTATCTGCCATAAATAAGCTTTCTGATGTCTCATTAGCAACAGAAGAATTTACCAATAAGCTACGAACAGCGACTTCCAAGTTTGATAACCTGAGCATCGCCTTCGAAAAAGCATCCGAAAACCTCGTCGCGATGTCCAATACTTCTGGCGATACATCCAACTACCACCAGCAGGTAAAGAGTTTGACAACAAACCTAAGCCAGCTGAATGAGATGTACGAACGCGAATTGCGCGATTCGGCATCACATTTACAATCGATGAACAAGTTTTATGAGAATCTGAGCTTTACCATGCAAAACTTCAACGAATCGCTGGATGATTCCAAAGCATTTAAAGATGAAGTGGGCAAGCTTGCTAAAAACCTGAATGCCTTGAACGCCATATAC
>JBMDXW010000308.1:0-1914 GCA_048594965.1 Chryseobacterium sp.
TGCCGTTATACTTTATATGACGGCAATTTTTTATGACCAATATCAGAAGAATTAACAGAATATTATGTTTTAAATAATAAATAAAACTTTAACTTTGCGAATTAATCCTAAATTTAAAAAATGTATCAAAAGCTTGTAAGGAAAGAAGTAATGGGAATTTTGGAAAAGGAAGTGGGCTCTTTTCTGGATAAATTTTTAACGCCAATTGAAAAAATTTGGCAGCCTTCAGACTATCTTCCTGATCCTTCAAGCAATGAATTTAAATATGATCTTGAAGAGATCCAGACTTTTGCCCGCGAAATGCCGTATGATCTTTTCGTAACCCTGATCGGTGACTGTATTACGGAAGAAGCATTGCCCTCTTACGAATCATGGCTTATGGGCGTGGATGGCGTAGACCAGGAACAGCGAGAGATCGGATGGGCACACTGGGTAAGAGCATGGACCGCTGAAGAAAACCGCCACGGAGATCTTCTCAGCAAATACCTTTACCTCTGCGGAAGGGTAAATATGAGAGAAGTAGAAGTGACAACCCAATATCTGATCAACGATGGTTTCGATCTGGGAACAAGTATGGATCCGTACAGGAATTTCGTGTACACCAGCTTCCAGGAAACCGCTACCAATATTTCTCACCGAAGAGTAGGGACGCTGGCAAAACAGTCGGGGAACGGAAAGCTTGCAAAAATGTGCGGGGTAATTGCGGCAGACGAAGCAAGACACGCAAAAGCATACAAGCACTTTGTAGCAAAAATCCTCGAAATCGATCCGTCCGAAATGATCCTTGCCTTTGAAGACATGATGCGTAAAAAGATCGTAATGCCTGCTCACATGATGAGACAGTCGGGACAGAAAGCCGGAGAGCTTTGGGGACATTTTTCAGATGCGGCACAAAGATGTATGGTGTACACCGGTCAGGATTACATCAACATCCTGAAAGATCTCCTTGATGAATGGAAAATCGAGCACGTAAAAGGTCTTAACGAAAAAGCTGAAAAGGCCCAGGAATATCTGATGAAACTTCCGGGAAGACTTCAGAAAATTACAGACCGGATCTCCACCCCTGATCTTCAGTTTCAATTCAGCTGGGTAAAAAGCTGATTTACCCTTAAAATATCAAAGTAAAGCGTGCCGGATTATTTCCGGCACTTTTTTTATTTGTATCTTTGCATCTCTAAAAAACAAATTCACAGAATGAATAACAAAAAAATTGCTGTTGATTTCGACGGAACTATTGTTGATGATGCTTATCCGGCGATCGGCAAGCCCAAAATCTTTGCCTTTGAAACATTAAAAAAACTTCAGTCCGAAGGATACCGGCTTATTTTATGGACGTACCGACATGGCAGAGCACTGGATGAAGCGGTAGAGTTCTGCCAAAAAAACGGTGTTGAATTTTATGCCGTAAACTCCAGTTTTGAGGGAGAAGTTTTTGATTCTGAAAACCAATCCAGAAAAATTGATGCAGACTGGTTTATCGACGACAGGAATCTGGGAGGCTTTCCAGGGTGGGGAGAAATCTACAATATTATTCAGGAAAGGATAGAATTCCGTGTGGAAGGAAAAGAGGTTTTGGCATATTCAAAACTTAAAAAAGAAAAGAAAAAAGGATTATTCTGGTAGAATTATAGAAATTAGAAGTTAGATATTAGAAATTAGTCTGATATCACTTTTAATTTTTTATCAGGAAAGTAAAGATGTTTAGAATTAGAAAATGTATTCATTTAATTGTAAGCCTAATTTCTAACATCTATTATCTAACATTTATATAAAAAATGATTCAATTAAAAACAATAGACGAATTACGTCTGATGAAGCAAAGTGCCCGGTTGGTTTCCAGAACTTTAGGGATGCTGGCAAAAGAGATAAAGCCTGGGGTCACCACTCTGCATTTAGATAAACTGGCACACGACT
>JBMDXW010000309.1:0-7218 GCA_048594965.1 Chryseobacterium sp.
GGGATCGTAACCTGTGGCGTTGCCGGTATTGTAGGGTTCATTGAAGGAATTATCTACCTTACCAAATCAGATGAGGAATTTGACAGAACCTACGTTCAGAACCAAAAAGAATGGTTTTAAATTTTTAATACAATAAAAAAACCGGCTCAAATAAATTTGAGCCGGTTTTTTTTTGAGACTTTATCAAAACAAAGTCATTTATTTATCAGATTTCTGAGTTTTCGCCTTGATGAAATAAGAGAAACCAACGTTTACACCGAAAGTTTTTACTTTTGTTTTAACATCTGTATTCATGATTGTTTCTTTATTTGAGAACTGGTCATAAGAAACACCAAGGTTGATCCCCAAAGACTGTGTAGCCATATAAGTAACTCCACCTTTTACTTTCCATGCAAGTCCATCGGTAGTTGTTTCGTTTGATGCAATCATTCCCATAAAATTAGCTTCTCCGCTGTTTTTTGCAGAAGCATAGCCAATTCCTGCGCTTAAGAAAGGAACTAATTTACTGGAATTCGTAAAATAATAAGTAGCAGTTGGCATTACTGAAAAGCTGCTTGTTTTAGATTTAAGGCCTTGATATTTCGTTGTGGCGTTGATGTATCCAAGTTCGATACCTACAGCCAATTTGTCGATAACGAAATATCCTACTGAAGGAGAAATAGAGAATGTGTTCACTTTAGGTCCATCCACAGACTGATCTCCAACCTTAACGGTTGTCGTAACATTATTGAATCCAAGTCCTGTATCTCCACTGATCACCCAGTCTCCTTTCGTCATTTGGGCATTTGATAATCCAAAAAGTGCAACAGCACCTGCTAGTAATAGTTTTTTATGATTTTTTATTTATAAAAGTTTATTGTTAATTATTTAGCAAAAACATATTTTACTCCGAAAGTCACTGAAGATAAGTTTAAGCTGAAATTATTGTTCTTGAGATCCGTATCCTCTTCATTTTTATACCTGAGATTCTGGTACCCAAATGATCCGATCGCTGCTTCTACAGACCAATTTCTGGTGATGAAATAATCCAGTCCCGGCTTCACATTGACTCCTAAAGAGGTATATTTTCTTTCTATTGACAGTGGACGCTGGGTAAAGCCATATTCACTTATGTAGGTTGCCAGAAGATCTCTGTTAATTTTTCCAAACTCCATCGGAACTTCGATCTGTCCGAAAAAATACAATTTATCGGATAAGGTCCAGTATTTTCTTACAAATGGAGCTATGATGATGGCATTTGTTTTCCCTTCATAATTAAAAATTGAAGAAAAAGAACCTGAGGAATAAGTTATATCATATTCTCTTTTGCTAAGCGTAAATCCTACCCCTGCTCCCACAGCCAGATTTGGAGCAACGAAAACACCTGTAATCGGAATAAAAGTGAAACTCTCATCTTTTATGTGTGTATTATTCTTTTCCTGAGAATAATTAATCTGTCCCGATAGATAGACCGTACCGGTTTTAATCTGGGCATCAGAAAGCCCGAAAAATGTTAAAGTACCAGCTAATATTAATTTTTTCATGGTTTTTAGTGGTCTAAAAGATTAAAAGTCCCGAGAAAACCCAGGACTTTTAATTTATATGTTTTGTTTATTATTTAGCAAAAACATATTTAACACCGAAAGTTACGGTAGATAAATTCAGCCCGAAGCTGTAGTTGTTTGTAGCATCTCCGTCTTTTGGTTTGAAGTTGTTGTAACCAAACTCACCGATAGTAGCTTCGATAGACCAGTTTTTGTTTAAGAAATAATCTAAACCTGGTTTCACAGTAACACCAACCTGAGTGTATTTAGCTTCAGAAGAAGCACTCACTGTAGTTGTTGTAGATCCTGTAGTAGTTACTGTTGTACTTTCAATTTCAGTTTTTCCAAACGTCATTGGTACTGCCAACTGACCGAAGAAATATAATTTATCCCCTAAAGTCCAGTATTTTCTTACAAAAGGAGCCACAACGAAAGCAGGCTTCTTAGTTTCGTTAGTAGTAACAGCAGTAGCTGCCGGGAATAATACTGTAGAAATAGCGGTTTCTTTTTCAGTCTGATATCCAATTCCTAAACCTACGGCTAAGTTTGTCCCTACAAAATATCCAACAGTTGGCAACACATTGAATTTTTCCAGTTTGTTGTTACCATTATTGGTTTCTGTTTGAGAATAACCAACAGATCCTGACAAATAAGTAGTTCCTTTAGCGATTTGAGCATTAGATAAACCGAAAAGTGCAATAGCACCTGCTAATAATACTTTTTTCATTTTTTAAAAATTTAATACTTTCTTGACGGCAAATTTACAGTGGTACCTGTGAATATTAAAATTTGTTAATGTGATTAATATCATTGTCGGACAAGGGCAGTTTACCGGTAAAAAATCGTATTAAATAGTAGCATTTGAGTTTTTCACAATTTTTTGAATAAAAAAACTCCAACTTTTCAATTGGAGTTAAATATGATTGATTTTTAAAAATTTTACTTCAGGAAGAAATTTGCCCCGAAATTGATCGCCCCGAAGTTAAATCGGTCGTCACCATGCCAGCGAGGGTCGGGTCCCGGACCATGATCCTTGTATTTGCTGCCGATATTCTGGAATCCTAAATATAATTCTACATTTTTCATCTGGTAGCCTACTCTGGGTGCCACGTAAAGACCACTGTTAATATAATTTCTCGTAGAAATGGCCGCTCCCAGATCCAACCCTACAAAAAGTGGAATCTTATTAAATGTATATTTTCCGGAAACTGCAATAGGCACAAAACCAAAATCATCTACATTATCTTTTCCGAAAAAATGAGAATATCCCGTAGTTGCACCAATATCCAGCCCTTTGGTAATATTCCACATATAGGCGGCATCAATACCGATTGTTACACTTGACGCATCAGAAGCATCACCAAGCGGAGCACCGATGTGTCCTCCAAGTCTGAAACCTTCCTGCGCCTGAGCTACACCTCCTAAAAGTGCAAAAGCACCCAGTAATAGTAATTTTTTCATTTTTTAATACGTTTAAATATTGAACTGTTGAATAATTAAATAAAAAAAATGTGGTATCTGGAAAACCACGAAAAAAGCGGAACAAATTTTGTACCGCTTTCATGTCTTTATAAAAAATAAATTCTTAGTTCCCGCCGAATTTAAAACCTACACCAATCTGCGCAAAGCTGTTGGTAATTTTACCACCGCTTCCGTCATTAGACAGATTTGAAACGCCTAAACTGTATCTGGCATCGAAGAACAGCCCGTTCTCCAGCATGTACTCTACACCTACAAATGGTGCGATATTCAGTTTTTTGATGTCATCTTTAATATCCACTTCACCACTATCGCCTTCTACCTGAACATTCATAAAATCAGAACCGATCACCGTTTTTTGTTTAGCACTAAGAATAACGCCGAAGTTTGCACCGGCAGCAACTGAAAAGCTTTCTGTAATGAAATATTTTGCGGAAACAGGCACCAAAAGGGTTCCGAGGTCAACCTTCGTCTGCTCTCCTACATAAACAATACCTGCATTTACCCCATCGATTTTCTCTTTGCCTCCAAGCGGAGAATATAACACTTCTGCCTGAAAACCGAAATTGTCGTTGATTTTGTATTCTGCCATACCACCGATGTAGAAGGTGTATTTAGGATCCATATTTCTTTTGCCAAGGTCATCCTGCTTGTCATCTATTTTAAGTGTTGACATTGCAAAACCGGCTTTAGGACCGAATCTGAACTCCTGAGCCTGTACGATCATTCCCATCACAGCAACCGCTGCCAAAAGTAGAAATTTCTTCATTTTGTTAATAGTTTTTTAAGTATTTAGGTACCAAAAATAATACTTTTTTTTAAAATTCAAACAACTGCGAGTTTTATTTTAAATCAAAAAAAATACAGGAAAGCATAAGTCCCTGTATCATAATCTATTGATAATATAATTTAATTTTCACTCGTTTCTCTGCCTTTTTTCTTCATCGTTATAGGCCAGAATAATCTTTTTCACAACCGGATGTCTCACTACATCCTCTTCTGTAAGATGTACAAATCCTATTTCCTTTACACCTTTCAAAATACGCATGGCTTCTTTAAGCCCGGATTGCTGTTTCGGTGGAAGATCTACCTGACTGGGATCTCCGGTAATGATGAATTTCGCATTCATTCCCATCCGGGTCAGGAACATTTTCATCTGCGAATGCGTGGTATTCTGCGCCTCATCCAGAATCACGAACGCATCGTCCAGAGTTCTCCCTCTCATGAAAGCCAACGGTGCCACCTCAATTACTTTTTTCTCGATAAATCCTTCCAGTTTTTCGTGGGGAATCATGTCCCGGAGTGCATCGTATAGCGGCTGCAAATACGGGTCCAGTTTTTCTTTAAGGTCTCCAGGCAGAAATCCCAGGCTCTCTCCCGCTTCCACGGCAGGCCTTGTCAGCACAATTCTTTTTACGGCTTTATCCCTCAGGGCTCTTGCCGCAAGGGCCACACTGGTATACGTTTTTCCCGTTCCGGCAGGTCCGATCGCAAAAACCATATCTTTTTTCTCCGTTTCCTTTACCAGCTTTTTAAGATTCGTTGTCTTGGCCTTAATCACTTTACCGTTTACCCCTTTTACAATGATATCCTGATCGAAAACAAGCTGTTTTTCATTCTCATCTTTTAAGTTGAGTATATTTTCAACGTCTTTTAGGTCGATAGAATTATTTTTTGAGATAAAATTCACAATGTCATTCAGTTTCTGCTTAAAAATATCAAGCGCTTCCTGGTTGCCCATCGCAAAAATATAGTGATCCCTGCCCGTGATTTTAAGTGTCGGAAAAGTGGATTTTATTAAATTGAAATATTGGTTATTAACTCCATAGAAGATTTTCGCATCGATATCCTCCAAATCATATGTTAATTCAAACATGCAGTATTTTATTAATTTTAGAACTTAAATGTAAAGCTTTTTTTGGAAATTTATATCAAATTCTTTTCCACAATCATTCGGGCATTCTTTTTATTTTAAATAAATTTGCACTTCTACCATTCTATAAACAATCAATGTCAATTATTACGCTTACTTCGGATTTCGGAAATTTGGATTACAGGGTTGCCGCTGTGAAAGGCAGCATTCTTTCTCTGAACCAGAAAGTTAATATTATTGATATTACCCATGATATCCAGGCTTTCAATCTTGTACAGACCTCGTACATCGTCCGAAATGCCTATAAACATTTTCCGAAAAACTCGATCCACATACTTTCCGTCGACAGTTTTCACAACAAATCGAGAAGAAATATCGTCTATAAAGCAGATGGACATTATTTTATTGCCGCCGATAACGGGCTTTTGAGTCTTATTTTTTTTGATATAAAACCCGAAGCCATCTATGAAATCACCCTGAATAACCGGTTTGACGATATCGTCAATTTCACGTCTACCGATGTTTTCGTACCTGCCGCGGTGCATTTGGCCAATGGCGGATTGCCGGAAGTAATCGGAAGAAAAACAGACTCGGCCAAACAGCTTCTGTTCCCGAAACCGGTCTTTAATGAGCCAGAAAAAATGATCATCGGTGAGGTAACCTATATTGATAATTTCGGAAATATAATATCAAATATCAGCAAAGATTTTTTTGAAAGCTATGGCAAAGGATACGAGAATTTCACCATTAAATTCAGAAACCTGAGTCTCTCACGGATATTTCTGAATCATACGGAAGTAGTTTCAGACTGGGAAAGAGAGACCGAATTTCATGGACAATCCGCAGCTATTTTCAATGACAGTCAGCTTTTGGAGTTAACGATATATAAGGGGAGCAAAAAGAACGGCGCCAAATCTCTCTTCGGGCTCAACGTGGGCGAGAATATTTATATTGAATTTTTCTAAAATTTAATATTTCATAAAAAAATCGATTTTTTTTATATATTTGTCAAAATCTAAAAATTAAAAATGGCAGAGTACAAATTATTGCTTCCTTCCATGGGAGAAGGTGTTATGGAAGCCACCATTATCACCTGGTTGTTCAGCGAAGGAGATCATGTGAAAGAAGATGATTCCGTAGTGGAGATTGCAACTGATAAAGTAGATTCAGACGTTCCGACACCGGTTTCGGGGAAAATCGTAAAGATTTTGAAACAGAAAGATGAAGTTGCAAAAGTAGGCGAAGCTATTGCTATTTTAGAAATTGAAGGAGAAGGAAACAACACGGATTCTGAAGAAAAACCTGTTGAGAATCCAGCTTCTGCTCTGGATGCAGAAACTTTAAAAACAATAGAAGAACCTCTAAAGGTAGCGGCTTCTACAGAGTTTTCGGGAGATCTTTATCTCTCTCCGCTTGTAAAATCAATCGCACAACAGGAAAATATTTCTGAAGCCGAATTGAATTCAATCAAGGGAAGCGGCCTTGAAGGCAGAATTACCAAAGAAGATATTTTAGCATACGTTAAAAACAGAGGAAACCAACCGGCTCCGAAAGCGGCACCTGTACAGCAGGCAGTTCCCGCTTCACAACCGGTGACTGCATCAGCTCCTGCTACAACAATTACAGCCGCGGCAGGTGATGAGATCATTCCGATGGACAGAATGAGAAAGATCATCGCTGAAAATATGGTAAAAGCCAAGCAGATCGCCCCTCACGTTACCTCTTTCATCGAGACCGATGTAACCAACGTTGTAAAGTGGAGAAACAAGAACAAATCGCTGTTTGAAAAGCGCGAAGGCGAAAAACTGACTTTCATGCCGATTTTTGTAAGAGCGGTAGTGAAAGCGATCCAGGATTTCCCGATGATCAACGTTTCTGTAAACGGAGAAAACATCATTAAAAAGAAAAACATCAATATTGGTATGGCTACGGCTTTACCGGACGGAAACCTGATCGTTCCTGTGATCAAAAATGCAGACCAGCTGTCTCTGTCAGGATTGGCAAAAGCGATCAATGACCTTGCTTACCGGGCAAGAAATAAGAAATTAAGACCGGAAGACACCCAAGGTGCAACATATACGATTTCTAATGTGGGAAGCTTTGGAAACCTTATGGGAACTCCGATTATTCCTCAGCCGCAGGTGGCCATTTTAGCAATAGGCGCCATCGTGAAAAAGCCGGCTGTTCTTGAAACTCCTGATGGGGATGTGATCGCCATCCGAAACCTGATGTTTATGTCACACTCTTATGATCACCGGGTGGTTGACGGTTCTTTAGGCGGAATGATGCTGAAACACGTTCACGATTACCTTGAAAACTGGGATCTGAATACTGAAATATAAG
>JBMDXW010000031.1:0-17099 GCA_048594965.1 Chryseobacterium sp.
ATAACTTGTTGAGGCTAATTTCAGGTAAATCTTTTCAATTTTAAAATGTAAAAATACAAATCCTGTTTGAACTGATCATCACTCCTGAGGCCATCATGACCTTTTTATTTCAATCTGAAATCCGGGGCAATTTTAAAGGAGATCCAGGTCCAGGTATGCAGTTTTTTGGGATCCTGAACATTTTTGAGGAGCTTCATGCTTTCCCCGGCGAACATAAACGAATGACCAAGATTTGCTGTGATCGCTTTTCCTATTTTTTGAGTGAAGACCATATCCAATTCGCTGCCCAGATAGGACGAGTATTTATTTCCTGAAGTATCGAATCCCAATTTTCCATTGGACGTGAATGCATGAATATTGGCTTGCAGAAAAGAATCTGAATTAATTTTCAGATTTGATTTTATATAATAATCATTCAGCCCGAAACCGTTGAAGTAGCTGGTTCCAAAGTAAAAATAGTCCATAAAACCGTTGTACAAATGATTCGTTCCGTATAACGGGCTAAAAGATCTGTTTTTTCCTGAATCCGTATCAAAACTTTTTCCGGAAAGCCATTCTGTTCCGGCGATCACATTGAATTTCGGATGAACGGAAATATCTGAGTTAACCGAAAACTGATACGCGGATTTACTCTGTGCAAGCGTATTTTTCCCGGTCTGATAATAGGCTGAACCAAAAAATCCGAAACTTTCGAAATATTTTTTAGCAGTAATACCCATTGTCATCATATCATAATGGATCCCCGACGGGTTTTGCAGGACATTATTCATTGCAATGAAAGAAATCCGGAAATTTTTATTTCCGGTATACTGATAATGGATGATCTGAAACGACTTTGTGATTTCTCCGCCGTCTGCAATGCTGTAAATTTCTTTTTCAGGAAGGTCGTTCGTATCATTATCGTCATTATTATAAGTAATAACGGCTTCAATTTTATTTTTAGGATTTATCCTGTAAATACTTTTCACAGCATCGAAACTTCTTCCCTGCATGGCCCAGTCGAGCGCACCGATCAGGCGTTCATTATCGTATGAAAGAATTTGCCTTCCCAGCTTCAACGCAAATTTATCAGAGAAATGATATTTTGCCCAGGCCTCGTTCAGCGTAAAGCTTTGATTTTTCGCCGCCGTGGAATGAGTTTCTCCCCAGGTTCTCACGTCCTGTGCGCTGACGAACACTTCAAGACTTTTATAATAATAGTCAACACCCATTCTGGCGCGGGAAGTCACTGTTGTTTCAGCAGATTTACCTTTAGGAATTAAGGTTTTAAAGCCATTATCAAGCTCGCCCCTGCTTCGGAGGTCAAAATTCATTTTCAGACTGTCCACCTGAGCCGTCATTAAGCTGCAGGTAAGAAGAAAAAAGGCAGCTGCCGTTTTTTGAATATCCATTTTAAGGGTTTTCAACAGTTATTTTATAGGTTTTATGGCAGGCCACGCAGTTGTTCAGAAGTTCATTCATTTTCATCTGGGTTTGCCGGCGGTCGTATTTTTCTCTGGCCATCTGAGACATTTCATCAAAAAGTTGATGCGTCTCAAAACCCATCTGTTTAAATTCAAAAGGAAGTGATCTTACAAGTCCTTTCGGAACAGTATTTACTTTGCATGTTCCGGATTGTCCGCCGACAGCGGCGATAAGTTCCGGGTCGTTTTTAGCGATCCCGTCATTGATTTTCTGAACGCTTTCCAGGAAACCTCTCATTTCGGACATTACGAATTCACGGTTTTCAGCACTCATTTTGATTTCGGACCGGCCGTCTTTTCTGATCAGGACTTTTTCGCCCTGGTAGAAGAATTTGTAGACCAGAATTCCATTGGCCAGAAGGGATAAAGTGAGTAGAAGCAGGGTTAATATTCTTTTCATTTCATATAATTTTCTACGATGAAGAGCAAAGGTATTATAAATAAGACATTTTTATCTTATTTTAAATTGCTTTTATTAATTAATGGTAAAAAATCATATTTTGTCGGTGTATCCGGATGAAATCTGAACGCGCTAAAGATTGATTTTGAAAATTTAAATGAAAATCTATCCCTTGTCAATTGAAGGTGTTGTTTTTATCAATAGATTTGGTATGTTTAAACATCAAAAAAATTAAAAATGAAAATTTATCTTTTCGTAAGCTTATATGCGGTTTCATCTGTGTTATTTTTTAACATTGTCCGCGAAAAAACTGAAAATAATACCGTCGCGAAAATATCTCGTGCTAAAGAGGATCATCAGATTATAGAAGATTTTGCCGGTATCCAGGGCAGCTGGAAGGGGAGCTTAACTTATCTTGATTATAAGTCAGGGAAGCCTTACACGATGCAGGCAGACGTTGAAATCAGACGAATTGATAATAGCAATAAATTTCTTTTAATCAATACCTATCCGAAAGAAAAGAGTGCAAATTCTGAAGATACGGTCACCATTTCCGAAGACGGACAATCTATTAACGATGAAAAAGTATTGTCGAGAACCAAAATATCCGGAGATCAAGTGCAGATCATCACCGAAAAAATGGGTAAAGACGGTAATGATAATAAAGATGCGCTCATCAGGAAAACCTACACCTTAGGAAAATCTTCATTTTCAATACAGAAAGAGGTCCGTTTTAATGATGGAGATCAATGGATCAAAAGACATGAATATGTTTACTTTAAAAATAAATAACTTACAGGTAAACCGGTCATCATCAAAACTTTAATTCACGGTTCAGCATCATGCTGAACTTTTTTTATTTTAAAAATGAGCGTTTCCGGTCTTCAAATATACTTTAGCAGACATTTTGTATACACAGCACGGTGGGCTGTTTTGCGCTGTACAACTATTTTTTTTCATATTGATCATAATCATAATAATTGATTTTTAAATGAATTAAATTAGATGATGAACTTAAAACTCTACGGTATAAAACAATTCTACACCATAATAATCAAGGAGCATATTTTCTTTGGTCATTAAATATAAAATATCACCACTAACAAAGTATTAATGATTTTAAAGCATTCAAAAATCGGGGCCGGTTCGGAAGAGCTCTCCGTACGGTCTCTCATCCATTTTATCATAGAGTTAAAGAATCTTTTCGACTATATTGGGAACCATCTTTTAACGATAAACGAAACAATTTCAATGGCAGAAAGTGTGACTTCAGGATTTCTGCAGTTTTCTTTTTCGCAGATGAAGGATGCCTCGCGTTTTTACAAGGGCGGCATCACGGCATATACGCTGGAAGAGAAGGTGGATCTGCTTCACATCAACGAAGATCAGGCAGCCGCATGTGATTGTGTATCTCCTGAAATAGCGGAAACTATGGCGCTGAACGTCGCAGAAATATTCAAAACCGACTGGTCGATCGGGGTTACGGGATATGCGACTCCCGTTCCGGAATCCAGACAGAAGCTTTATGCTCATTTTTCTATTGTGTATAAAGGAAAAGTTATTCTTTCGGAAAAACTTGATCTTCATTCCAGAACGCGGCAGGTGAACGCCCAGCTGTATTATACCGAGTTTATCTTGGGATGTCTTAAGCTTGAGCTTGATAAGCAGGCAGAGATCATAGCCGAATCAATCTCAAAAGACGTATAAAATGAAAATAAAAACGAGACAACATGACACCGGTCATAAAGCGGAATCTGTAGATCACCTACCTTTGATCTATCTATACACTTCATTTTTGCAGTCATTTCTTATAAGCTCCTCAATTTCTGAGGGGCTTTTTAGATTAAATAATAATAAGCTTACGGGCAGGCAGGTGCTTACAATTTAGATACCTGCTTTTTCCGGAATATCTGCCTGCTCTTTGATAGTCACATAAATTTTTATTAGTTTTAACGCTGAAAACTGCTAATCTCTTGAATGTGATATAATTCTAAAACTTTATAAAAAACTATTATTTTAGCATTTTTCTGATTATATTTAACATTATATAAGAAATTAGTTATTAATATGAATCAATATCCAATTCCCGGTAACGAAGAAGGAAGACTGAAAAAGTTAGAAATCTTCGATCTTTTAAACTTAGGTAAAGATCCTCAATTGGATGTTTTTGCAGAGACGGCATGTCTCATAAGCGAGTGTCCTACCGCCCTTATTGCTATTATGGAGCGTGACCGGCAGGTGATGCAAAGCTGCATCGGAATTTCCATCGACGCTGTAGATCGTACCAGTACATTGTGTCAGTATACGATCGAAAGTGGGGATGCTGTTGTCATCAACGATACGCTTCTCGATGAGCGGTCTTCTCACAACCCGATGATCCTGGAGGGTGGAATAAGGTTTTACGCCGGTGTGCCGCTTATTGATGACGAAGGCTTTGCTTTGGGAACCATTTGCGTGATAGACTTTAAACCGAAGTCCATAAGCCAGGAGCAGATTTCCGCGCTCAAAAAACTTGCAGAAGTGGTTACAAAGCTACTTTTGGCTGGCAGGCAAACCATCAATGCAGAATATTTCCAGCAGACGTTCAATATTTCAAATAACCTGATCTGTGTTCTGGATAACCGCTTCACTTTCAAAGATGTAAATCCTGCCTTCGGGAAAGTTTTCGGCATTGCGAAAGATAAAATTATTGAAACTGATTTTTTTACCCTCGTAGGAGAAAAGGAGCAACACCCTGAAATCGAAGAATTTCCGGGTACCGGAAAAGAAATCTCCTTCACTACATCAAAAAAGATGACTGACGGAAGCGATGTCACTGTTGAGTGGCTCCTGAAGCAGAATCAGAAGAATTCCGAAATTTTCTGCTTCGGAATTAATATTACCCAGCAAATTGAAGAAAAACAGCTGTTGGAAATTTCGGAAAGAAGGTTCCGAAGCTTTTTTGAAAATGCAATCGGGCTGATGAGCATGCACGATATGGAAGGAAATATCCTGGCCGTCAATGAAAAGGGACGGGAAATCCTGCACTATTCGGCGGAGGAAGTAAAGGACCTCAACCTCAGAGATCTTGTCCCTGAAAAGAACTGGCTGCTCCTGAAGCAATATCTTGAAAGGATCGGTCAGAATAAAGAAGACGTCGGAACAATGATCCTGAAATCCAAAAACGGTGAAGAACTGATATGGATGTATCATAACCTTGTTGAGACCGACAAAGAAGGAAAGCCTTATGTGGTAAGTACGGCTCTGAACGTCACCGAAAGGATGATGCTGGAGAAAGATCTCGTCCATACCAAAAAAATGCTTGAGCAAACCAGCTCTGTGGCCCAGGTAGGAGGATGGGAAGTCAATATGAAGACCGGAAGCGTTTTCTGGTCGCAGAGTACGAAAGAAATTCACCGGATCAAAAATAATTTTCAGCCTGATTTCGAAAATGCCATCGGTTTCTATATCCAGGAAAGCCGGGAAAGAATGGAATATCTTTTCAACAGGGCGGTAAACGAAGGACTGTCTTTCGACGACGAATTTCAGCTGGTCCGCAATGACGGCGTTAAAATATGGGTAAGGGTAAAAGGGATTCCTGAATTTGAAGATGGAGTTTGTAAAAGAATCTTCGGGATCATACAGGATATTGACGAATTTAAAAGGATGTATCTTGAAGTGACGAAAAAAGAAGCTATGATGCAGTCATTCGTGACTTATGTCCCGGTTGCCGTTGCCATGTTTGACAAAGACCTGAACTACCTTTCTGTCAGCAGCAGCTGGAGAGATGAATTCCAGATGAATGATGTCGATCTTATCGGGAACAATCTTTTCGTAATCTCCCCGAATGTTCCGGAAGAAAGAAAAGAAATATACCGCAATGCACTGCAGGGAAAAACATACATCAACGAAGACTTTGTAATCAGCTTTGAGGGCAAAGAAGAACCCCAGCATTACAATCTGAAGGTCGGACCATGGTACCTTAAAGATGATGAAATCGGAGGGATCATCGTATCCGTACAGAACATCACAAATGCCGTACAGGTGAATGAGGAACTGAAGAATGCCAAGGAAACCGCAGAAATTGCGAGCAGAGCAAAATCTGAATTCCTCGCCAATATGAGCCATGAAATTCGTACACCGCTCAATGGGGTGATCGGGTTTTCCGATCTTTTGCTGAGAACCCCGCTCAACGAGATCCAGACGCAATATCTTAATTATATCAATGAATCCGGGGAAAATCTCCTGAATATTATCAATGATATCCTTGATTTTTCTAAAATAGAATCCGGGAAGCTGGAACTTCTGATTGAAAAGAGTGATGTCTACGATATGGTAGGACAGGTTATCAATGTGATTCTTTATCAGTCCCAGAAAAAAAATATAGAGCTTCTTCTGAATATTGAGCCTGGCCTTCCCCATACATTGCTGCTGGACGAATCGAGGCTTAAGCAGATTCTGATCAACCTCCTCGGAAACGCCGTTAAGTTCACCGAACAGGGCGAAATCGAGCTGAAGGTCGAAAAGCTGAATATTGACGATAAAAACATTACCCTCAGATTTTCGGTAAGAGACACCGGCATCGGTATTCCGGTAGAAAAGCAGAAATATATCTTTAATGCCTTTACTCAGGAAAACAGCTCGATCAGTAAACGCTATGGCGGTACCGGGCTCGGACTCACGATTTCCAATAATATCCTGAGATACATGGGAAGTCATCTTTCCCTGATCAGCGCACCGGAAAAAGGATCTGTCTTTTTCTTTGATCTTGAGGTTCCTTTTGAGATGGGCCAGCTCACGGATGAAGAAGATTTTACCGTAAAAAGAGCCTTGGTGGTAGATGATAATGAGGCCAACAGGATTATTCTGCAGCACATGCTCGCCTATAAAAATATTGAGTCCACCCTTGCGGCAAATGGAATGGAAGCCCTCCAGATCCTGCTGAAAGGTGAACGTTTTGACGTCATCCTGATGGATTACCACATGCCGGTAATTTCCGGACTGGAAACCATTGATAAGATCAGGGAGCTGTTTAACCAGAGAAAAGAAATTTCTCCGTTGGTGGTCCTTCATACTTCTTCAGAAGAACACGATGTCATCAATTCGTTCCGCAAAGAAGATAATTCTTATTTCCTTCTGAAGCCCATCAAATCCGACGAATTGTACAAAACGCTCAGACGGGTGGCACACAATCATGTGATAGAAGCAACCGGTCAGGAACATTCTGATAAAGATGCGTATTCATTCATCACGGAACTCGAAGTCCTGCTGGTAGACGATAATCCTGTCAACATGGTGCTGAATAACAAAATGATGAAGTCCCTTGTTCCCGATGCCCGTTTTACCGAAGCGGTAAACGGCCTGGAAGCTCTGGAAGCCTGCAAAATAAAAAAGTTTTCCCTGATTCTGATGGATGTACAAATGCCTGTCATGAACGGTATGGATGCTACCCGGCAGATCCGTATGCTGCCCGAATATGCCAATGTCCCGATCATCGGTGTGACGGCCGGAAATGTGGTGGGTGAAAAAGAAAGATGCCTGGAATCAGGGATGAATGATTTTCTGCCAAAACCTCTCAGACAGGCTGATCTGATGGAAATGCTCAAAAAATACATTACAATAAATGACGAGAATAGCGATGGGATAGTCCAGGAAAAAACGGATCCGGGAAAGTACATCAAATTTGAGGTGCTCAATGAAAACATCGGAGATGACGATGAAGATTTTAAAAAAATGTTTTTAAACCTGGTCGTTCAGGAGCTTACCCATGCTGAAAAGAATATTGAAAAGGCCGCTGCTGAAAAGAATATAACTGAGGCTAAAATAATTCTTCATAAACTTAAAGGAACCTCCGGAACAGCGGGTCTTTTCAGACTTTCGGAATGTGCCCTGAACTGGGAAATGAAAGCTGACGGGACGATGGATTTTGAAGCCATGAACAGGGAAATAAAAGAAGAAATAACAATAGGATTAGATATCATAAAAAGTTTAATAAAATAAAAATCAAAGCTATGTTAATTTTGATCGCAGAAGATGATGAATTAATTCTTAAAACAATAGAACATAAACTCCTTAAGGAAGGGCATGAAGTGATCCTTACCCGCAACGGCAAAGAAGCCATCGAGACCTTACAGGAAAAAGAGGTGGATCTTGCCATTACCGATATCATGATGCCTTTCGCCTCGGGAATAGAAATTCTTTCCGCGATCCAGGGCATGGGAAAAGATATACCGGTGATCATGCTTTCCAGCATGGGGCAGGAAGAGGTGGTCCTGAATGCTTTTGACCTCGGCGCCGCAGATTTTATCGTAAAACCCTTCAGCCCCAGCGAATTGATGCTGAGGGTTAAAAGATTTCTGTCAAAATAAAACCGAATGCTAGTTACCTCCGTCCATTTTCTTTTTGTCATTTTTATCATTATGCTGTCGCTGGTGGTCTTACTTGCGATCATTGTGCTTATTTATAATATCATCGAATATAATCAGTCTGCGCGGGTGGCACGCTGGTCGGTAATCATCAACAAAAAAATATCTGATGTCATTGTCTATGGCGACGATGAATTGGCTGAAGATGTCCATTTTAATGCGCTCGCCGGCAATTCTTCGTTTCGCAACCTGTTTCTGGAGAAGCTTGTGGATTCCGAGAAAAAGTTTTCCGGGGCGGCAAAAAGTAGAATAAAAGGGCTCTTTAAAGAATATGATCTTCGAAAGGAAGCCGAAAGAAAGCTCGTTCAGAAAAAGAACCACCTCATAGCACGGGGTATCCATGAACTTACTGTGATGGATGTCAAGGAGGCTGTTCCAAAGATTTCTTCTTTCCTGTCTCATCCATCTGTCCGGGTTTATCAGGAAGCCCAGTATGCCATGGTAAGGTTTAATGGTTTCGAAGGATTGCAGTTCCTGGATCATCTTAGCTCTAAAATTTCAGAATGGCAGCAGCTCAGACTTCTTCTTTCGATCTCCTCTTTACCACCGGATTCGGAAGATATTATCGGGAAATGGCTGGAAAGTCCCAACGAATCAACGGTTATTTTTACCCTTAAGCTGATCAAAAAATTCCAGTTGCTGTCTTTTTACACCAGAGTCTTTGAGTTGCTCGGGGAAGCGCCGGTTGAAGTGAGAATAAGATCTGTGCAGGCTATCATGTCACTGGAAAATCCCCAGATGGTCGAGGATCTCTCACAAGTATACGATGATCAGCCCGATGAGGTTCGTATTGAAATCCTGAAGGTCATCAGGATATCGAAAGACCAGTGCTGTATAGATCTGCTTAAAAAAGAACTTTCCGGAGAAGAAACGGCTTCAGGAATCAAAGTGAATGCGGCACAGGCTCTTTTCACCTTGGGACATGCAGGCTATTTATCGGACATCGCAGCAGAGGAAGAAGCTCCCGAAGAATTAGTTCAAATCGTCAAATACGCATTGCAGGAAAAAGTATGTTAGAGTTTTCACACATTATATATGAAACCGTCATTTGGCTGTATCTGTTATACGGTGCGGCGGTTGCCATCATTTACACCTGGGTAGGAATTTATGCCTTTGGTGCCGTTCTTCGCTACAAGAAAGAAAATGTCTTTACCGATTACAATATTATTGCATCCAATCCGAACGCACCGGTTTTCAGTCTTCTGGCGCCGGCCTATAATGAGGGAATGACGATCGTAGAAAATGTAAGATCCTTACTCTCACTTTACTACCATAATCTCGAAATCATCATCATTAATGACGGGAGTAAGGACGATTCTATGCAGAAACTCATCGACGCGTATGACCTCGAATGCGTATCGTATTTCGTACAGGGAAAAATAGAAGCCAATAAGATAAAAGGAATCTACAAAAGCAGGAACCAGGCTTTCAGGAAGCTTATAGTTGTCGACAAGGAAAACGGAGGCAAGGCAGATGCGCTGAATGTGGGAATCAATGTTTCTTCAGGAGAATATCTGGTGTGCATTGATGTAGACTGTATTCTTGAGCAGGATGCCATTCTGAAACTGGCAAAACCATTTCTTGAGCAGACCGACAAAAAAATCATTGCCTGCGGGGGAGTCATCCGCCTTGCCAACAACTGTGTGATCGAAGACGGAAAAGTAGTCAGCGTCAACATGCCGAAAACGGTATTGGGAAGAACCCAGGCATTGGAATATATCCGTGCATTCGTACTCGGAAGAATGGCCTGGTCAAGGGCTTCAGGACTGATCCTGATCTCAGGGGCCTTCGGGGTTTTCGACAGGAAGATTGTTCTGGACTGCGGAGGTTATGACAGAAATACCGTGGGAGAAGACATGGAGCTGGTGGTGCGCATGAGAAAATATATGGAAGAGCGCAATGAACCTTACGAAGTGCTTACCATCCCGGATCCACTTTGCTGGACGGAAGTGCCGGAAACAAAAGACATTCTGAAAAAGCAGAGGAACCGCTGGATGCGCGGAACCATAGAAACGCTTTGGAAACACCGTAAAATGATGTTCAACCCAAAATACAGAAAACTCGGGATGGTAAGCCTGCCGTACTGGTTCTTCTTTGAGTTCCTGGGACCGCTCGTGGAATTTTCAGGATATATCGTTTTCATCATATTTTTACTTTTAGGCATTATCAACTGGCCATTCTTTTTCATTCTCTTCGCACTGGTGCTCTCTACCGGGTTTCTCTACTCCGTGTATGGAATATTGGTAGACATGGTGAGCCATCAGGTGTACAGCAAAAGAAAAGACTTTTTTACCCTTATCGGGACGGCCTTTTCGGAGCCTTTCTACTTTCACCCGATCGTCGTGAGAGCCGGGGTTAACGGATTTATCGATTATTTTAAAAAATCGCACGGCTGGGGCGAAATGACCAGACAGGGGTTCAGCCAGAATACTAAAAATTTGCCATTAAAAGAGAGAATATGGGCTATTATTAAAATCGGACTCCGGAAATGGGGAATTGTCGCATCGACTTTCAGTGTCCTGTTTTTCATTGGTGTAGCGGCAGAATGGCTGTGGTACAGGTATATGTTTACCAAAGTAGATACTTCTTCGGTGGTAGGTTCTCTCTTTACCGATAATATTTTGTTTGCATTCCAACTGATATTCGGACTTGGAGTATTTTACATCATCATTAATTTTATAAAAGAAGGTTGGGCAAGAATCCTTGCGGTTGCCGCATGCGGGTTCGTTGTCGTTCTGCAGTATATTCTGTTCCTGTATTTTTCGGAGACAGGAAATTTACTGGGAGCAGACCTCATTTATTACAGTAAAGAAGAAATGAAGCAGATTCTTCAGGCAAGCGGAATGCTGAATCTGAAGAATTATGCACTCATGGCGATTTTGCTGGCATTGTCATTCATTCCTTTATGGATGGCCGGAAGATCAGCCTTTAAATCGATTTACCCGGGAGTTGCCTTTTTATCATTGGGGCTCATTGCATTCTTTATTCCCGCGGGCGCGCTGCAATCCAAAGCGCTGGACCGGGCCAACGAGTTCAGCCAGAACGCTGCAAAAAGCAAATGGGCTTATTTCTTTAAAGCCAATGAAGAAAACTTTATCAGCGATCACCCGGAGCTGGACGAATTGATAAATGGCAGTGACGATCAGGCATCAGACGTTAAAATGATCGATCAGGCATTTCCTTTCTGGAGAAAAGAAGATACCCAGGATTTCCTCGGACCATATATGAATAAATCTGAAGATGTTCCCAACCTGGTTTTTGTCGTTCTCGAAGGTTTTGGGCATGCCTATACTTCCCCGAACGGATATATCGGTAATTTTACGCCTTTCCTGGATTCTCTTAAACACAAAAGTCTTTATTGGCAGAACGGGCTGAGCTCGGCAGGTAGAACATTTGCAGCTCTGCCTTCGCTTACAGGTTCCCTACCATTTGGCAAAAACGGGTTCCTTGAAATTGAAAAAACACCGGATCATTTTAATTTATTTAATATTCTCCGGTCAAACGGGTTTGAAACAGGTTTCTATTATGGTGGGCATTTGTCTTTTGACCGGTACCGAGAATATCTGGACTACAGTAAAGTGAATAATATCGTCGACATTGCATCGTATGAAAGTTCGTACCGGAAGCTTCCGGCCACCAGCAGCGGTGAAAGCTGGGGCTATGAAGACCAGGCCGTTTTCAGCAAAGTGCTTGCTTCCCAGAAGGTGCAGGCCAGGCCATACTTTAATATGATTCTTACGCTTTCTACGCACAATCCTTTTCTCATCAACAACAAAGCGTATTACGAAAAGATCTACAATGGCCGGATGAAATCCAATCTCCTGAATGCCGATCAGAAAAAGTGGGCGGCGCAGTACAAAGATCAGCTGATCTCAATGCTTAATGCCGATGATGCTTTAAAACACTTTATGGAAAGCTACCGTAAAAGACCGGATTTCGGTAAAACGATCTTCTTTATCACCGGAGATCACAGTATGCCGGAAATCCTGATTCAGGCTAAAATAGACCGCTTCCATGTACCGATGATGATCTATTCACCGTTGCTGAAAGCACCGAAGACCTTCCAGAAAACGGTGAGCCATTTTGATGTTGCTCCGTCTATTCTTGCCTATTACCGAAAAAATTATAACCTGCGCACGCCGTCTACCGTTACGTGGGTCGGGAAAGGCTTCACCCCGGATTCGGATATTCATAAAGGAGACTATCCGATCATGCAGAGCAAGAGTCTTCTTACCGATTTTGTTTCGGATAAATATTATGTGCATGACGGAAAGCTTTTCATTCTTAATAACCTTGAGGAAGACAGCTATGACGATGCCCAGATCTCAAAAAAGATAAACGGACGATTTGATCAGTTTAAAAAAATGAATTCCAAGTTTTATCAGACCCAGAAGCTGGTACCCGATTCCGTGTACAGCAACTTTATAAAAAAAGGAGGGAAGTAATTAAATTTCAGGCTAATAAGTCCTCAGGTTAATTAATAATTTGATTTAAATAGGTTCAATATAAATATTTTAAAAGCTATGAAAAAGGCAGTTATAATATAAAAAGTATTGAATCTTTTTAAAAAAGATAAGATTAGTATAAAATAACAACAGGCTGTACAAACTTTTGGGCAGCCTCGTCAATATTTAAAATCATTTTTATGAAAAATTTATTTTTAGCTGTATTTATCTTTCTTTCATGCTTTATAAATTCTCAACAGATTCACGTGAGATATGTGAAGGTTTTATCATCATTTACAACGACACATGAGGATTTATTTATAAAGAACAGTCAAATATTGTCTATTCAGGATTCAATCATTATCAATAATAAACTAACAGGTGATTGGACGATGGCAATTAATTTAGACAATGGTAAAAAACCATCAAAGGAATATTTTGTGTCTGACTTAAATGAGGATCGTGATAAGAATTTCTTTTTCACATCCTCAATAGATGGGAGAGGCTTTTTTATTTATGATAAAGTGCCAAAAATTAATTGGATTATTGACGAAAAACAAACAAAGAAAATTGCGGGATATGAATGTACCAAAGCCACAGGTGTTTTCAGGGGAACGAGTATCACTGCTTACTTTGCAAAAAAACTACCATATTCAGCAGGTCCCTTTAAATTTTATGGACTTCCTGGCTTAATATTAGAGATAAAACCCGATAATATGGATCATGAAATATGGAAAGCCGAATCAGTGAATATAAATGATAAAACAAATGTAGCTTATAAGCCTCAATTTTTAAATAAAGATAAAATAAGTTTAAAAGACTATGTTGCAGCTAAAGAGGAAAGGATGAATAAGATTTTCGCAAAAGTTACAAACAGTCTTCCTGCTAATGCCAAAGGAAATGTCAAAAACAGTCAAAGATTCACCGTCGAGCAAAAATATGAATGGGAATAAAACTTAAACATTTAAAAATAACGAATCCGACTCACAACTGAGGCGGATTTGTTATTTTTATGATGAAAATTTAAATTAAATAAATTAAAACTTCCGGGTATAACCTAAAGTGATGTCAAACTGATTTCCTTTCTCGTTGGGACGGTATTCCTGGTTGAAATACATGGTGCCGACCGAGAAAAGATTCTTCTTGATGGAAAAGTTGTATTCGCCGCCTACCTTGAAGGTTTTCAGTTTAAAGGTTTCGTTCTCCAGGAGGTTATTGCGGGATTCCTCAGGGCTGATCCCCGTTCCGATCTGGAAGGCAAAATAATCCTGCGCACTTTTCGTGTAATAGCGTACCGTTCCGGTGTAAGAATGTGAAATATTCTTGTTGTCGGGAGTGATATAAGTCCGGATGTTGAACCAGAAATTCTTGTAGTATTTTCCGACTGACGCCGTGTACATCCAGATGTTATTGCTGAAATAGAGCTGCCTGTATCCGATCTCCGCTTCAAAGCTGTGTGGCAGGTTGGCATTCACGGAAACTCCGGTACGGTATTTCGGGAAAATGCCGACATCATTGGAATAGGCTGCTCCTACATACAGGTAGAACATTTTAGATAATCTCGGGTAGGCTTCAAGCTCAATCTGTGTGCCGTTTTCGGCAAATTTATTGGCATAGTTTCCTCTCAGGATGACGGAGCCGATGGGAGTGACCCTTTTATATCCGACGCTTACAATATGCCAGTCGTCAGAAAACTGTTTATCAAAATGGGAGTAATTGTACGTAACACTGATGGCGTTTTTAGCGGCAAGGTCATTGATCTTTACGGCAAGGCTGATGGCTTCCGTGTTTTTCGGATTGATGGCAAGCAGGTTTCTGATAGCTTCTTCAGATTCCGTATACTTTTGGTCTGAGTAATAAGCTCTTGCTTTCAACAGCCACAATGCTTCCGATTTCGGATGGTAGGTAAGGCCTTTGTCGGTGATCTCCACTGCTTTTGCATTGTTATCATTCCAGTATTCCAGTGAAGCATAAGCGATAAAATAATCTTCGTCCTGCACCTCTCGCTTCCCAAGTTCTTCGAAGACAGCTCTTGCAGAATCGATATCTTTATTCCATGTGTACACTCTTCCCAGAAACACCGAAATATCCGTATAGTTGGGAGATTTCTGTAAGGCCTGCTTGGCCAGTTCGATTGATTTGGTATAATCCTTTTCGTCAAATGCTGCGGTTCTGGCTTTCACAAAAAGCTCATCAGACGAAAGATCCTGCTGGCTGTATGCATGGAATGGGAGCAATAGAAGTAATAAAAATCCAAAATGTTTTTTCATGAATTGATGTTATGCTTTTCTTATTGATGAATTATCATAAAGCAAATATATTGAACTTTTTGTATCTATAAAGACTTATGGGGGCCTAAAGTAAAGTTTTTAGTCTTAAAATGTTAAATAAGGGAAGGTTATCTTTAAATAATATCATTAAACAGTGAATTGAAGATTTGTTTAACATCATTAAATATTTTCCTGATTTTTTTTAAAAAAGGTATGATTTTCGGAGGTTGAATCGTACGGGCCCACCGAATACTTTTCCTATGAAAAAAATACTGCTCACCGGAGCCACCGGATACATTGGCAAAAGAATGATAAGTGTGATTGCTGCACAGGGTTATAAAGTCGTTTGCTGCTGCAGGGACGCAAGCCGCTTTTCAAAAAGTACGGATATCGACGAATCTCTGATCGAAGTGGTGGAGGTAGACTTCTTAAACCGGGAAACCCTACAGAATATTCCCAAAGATATTTCAGGAGCTTACTACCTGATGCATTCGATGAGCAATTCAAATGATTACGAAGACTCCGAAAAAAAGTGTGCAGAAAATTTTACCGACTTCATTGAAACGACCGACTGTAAGCATATCGTTTATTTATCAGGCCTCGTGAATGAAAAAGAACTTTCAAAACATCTGGGTTCCCGTTTTCAGGTAGAAAAGATTTTAATGAATTCCAAAGTGCCGGCCACGGTTTTAAGAGCCGGAATTATTATAGGATCGGGGAGTGCTTCATTTGAAATCATCCGTGACCTGGTCGAAAAGCTGCCCGTCATGGTAGCTCCGAGATGGCTGGATACCAAATGCCAGCCCATCGGGATTGCCAATGTTCTGGATTTTCTGATCTTTGTTCTTTTTAAAGAAGAAAGCTACGACAAAAGTTTTGATATAGGCTGTGACAATGTTCTCACCTACAAAGAGATGCTTATGGAATTTGCGAGAATCAGAAAGCTGAAAAGAAAAATTTTCACCTTACCGGTCATGACGCCAAGACTTTCTTCATACTGGCTCTATTTCATTACCTCCACTTCCTACAACCTGGCAACAGCACTCGTCGGAAGTATGAAAATAGAAGTGATCTGCCGGCCGGAGAGCCTGGCCGAAATAAAACGGATTACCGGAATACATCCTTTTTCTTATGAGACGGCATTACAGAGAACTTTAGCCAAGATCCAGGCCAATGAAATCGTTTCCAGCTGGAAAGACAGCTTTATCAGCAGCCGGAGAGATACCAGCCTAAAGGATTTCATGGAAGTCCCTCATTACGGTTGTTTTACCGACCTGAGGAGTGCACCGTATGACGACCGGGAAAAATGCATTGAAAGAATTTTCAGACTCGGAGGAAGTAACGGATGGTACGGACAGAGTCTCTGGAAGGTCAGGGGTTTTATGGATCTGCTGGTGGGCGGACCGGGGCTCAGGCGCGGGCGTACCCATCCCGACCGGCTGCATGAAGGTGATGCGCTTGATTTCTGGAGGGTCCTTTATGCAAATCGGGAAGAAGGGAAGCTGATCCTTTTTGCCGAAATGAAACTACCGGGTGAAGCCTGGCTGATGTTTAAAATGTATCGGGGAAAGCTCTGGCAAAAAGCCGTTTTCCGGCCTCATGGAATTTCAGGAAGGCTCTACTGGTATTCTGTTTTGCCTTTTCATGGATTAATTTTTAAAGGAATGCTGAAAAAGCTTACCCGCGATTCGTAAATTTTAATCTCAGAAAAAATAAGATCATTTAAACAAAAAAGAGTGAATCTTCCGAAACACTCTTTAGAAAAAACACTTAAATATAATTACTCCTGTATAAATGCAAGGAGATCTTTATTAATGGTCGGATGCTCTGTCGTCGGCATTCCGTGAGGGAAACCGGGATACGTGATCAGTTTTCCGTTTTTCAGTAATTTGATGGATTTTAGGGCTGCATTGGCAATCGGAACGATCTGGTCATCCTCGCCGTGCATCACCAAAACAGGAATATCCACCGCCTTTAAATCTTCCGTAAGATCCGTTTCAGAGAACGCTTTAATCCCGTCATAATGGGCAACGATGCCGCCCATGAGTCCCTGTCTCCACCAGTTTCTCTGAACACCGTCTTTCACATCAGCGCCTTCTCTATTATATCCGTAGAAT
>JBMDXW010000310.1:0-8914 GCA_048594965.1 Chryseobacterium sp.
GATTTTAAGAATACCCTTCGCTGGAATGAAATCTATTACCGTTAAATCTTCAACAAATATCATGTATTATGAAAAAAATAGGAGGCAGTTTATTCATTTTATTAGCAGTTTTATGTATTTTCGGCTGCAATAAAAAGGAAAACAACAATAAAACGAACTCAGATACCATGGAAAATGTACAGGTTTCAGATTACGGGGTTACCGCAAAAGGGGATTCCATCAAAAAATATACGTTAAGCAACAAGAACGGGATGAAAGTGGAGGTCATCAACTATGGTGGGATTATCACTTCGTTTACGGCTCCCGATAGAGACGGGAAATATCAGGACGTGGTTCTTGGATTTATGAAGCCTGAAGATTATTTCAACGGAAATCCGTACTATTTCGGTGCATTGATAGGAAGATACGGAAACCGGATTGCCAATGCTAAATTTACATTGGAAGGCAAAACCTATGACATCGATAAAAATGACGGACCGAACAGCCTTCACGGAGGAAAAGAAGGGTTCCATACTAAAATCTGGACGGTAGAGCCGGTGAAGGATGCCAAATTACCAACCTTAAAATTAACCTATGTAAGTGCTGACGGTGAAGAAGGATATCCGGGAAAACTTACCACAACGGTTCTGTATACCCTTACCGACGATAATGCCCTGGAAATTTCTTACGAAGCGGAAACGGATAAAGCGACGGTCGTAAATCTTACACAACATTCCTATTTCAATCTTTCCGGAAACTTTTCCAATCTGATTACCGATCACGAATTGCAGATCAATGCCGATAAATTCTTACCGGTGAACAAAACGCTTATTCCTGTAGGAGAGCAGAAAGAGGTTAAAGGCACTCCGTTTGATTTCACGGCTGCCAAAGCCATCGGAAAAGACATCAATGCAGAAGACGAGCAGCTTAAGCTGGGCGGCGGATACGACCACAACTGGATCCTGAACGGAACCGGAATGAGAACCATTGCCACCGTATATCATCCGGCCAGCGGAAGAGTGATGGAAGTAATGACCGATCAGCCGGGAGTACAATTCTATTCCGGAAATTTCCTGGATGGAAAATTTGATACCAAAACCGGCGGAAAATATGAAAAAAGAAGCGGATTCTGCCTGGAAACCCAGCACTATCCGGATTCTCCGAACCAGCCTACTTTCCCTTCCACGGAGCTGAAGCCGGGACAGAAGTATCAGACCAAAACCATTTATAAATTTTCAGTTAAAAAATAAGTATGGGAAAACTAGCAACCATTGATATCATCATCTTTCTTATTTATTTTGTGGTGGTAGCCTCCTACGGGATCTGGATTTACAGAAAGAAAAAATCCGAATCTACAGGGAGTAAAGATTATTTCCTTGCCGAAGGTTCACTTACCTGGTGGGCCATTGGAGCCAGCTTAATTGCATCCAACATTTCGGCGGAACAGTTTATCGGAATGAGCGGCGAAGGGTTCTTCGTTGGGGTAGCGGTTGCCGCCTATGAGTGGATCGCAGCCGTAGCTTTAATTATCATCGCCGTATGGTTTATTCCGATCTATCTTAAAAACAAGATCTATACGATGCCGCAGTTCTTGGAAACCCGTTACAACAAATCGGTTTCCCTGATTATGGCGGTGTTCTGGCTGTTTTTATATGTTATCGTAAACCTGACTTCCATTCTGTATCTCGGGGCATTGGCCATTGATACTTTATTGGGTGGAGAACACCTTCATATTATTATGATCGTCCTTCTGCTGATGGCTTTGCTGATCGGTCTGGGAGGAATGAAAGTAATCGGGTACACCGATGTGATCCAGGTAGCGGTATTGATTATCGGAGGTTTTGCCACCGTATATATGGCATTGCAGATTGTTGACCAAAGGATCAACGGTGCAGCGGTAGGAAATGCCCTCGCAGGGTTCAATACCTTAATGAATGAAGCACCGGGACATTTTAAATTAATGCTGAATAAACCGACCACCACCACAACGACTTTGGGAATGCCTCAGAACCTGGACGTTCAGAAATATGTGGTATTGCCGGGACTGGCGATGTATTTTGCCGGGCAGTGGATCGTAAACCTGAACTATTGGGGCTGTAACCAGTATATTACCCAGCGTGCTTTGGGAGCAGACCTGAAAACTGCCAGAACCGGGATTTTGTTTGCCGGATTTTTAAAGCTTTTCATGCCGATCATCGTTATGCTTCCGGGAATTGCAGCGTATGTACTATATACCAAAGGACAGCTTCCGGGATTCAACGGGGTGAAGGATGGCGCGTATTCAGCGATCTTAGGATTTTTACCTGAAGGCCTGAAAGGACTTGCCGTTGCAGCTTTAACCGCAGCGATTGTAGCTTCCCTGGCTGGAAAAGTAAACAGTATTTCAACGATTTTCACGTTGGATATCTACAAAAAATACCTGAAAACAGATGCTACCGAAATCCAGATGGTAAGAACCGGAAGATGGGTGATTATTTCAGCCATGGCTGTTGCCCTGCTCTTTACCTGGACCGACGTCTTAGGCATCGGAGGAGAAGGAGGGTTTACTTTCATCCAGAAATACACCGGATTTATCAGCCCGGGCGTATTTGCGATGTTCTTGCTGGGAATGTTCTGGAAGAGAACAACAGGAACGGCCGCTTTGGTAGGAGTAATCTTAGGTTTCGTATTAGCGATCTTCTTCAACAGCTTTGCCATCGGCATCTTCGGAAAAGAAACCTGGCTGTATACGGCATTTACGTATGAAAAACTGGAAAACGGCGTGGTGCATACCATCACCGAAATCCCGTTCCTTATCAATATGGGATGGTCATTTTTCATTACCATTGTTGTCATGATCCTGATCAGTCTTGCCGGTCCTAAAGTCAACCCGAAAGCTTTTGCTATCGACAGCAAAATGTTTAAAGTAGACGCCAGAACCATGGTGCTGATTGTGGTTACTTTATTGTTGCTTACCGCTCTTTATGTAAGATTCTGGTAGTATTTAATTATCATATGTCAACAAAACAGGATGCCATTGGTGTCCTGTTTTTTTTTGTATAAAAGCGTTTTTTCGTATATTCACTTCATGAAACAAAGACAGGAAATAGGTCTTGAGTTTGAAATTGATAAGCTTACGAATTCCATTCAGAATATCATTACCGGTGACAGCTTTACAACAGAAGTAATTCTGGTGAATTCTATTTCTGAATTGAAGGTTGTTTTGAAAAAGAACGGTTGGCAATTTAATTGGAAAAACGAATTGAAGCAACCGCAAAGGGAAGTTTATAAACTTTCAATAACAAATAATCAGAATATAATTCAGGGTTTGATTAGCTTAGAAGTAAAATCAGATCATGTCTATATGCATTTAATAGAAAGTGCGCCATTTAACAAAGGAAGAGAAAAAGTGTATGTTGGTGTTCCCGGCAATCTGGTTGCTTTCGCTTGCAAATTATCTTTCCAAAGAGGTCATGACGGTAATGTATCATTTGTTGCCAAAAGCCAGCTGATTAAGCATTATGAGGAATCTTTGGAGGCAACTCATATAGGTGGTAGAATTATGATCATCGGTAGAATTGCTGCTTTAAAATTAACGAATAAATATTTTCCTAATGAAAAATAAATCAAAAGAACTGGATGTAGACTTCATAGGTGATGGAAAGCCCTTAACAAAACAGGAAGAACAAAGAATAAGCGATTTTATAAGGAAAAATAAAAGGGACAGTTCTGTCAAATCTGCTGAGAAATTAAATAAGAAGACTGAAAAGATGAATTAATTATTTAATTGAATATAGCTCCTATAGTGAACGACTTTACCGCACTCATCCAACAGCATTTCGGGCTCCTCAGCGTTGAGGATTTAAATACAATCGGTAAGTATTTCCGGGAAGAAAAGCTCGTGAAGAATGATTTCTTCACAATGTCGGATCAGGTGTGCAACCGTCTAAGCATCGTAAAATCCGGAATATTGCGGGTATTTGCGCTTTCAGACGGAAAGGAAATCACCCAATGGATTTCTGTCCCGGATACCTTTATTACGGAAGCGATGGGTTTCTTCTTCAATCAGCCCAACCGTTGGAATATACAGGCTTTTACACAAGTAGAATTGCTGACCATCACGAAAACGGACTATCAGAAACTCTGTAAAGAATTCCCGAAGTGGAACGAAATCGAGAAACAGTTCGTTATGAAATGCTTCATGATGATGGAAGACCGGATTTTCTCTCATCTTTCGATGACAGCTGAAGAAAGGTACAATCAATATTTTGATCAGAATAAAGAATTATTTCATCAGGTTCCGCTGCAGTATATCGCTTCTGTTTTGGGAATGACTCCCGAAACCTTCAGCAGAATAAGGAAACGGCAGTCCCAAAACTCTTGATATTTGTCAAGTAAAAGATTTCAGCATTATCAGACCTTTGTGGTATTAATTTTTAAATGATTAACACAATGAAAAATCTTTTGCAGCTCGAAGAATTAGGACCGTTTTTATTTGCTATTTTTCTTTTTGCCCGATTATCCTATTCCTGGTGGCTTTTTCCGGCCTGTCTTCTTTTGCCGGATCTGTCAATGGCCGGTTATTTAATCAATCCTAAGGCAGGAGCATGGTCTTACAATTTTTTCCATCACAAACTGGTGGCTATTCTTGTTTTAATGGCCGGATTCTCGTTTGACATTCCACTTGTTGAACTCATAGGAATTATCCTGTTGGGACATTCTTCCATGGACCGGATTTTCGGGTACGGATTAAAATTCAACGATGATTTCCGGCACACACACTTAGGGTGGATCGGGAAGAAAAATTAAATCCAAAAGGGATATTAATTTTTTCAATGGGGATTGCACTCCGTGTGCTATGATAAGATAGAACTCCTACGGAGTTCCGGTACAAGATCCTGATATTGATCTACACAGATATTGCTCCTCTGGAGCAGGGCAATTCTATTGAATATTTAAGTAGATGATCAAATACAAAACAGGAAGACAGAAAATAAGTGATTTTCTTAGCAACAATAAAAAATCTGCTAAATCTTCGAGCGTATGTTTCAAAAATAAGGAATACAATTTAAAACTATTACAGCCAAACAGTCGCTTAAAAGTATCAATATCACTACATTTGTATAAACATTCTCCTGTGAATCCTTACCTCTTGTTTATCGATACCGAAACCACTGCCGTTCCCAAACGCTGGGATCTGCCGTATTCCGATACCGTAAACTGGCCTTCTGCGGTTCAGGTATCCTGGATCATCTGTTCGGAAGATGGAACGGAGGTAAAAAAAGAAGACCGGTATATTTTTGAGGAAGATCTTACCATTAGTGAAGAATCATTCCGGGTTCATGGGATTACGGAAGAATTTTTGCGATCCCGCGGGAAGAGCAGGAGGGAAGTGCTGGAAGCCCTTGCAGATGATATTTTAAAATACCGGCCACTAATCATCGGCCATTTTCTGGAATTTGACCTTCACATCCTCGCCGCCGATTTTCTTAGAGCGGAACTCCCGAATCCTTTTGAAGACAGCCGTTTTTACTGCACCATGCTGAAAAGCCGGCAATACACCTCCGGAAGTTCAAAAACCGGCATGCGATTACCGGAACTCAGCCGGTATTTATTGGATGAAATGTCAGAACCTTCCCATAATGCGATGATCGATGCGGCGGCAACAGCCCGTTGCTTCTTTGAAATCCTGCGGCAGAACCAATTGTCTCCAAAAGACCTGGAAGAAAAACACCAACTGATCCGTGAAAAACTACACTTTCCCGTTTTAAAACCTTTATAATTTATGGAACATCTGATCCCGCTTTTACAAAAAACACCGCCTTTCAGCCTTTTGCCGGAAAGCGTACTGCAGGAAGTTTCCGAAAGCATGCAGAAGAAAACATTCCATAAAGAAACCCTGGCTTACCGTCAGGAAGTGACGGAAATGCAGGGCGTGGATGTCATTATGGAAGGCGAATATGAAACATTTTTCTTCGATGCGTCCCAAAATAAACGTTGCATTGAAGTTCACCATTCGCCGTATTGTTTCGGGGGAATCTCCGTGGTGCTGAACAGGGTTCGTGCCCTAAAATCCGTAATGGCCAAAAAAGGAACTGTGGTTTATACCTTGCCTAAAAAAGAATTCACGGAACTTTGCAATGCTTACGAGGATTTTTTCCATTATTTCACTTCGGATTTCGGTAAGAAAATGCTGGATGAAGAATTCGCGCACTTTGTGAAAACCCCCGCGTCTTTTGAGGAAAGTTATTTTGCGGCGGACCAGCTGTACTCCAGGAAAATAGAAAGTATTGCTTTTAAAGATATCGTTTCGTGTCCTGAAAATACACCCATTTTTGAAGCGGCCCGTGTGATGGCTAAAAATAAGGTCAGCTGCCTGTTCATAAGAGAAGAAAACAGCCGAAAGATTATTGGCTATGTTACGGATATTACCTTGCGGGATAATGTAATCGCCCTATGCGTAGATCCGCAGAAAGCTGTGAAGGAAGTCATGGATAATCCTATTGTTTCCATTTCCAGCGATGCCTATCTCTATGAAGCGGTACTGATGATGTTCAAGACCAAAACCCGTTATTTACTGGTGGAAAAGGACGGTGAAATGGCGGGATTCCTCAGCCGGAACCGTTTGCTGAGCGAACAGGCACAATCGCCGTTGGTCTTTATCCAGTCGGTGAAGCAGGCCGGAAATACCGCAGAGCTCCGGAAAAAGTGGTTGCAGGTCCCGGATATGATCAATCAGCTCTTGGGCCGCGGCGTTCATGGGGAAATTGCCAGTCAGATTATCACGACTATTGCCGATACCATTACGGTAAAGGTGATTGAAAATGTCATTCGCCAGATCGGGAAACCGCCGGCGAAATTTGTTTTCATGGTTACCGGAAGCGAGGGACGGAAAGAGCAGACGCTTAGTACCGATCAGGACAATGGCATCATTTACGAAGACAAAGCCAATGAACAGCGCGAAATGGTGCGTGAATACTTTCTCGACTTTGCGAAAAGGGTTTCCGACGATCTCAATACCATCGGTTTTGTCTACTGCAAAGGCGAATTTATGGCCAGCAATCCGAAATGGACCCACTCTTTGTCGCACTGGAAAAGGAATTATGAAGAATGGATCAATGAGACGGTTCCTGAAAATGCGATGAAATTTTCCACTCTTTTTGACTGCCGCTATATTTATGGCGAAGAATCCATTATCAACGAACTGAAAGATTTTATCCAGGAACAGTTGCAGGTTCCGAACGAAAGGTTCTATACTTTTATTGCTAAAAATGCATTGCAGTACGAACCGCCTTTAACATTCTTCAAACGGATTAAAACCCAAACCATCGGAAAAGCGGAAGTTTTCGACATCAAAACCGCCATGAGCCCGATTGTCGATCTGCTCCGGGTGTATGCTTTAAAGCATCACATCAATAGTGAGAATACCGGTGAAAGGATGAAAAAATTACAGGAAACAGGCGTGTTCAGCAAAGAACAGTATCAGGAGCTGCACCATTCGTATTATTACCTGATGGCTTTGCGCCTAAAAAACCAGGTCTACCAGATCAATATCGAAAAGAAAATGCCGGACAATTATATCGAGATCAGCCGCCTTACCAAGATCGAGCGGGTAACGCTGACTGAGATTTTTAAAGCGATCAGCAGCTTCCAGCAGGGTATCCGTATGAAATTTACGGGAAGCCTGTAGAAGATTATTCTGCTGTCAGAACAATATGATGCTTACAGGAGTATTGCTCTGCTGAACTCGGGTAAAGGTCTACTTCACTCGGGTAACGGTCTACTTCACTTGGGTAATGGTCTACTTCACTTGGGTAATGGTCTACTTCACTTGAGTAACGGTCTACTTCACTTGAGTAACAGTCTACTTCACTTGGGTAACGGTCTACTTCACTTGAGTAACGGTCTACTTCACTTGAGTAACGGTCTACTTCACTCGGGTAACGGTCTACTTCACTTGGGTAATGGTCTACTTCACTTGGGTAACAGTCTACTTCACTTGAGTAACGGTCTACTTCACTTGGGTAACGGTCTACTTCACTACGGTAACAGTCTACTTCATAACGGTAACAGTCTACTTCACTACGGTAACGGTCTACTTCATTTGAGTAACGGTCTACTTCACTTGAGTATTGATTTAAGTTACGTCAGATTTTAAACATAAATCCCTCAGCAAGCTTTTTCTTGTATTTCTCCTCATCAAAGCGATACAGGAAAGAGCCTTTTTTGGATGAGGTCATATCTTTTTCCTCCGTTTTTACCAGGATATCCAGTGCGTTGATTTTACTGATGAAGTTCCGTTTATCATATTTTTCGTTGAAAATAGCTTCATAAAGACTCTGCAGATCTTTCATCGTAAATTTTTCAGGGAGAAGCTCAAATCCTATCGGTCTTGTGGACGCCCTTCTGCGTAGTCTCAGCACGGCATCTTTCACCATTTCGTTGTGATCGAAAATGAGGGTCGGGAAATCCTGGAGTTCAAACCATTTCGCACTGTATTTTTGATTGATCTGGATATTTTTTTCAATATTGATCAGTGCATAATAGGAAATCGACATAATTCTGGCGGTCGGTTCACGGTGGATTTCGGTATAAGAATTCAGTTGTTCGAGGTAGATGTTTTCCAGGCCGGTAAGCGTGTTGAGGACACGGTGAGCCGCTTCGTCAGAAGTTTCTTCGTTTCCTATGAAACCTCCCATCAATGACCATTCTCCCATTTTGGGTTCAAAATTTCTTTGTACCAGAAGAATTTTAAGATTTTCGCCGTCAAATCCGAAAATTATACAGTCAACGGCCACCAAATGTCTGGGATACTGAGAATAATCCTGTGTCATCTTTATACTTTGTACAAAGGTAAAGTATTTAGGGTTATGATAATACAGAAATGTATTTTTCACACTTTTTTTCTGAAAATATTCATTCGTCTTAAAAATAGCGCTGCTGCAAATGATTTTGG
>JBMDXW010000311.1:0-3603 GCA_048594965.1 Chryseobacterium sp.
AGAATGATGCTTCAGAAAGCAAACGTTCTTTTGCTTGACGAACCTACCAACCACCTGGACCTTGAAAGTATTACTACTGTGAACAACTCATTATCCAATTTTAAAGGAAACATTTTACTGGCATCCCATGACCACGAAATGCTTTCCACGGTCTGTAACAGGATCATCGAGCTGACTCCGCAGGGAATCATCGACAGGGAAATGTCTTACGACGAATACCTTGCTGATAAAAAGGTAAAAGAATTACGAGAGAAAATGTATTCTTAAATATTTAAAACCGTTCATGACTGAACGGTTTTTTTTAACATTCCCCTTCAAGAATAAACTTTCCTTTTTAAAATTTATTTCCCTATTTTTGTGAAATGAGTCAAAAATGGATTTACAAGCCCGAACCCGATGAAGAAATTGTGGATGGATTAAGTTCGTCTCTTGGTTTTGGAACTTTTGAATCTAAACTCCTCGTTCTTAGAGGAATTGACAATTATCAAAAGGCCAGAGAGTTTTTTAAACCGAACCTTACCGATATCCACAATCCTTTTTTAATGGCAGATATGCAGAAAGCTGTAGAGCGTATTGCGACTGCGATTGAAAACGGAGAAAAAATACTGGTGTACGGAGATTATGACGTAGACGGAACTACCGCCGTTGCGCTGATGTATCTGTATCTCAGCAAAATTGTACAGAAAAAATATCTTGATTTTTACATCCCCGACAGAAACTCTGAAGGGTACGGAATTTCTACAGAAGGTATTGATTTTGCCAAAGAAAACGGCTTTTCATTAATTATCGCTCTGGACTGTGGAATCAAAGCCTTGGACATGATCAACTATGCCCAGAATCTGGGAATTGATTTTATCATTTGTGATCATCATTTACCCGGTGAAGAAATTCCGAATGCCGTTGCCGTTCTCGATCCAAAGAGAAGTGACTGCCGTTATCCTTTCAAAGAACTTTCCGGATGTGGCGTTGGCTTTAAGCTTTGTCAAGGTTTAAATACCATTTACAAACTTCCTGAAGCCGAACTGTTTGAGCTGACCGATCTTCTGGCCATTTCTATTGCTGCCGATATTGTTTCTATGACCGGCGAAAACAGAGTTTTGGCTAAAATGGGACTGAAAATACTTCGTAAGACGAGAAATCTAGGCTTACGATTATTAATACCGGAAGAGAAACTTTCTCATTTCGAAATTTCAAATATTGTTTTTGAAATTGCCCCAAAAATCAATGCAGCAGGAAGAATTTCCCACGGGAAAGCGGCCGTTGAACTCATGGTTTCTGATAATCTGAAACATGCCCATCAGATCGTGAGCGACATCATGGATCTTAATGATGAAAGACGTGAGCTGGATATGAATTCTACCCTTTCTGCATTAAATCAGATTATTGAATCCCAACAGGAAACAAAATACACCACTATTGTTTACCATCCCGAATGGAACAAAGGTGTCATTGGTATTGTAGCGTCAAGATTAATAGAAACTTATTATAAGCCAACTCTGGTTTTTACCGACGGTAATAATGGGGAAATGGTAGCTTCAGCGAGATCTGTTGCCGATTTCGACGTTCATGAAGCACTGGACATGTGCTCGGAATACTTTTTAAAATTCGGAGGTCACCATGCTGCGGCAGGACTTTCAATGGAAAAAGATAAATTTGACGCGTTTAAGGAAAAATTCGAAAGAGTAGTTTCTGAAAAAATTAAAGAGCACCAGAAAGAACCTTCCATCACAATAGATTCTGAAATTCAGATTGATGAGATCAACCGGGAATTTATCAATTTCCATAGAAAACTGGCACCATTCGGGCCTCACAATATGAAGCCGATCCTGGCTCTTACCAATCAAAGGATATCGGGTTATATCAAAACGATGGGGAAAGACAACAACCACCTGAAGTTCTATATCAGGCAGGAATCTACCGGAAGAAATATTGAGTGTGTAGGCTTCAAACTGGGACAGTTCGCTGATGATTTCAGAACGAAAAGCTTTGATCTGGCATTTACACTGGAAGAAAATCACTGGAAAGGAAATGTTACTCATTACCTGAATATAAAAGATGTGAAATTCAGGGATTGATTCATCTTTTCAAATTTTAAAATTCACCGTTCATCTATGAAGAAAAAGATCGGACTTTTTTTCGGTTCATTTAATCCTATCCATATCGGGCATTTGATCCTTGCCAATTATATTCTGGAGCATTCGGACATGGATGAGCTGTGGTTTGTGGTAAGTCCTCAGAATCCATTTAAAGAAAAAAAATCTTTATTGAAAGACCACAACCGTTTAGATATGGTGCAACTCGCTGTAAAAAATTATCCGAAAATTCGTGCTTCAAATGTGGAGTTTTCTTTACCTCAGCCAAGTTATACGATTGATACTTTAACTTATCTTCACGAAAAATATCCTGATTATTCTTTCAGCCTTATTATGGGTGAGGATAATCTGAATGGCTTACACAAATGGAAAAATGCCGAAACTTTAATTAAAAATCATCATATCATTGTGTATCCAAGAGTTTTTGAAGGTGAGAAAAAAGACGCCGAATACCTCGAGCATGAAAACATTTCATTAATCAAAGCTCCTATCATTGAGATTTCTGCAACGGAAATCCGGAACATGATCAAAACCGGAAAAAATGTAAGACCCATGCTCCCGCCGGAAGTTTTTGAGTATTTGGACGGTAGCAGTTTTTATAAGTAAATTTGTAGCTGACTAAGGCTCTATGCAGGAAGATGGATGCTGGAAGTTTCTGACTCTTTAGTATCAAACTCCTTTAATGATCAATTGTACAGTTATGAATTTCTTAGAAAAATTATTCTCAAAATATCCGCAGGAAAAAGTTATCAGATGGTTTAAGAATATCTGCATGGCAGAAGCCGTTTCGTGGTTTTTCCTTTTTACGGCGATGATCTGGATCCGTACGAATCCTGAGGACATTTTTCCTATTGTGTATATCAGTACGATCGGTAGTATTCATGGCTTGTTCTTTACGCTATACCTTTTGTTTCTTCCTGCTATAAGGAAAATATTTTCCTGGGATGATGAAGACAGTGTCTTTTCGCTGATTGCAGCTTTCTTTCCCTTTGCCACCATCTGGATCGATAAAAAACTAGCACGCTTCGACAGAGAATAAAATACTTGAGGATCTTTTAGAGATCCTTTTTTTATGTAAAAATCTTTTTTTAATCTAAGTTTTTTAACATGTTCAAATTTTTAATTCGTCTTTTTTTCCAAAAGATGTAATGAAATTTTGTTTTCAATTGTCTTAAATACATAGCAAATAAAAGTTATTTAAAATTTAGCATTAAATTTTTAGTTCTGAAAATCAAACACTTAAATTTTATTTAAAAACATTTTAAGTACTTTGTATTGCAAGATACTTAATTTATTATATATCTTTGCAATGTTAAATAATAACAAATACAAGCTATTAAACTCTCAAAAAAAATAAAACATGAAAACGACCATTCTTATTGCAGCCATATTCTTCAGCGGACTAAGTTTCGCCCAGGAAAAAAAACAGGATACTTTAAAAACAAAAACGATCGAAGGTGTTACCATGACCAAACAGGTTTTTAAAAAACAGAGCGACCGTTTCGTCTAT
>JBMDXW010000312.1:0-6141 GCA_048594965.1 Chryseobacterium sp.
GGTTATCAGGCAGGAAATTCCGGCACATGTTTTAGCCAAAATCTGCTGGGTAGGAGACCGTCTGACAGAAACACAGACTGCCAAAAGTGACCTTTCCGAATTTGAAACGGCGTTTAAACAATTCCTTTCCGATAAATCGAAAAATAATACGGCCAATTTAGGAAACAGCATTCATAATGTTCTGAATGCGCTCACCAACCTGAATAATATTTACCGGCCGGGAAGGCTTCTGGATTGTGAAAGGGACGATAATGACAGTTTAGACGGGAAAATCATACTAGGACAATCAAACTTATAAAAATTGATAAACAATGAATACTAAATTAGATAATGTAACGACCCAATACAGAAAGTTTAACGAAAATCAGGCTTTAACCGACGGGCAATTAAATGAATTTATAGATTATTTTGAAGATCAGGACAGGCTCTCGAGAACCAGATTGAGCGGAGTAGGGTTGGTGTGTGGTTTACAGCCGGTATCTGCAGACGCCGACACCGCGATTGTTATTTCGCAGGGCGCGGGTGTCACGACCGATGGAGACCTGATAACGCTTCGTCAGAAATTAGATAAAACCTCCGATGTCAATATAAGCTTTGATGCCCGAAGTTACACCTATTACAAGGATTACACCGATCCTGTGGAATACAAAAATTTCCGTATCGGCGGTAAACAAATTCCACTTGTTGAACTCATTACCAGTGATGAGTACGATAAATTACCCAATAAAGAAGGGTTTAACCCCGTGAAAAATCTCGGAAGCTCAATTAACAGTAAAGTGGTCATTTTGTACCTGGAAAGCTATTCGAATGATGAAACACCCTGTCAGGATGCCGATTGCGACAATACGGGCGCTGAGCAGGTTTCTCTTCTTAAGGTTCTCTTAGCCGACTCAGAAGCTGTCCTTAATCTCATTTCGGACAGTGATGCCAAAGATACGATCTACAAGGCGCATGATGCTTACCAGGTTCTCTTTGATCAGCTGCCTAAAATAGAGGTTAAAAGAGTTATCCTGGATGCAGGGGTTGTTCGTCCGTCAGATTTAAAGGCAAAATTTCAGAATGCCAATACGGCTATTGCAGGCCTGAGTAAAGGTTTTAATGCGATTGCAGGAACATTTAAAATAGGTTTGAATTTTGGAGGACAGGATCTTACGGGCAAATTGAATTCTTTATTGAATCCCGGGGTTCTCAGGCTGGATGATTATCAGTACCGATACGATCTACTAAAAGACCTCATTGATACTTATAACGAGATCAAAGGGCTTCTCCTGGATCTGAACGCTGAATGCTGTCCGGATATCACTTCATTTCCTAAACACTTGATGCTGGGTCTTGTAGGCGTTTCTGCTGAGCTGGGCGCGCGTGCCCTTTACCGTCATGCGTTTTATCATTCCCCGGTGACCACTGCTGCTGATGAGAATTATGAAAAGGTGATCATGCTTGCCAACCGTTTTGTTCAGAAAATCAATGGATTTCAGTCCTTCGTCGGACCTGTTAAAATTACGCCTTCCCGTTTTTATCTGAATTTAGGGGAAAAAGCAATTCCTTATTACTATAATGTCGATAAAGTTCTGTTGAAAAAATGGAATTACGAAAAAACAAAAACAGACACGGAAACCTATAATCTGAGCTATCACACGGCTAATCTGGCAGGTGATGACTTTATCCAGAATCCCTTGAATTATTCTATTGATGATCATGATTTTTACAGGATAGAAGGTCATCTGTACTTGCCTTATGAAACGGCAGTACAAAATATCAACGACCTGAAAGCGCAGTACGGACTGGCTTTCGATGTTGCCGTATTGGTGCTACGGAAAGATGAAAAGACGGAAGGTATCGTGTCAACCGGCCCGAGAAAGGTTTCCATTGAAGACCTCAGGAAACAACTGATCTCCGTATCTAAAGACATCAGTATTGAAAAAGGTGATCCGAAGAAAGCTTTGCTGAGCTTATCAAAAATAGACAGTCAGCTGAAGTTGCTGAATAAGGTAGAGTTTAAGGCTGTTCCCGGATCTTCAGAAGAAGAAGTGACGGTGGTAAAAGAAGATGCCCGAAAAGAAGAGATTACTACCGAACTTCTAAGTGAGTTTTTAGAAAGGAAATCAGGACTTGAGCATCTCGCAGGCGTAAAACCCGGCGGAACTTTTGTCCTCATATGTGAATCGGAGGCCAATAACCAGGTGCTTGCGGATTTTTCCCTTCCTTACCTGTGCTGCTCTAAGCAGAAACCGAATATCCCGCCGGTGGCTACCGATGATAAAGCGTCATGTATGCTCGGTAAAACTGTTGTAATCCCTGTTCTGGATAATGATTACGATGCGGATAATGATATTTTAACCGTAATTAAAAAATCGGATCCGGCTCACGGAACCGTGGTTCTGAACAGCAACAACACCTTCACATATACCCACGATGGTTCCGAAAACCTTAAAGATTCATTTACCTATTGTGTGAATGACGGCAAGGACGACAGCAATATAGCGACCGTATTCATCGAAATCAAATCGGCACCGGTAGCGGTAAACGATCACGCTTCAACAGAAGTCGGAGGTACGATCAAGATCGCGGTGAAAGACAATGATTATGATCTGGGAAATACCCCTTTAAAAGTGTTTATCAAAACCCAGCCTGCAAACGGAACGGCATCGGTAAACCCTGACGGGACCATACAATATACCCACACCAATTCGGCTGCTCTAAGTGATTCGTTTACCTATTACATTAATGATGGTGAGCTGGACAGTAATATTGCGACAGTAACGATCACAATTGCGCCACCTCCATGTGATTCGGGAATGGACGTTGTATTCATTTTCGATTACACCGGAAGTATGGGGACTCAGATCGAAGCGGCTAAAACCGGTGCATCCAATATCGTATCCACGATCCGAAGCCAATCCGGTTCGAACGCGTACCGTTTAGGGATTGTATTAGCCGATGAATATGGCTCCGGAACAGTATCCAGCTATCATACGGCGACAGCCTATACAAGCTTAGATCCTTCAAGAAGGTTCATCAATACAGGACTTAATTCAAAATACCAATGGATTACGGCAATGGAGGTGATGACGGATAATAACGAATCTACCTTTAAAAACCAATTGAGCAAGCTGAATAATTATAGCACCGGAATGGCCCTGGGATCAGGATATGGAGCTCCTGAACCTACCGACATGGCCCTGAGCAGAGTGGTGGAATATGATTTTGCCGGTAAATTCAGAAGCGGTGTCGCCAAGTATGTGATCATCATCACCGATATTACTCCGGGAGGTAATGACGATACGGCAGATGTTAAGGATATCAATGAAATCATCAGGCTGAAGAATAAATGTGTAGAAAAATCAGTGAAGGTCATTGTATTGGGAGCTGGTGTCAACAGTCAGATCAATGGAAGATATATCTGGAGAGAATTGGCCGACGGAACAGGAGGTTCATGGAACTCAAGTTATAATGCAGGTGCTATTGAAGCAGCTATTAAAAACGGCTGTGGCGGTACTGATAAATAATAAGGTAAATCTCCGGTAACCTGGCATTTGCCATACTTAGTTACTAATAACTTCTCAGGCGGAAAAAGCTCTGCCTGAGAATATTATGAAGATTACCTTAATCAATCATTAAAAATAAATCATAATGAATAATCAATTAAGCAATATATCAACCCAATACCGGAAATTCAGCAAAGGACAATATGTGGAACATACCCAGTTTAATGAGTTTCTGGATTTTTTTGAAGACCAGGACAGTTTGTCGAGGGTGATGCTCCAGGGCGTAGGAATCGTCTGTGGACTCAAGCCCGAGCTTGTATATAAAGAAAGCTTTCCGGATAGCATACAGATTTCCCAGGGAGTGGCCATTACGACAGATGGCGATCTTCTTACTTTAAACAACATAAAAAATGTAAGTAAAGAATTGTATGTGAGCGATTTAAAAACCATTGCCTTAGACGCAAAGAAATATACGCACTTTAAGGTTTATGATAATTTTAAAGTGAAATATCCTGCGTTTTACCGGGGGACCGAACAAATCGATCTTTGGGAACTGGCAACGGCGGAGGAAGCGGGAGCTGATTTTCAGGCGGTCAGTGCACTCACGAATTTAGATGATAAATACCTGCTGCTTTACCTCGAGGACTATGAAAAAGAAGTGAAACCTTGTCGGGGCGTAGATTGTGATAATCATGGAGTACTTCAGGTGAGGAATATTAAAGTGTTGATTACCAACGGAGAAGGTGTAAAGTATATTCTCACAAAAGACAAGATTCAGCCTCATCCTTTATTTTTGAAAGGAATCATGCAGGATGAAAAAATGGAACGTGCGATTGCGCAACGTCTGATTTTAGAAAACGATGCCGATACGGCGTTCTCTTTTTCTGATCTGAAGAAGCTTTATTCGGATATTCTGGAAAAGAATAATTACGGTGAAAGTGTCTTCAAAAAAGTCAATGCCATCGCCCAGCTATTAGGAATTCCCGCGGTAAATCATGAAAGCTTCAGGAATGCCTTACAGGAATGTCTCTCTGAAACAAAAGGATTTCAGTATGTCTATGATGTTGTTAAAGATTTAACGAATACCTACTCTGAAATCGTCAGGTTTCTGCCTCAGTCTTTTGCCAGGTGTCTTCCGGATCTTCTATCTTTTCCTAAACATATCATGCTCGGGAAACTCGTTTCCGATGTGCAGTTGGATCCGAACAGGCACCGGTTTTACCATTCTCCGGTACTGGACGAAAATCAGGAAGTGCGTAAGGTTAAATTGTTAATGAATCGCTTTAAGCAACAGGTTCAAAATTTCAGTTATTCAGGAGTTTTTGAGATTGGATCTCAGATTAAAGTTATCCCGTCTCTGTCATCCGGAGCGTTGGGCAGGAGGGCTATTCCTTTTTATTACAAAATTTCAGGAGAGTTTTTAAAAACCTGGAATTTTGATAAAACGCGCTATCGTTCTTCCGGATATAATCTCGGGTACGATTCCGGATTACTGTCGCCGGTTATGCATATTCAAAAACCTTTGGATTTTAATAAGGATAAATTTTCGTTTTACAATATTGAAGGCCATATCGGAAAGTCTTATCAGCAGGCTTTTGACAAAATCAAAGAGATCCGGGACAAGCAGCAGCTGGATTTCGATGTTATGGTGCTTTCTCTGGAAGAATTGGTGAATAATAAAGATCTTTTCAAGGCCTACTTTAATGAGTATCTGGAAAAGCATCAGGGCTTGGAGCATCAACGCGGCGTCAGAGAAGGCGGTACTTTTGTGATTGTTTGTGAATCATTGAAGAAATCTACCGTTATCGCAGATTTTTCCCTGCCTTATATTTGCTGTACACCGAAAATTGAAGTTAAGCTGACGCTCCCTGAATCTGTTTTCTGTTCTAAGGAAGAGCCTGTGCCTTTCACTGTTTTCCCTATGAACGGGGACGTGAAAGCTGTTGTGTCTGACGGATTAAACGGAGGTGTTGAAGAAACAGGCGGTAAATATTATTTCAATCCTTCAAAGGTGAGCCCTGAGCTGTATCATCAGGCCATCAGCTTTACCGTAAACGGAAAACCCACGGACTGCTCTGCTGAAGTGGTTCCGCAGTCGGATATTGATATCACTGTGGATTCGGATACATTTCCGAAAGGAGAGATTATGGAAACGAAGGTCACTTTTACGGTCTCCGGATCAGGTTTCTCAGACTATACTTATACCTGGGACTTCTATGACAGCGGAGAATGGGTGGTGGTAAACCCTGATAAGGAAGGACATGTATTCTACTCTTATTACGGGCTGATGCCGGACAGAATTCCAACCGTTAAAGTACAGGTGGACGGCAAAGGGTGTACACAGGCGATTATGCTTACCGACTGGTATGATGCCCCTGAAGTTCCAAGATTGACAGTTGAAGGCATTAGCTTTTCAGGCGAAGGAACAGATTGTTGTGAAGGAAGTATTCCGGAAGTGAAGGCCAGTGTTTCGGGGCCTGAAGTGGTCTTTCTGAAGCAGGGAACTTTTAAACTCTTTGGTGTTGGCGAAGGTCCATCACCGGTCATGTATTCGTGGTCGAAACTGGATGGTCCTCCGGTTACTCTCCTGGATGTCAACAAAGCGAATCTCCAGGTGACCGACCTGGTTGTGGGAGAATATGTTTTCCAGCTT
>JBMDXW010000313.1:0-3977 GCA_048594965.1 Chryseobacterium sp.
CTTTCTTTTTGGATTTTTTGGTCATGATGTTGATAACTGAAGCTCCTTCTGCATCAAACCTTGCCGGGGGATTAGAAAAAATTTCGATCTGGGCCACCTGGTCAGACGGCATTCCCTGAAGATAGGCAGCCAAATCGTCACCTGAAACCTGCAATGGCTTTCCATCCAGATAGATCCTTACGTTTTTCCGGTTGGCCATCACTGTATTTGAGGATGTAATTTGTACGCCCGGTGCTTTAGAAAGAGCTTCCCACGCGCTTCCACCTGAAGCAATAATGCTGTTTTCTACATTAAAACTCACACGGTCAATTTTCCTTTCTATTAAAGGTTTCTTTTTAGTGAGGATCACTTCTTCTATTGAAGTTGCATTCTTCTGCATCACAAGTACAAGATTCTCTGTGGGCAGATCCACAGACAAAGTTAAGGTCTGATAACCTGATAGTTCAGCTGAAATTTGATAACTTCCAGCTTCACCAGATGTGAGGCTGAAAGATCCAAGATCTGAAAATGCAGTGGAAATCTGCTTTTCTTGCTTTGTTAAGACAATGGTTACGGCATCCAGCATCTTGCCGTTGGTATCCTTTACAATACCTTTGGTAATGTTTTGCGATTGTAACAGTCCTGAGATAATCAACAGGAACAGTAAAATTATTTTTTTCATACTGCAAAACTACCAAGCCTTCCTGTTAAGGCTCGTTAATGAAGGTTAAACAATATTATTCAAGGTTAATTAAGGTTAAATATTACCCTGGAGACTATAAATATTCCATAATTATTATCAAATTAGCACCATGAAATGGCTCTCTAAACGTAACGCTCAACCTCTGGTTTATCTAGCAATGATTGCCAGTATAGCACTTCAGCTTGCATGGCTTGTACAATTGTTCAGGGCACAAAAACTGCAGGTTACAAGAGACCTGGATCAGTCGGTTGCCAATGCAGCAAGAATGAGTGAATACCTTAGTGTTGCTCCTGGGCATGAAAATAATGACAACTTCCGGGATTTTTTTCTTTCCCCTCAATGGCTACAGCTTAAGCAAGCATATACTCAGATGCGCCGCAGGGGGATTGCAAGCCGTTTTGAAACATCATTAAAAAACGACAGTACCCAGATCAAGATTGCGCTCCGCATTGCCAACCACAGGTCGACGCCAAAGAAAGCCAGAATGATCTCTATTCTGGACGAGGGAGAAACCATTGAATCCATTAAAAAATCAGACAAGAGAGATCTTCACAGAATGGACAGTCTGGTGAAACTGGAGTGTGAACGGCAGCAAATTAACGAAGACAATTTTTATATATTATATGATTATAAAACAGGGTTGCCGGAGTCTAAAAAGAACTGGATCAAATCCCAGAATGCAGATTACAAAAGCCAACGTTTCGGTTACAACCTTAATTTCTTTTTGCATTCATATCAGCTTGTAGTACCGTCTGTAACCAAAACAGTCATTTACAGGATGAGGTATTATCTGATCTCCTCATTTGGAATGATACTGCTTACCGGTCTGGCATTTTGGTTTCTATTTAAGGTAATACGCAGTGAAAGGCTTTATACCAACGCACGCCTTGCCTTCACAGGAAATATGACCCATGAATTAAAAACCCCTGTAGCGGTTATTGAAGCCGCTCTTGATTCTATCACGAGATATGACTTGATCAAGGATCCTGTCCGTTTGGACCATTATCTCTCTATCAGTAAAAACGAAATCAGCCGGCTGAACCAGATGATTGATAAAGTTTTGGATCTTGAACAGCTGGATAATGGCAGTATCAACCTTCGAAAGGAGCTTTATGACGTACAGCAGGGCCTTGAAAATGTTGTGTCATCCATGCGCCTGCGAAGCGGCAACAATTCTTTGTCAATCCAATATTTTCCTTCCCAAGAGCCTTGCTTTGTAGATGGAGATCCTGTACATCTTACCAACGTGTTTTATAATTTGCTGGATAATGCCATTAAATACAGTGGTCATGAGCCTTTTATCACAGTTACATGTTCATCTTTAGACAATCAGGTCGTGGTAAAAGTACAGGACAATGGACCTGGAATTGCGAAAATTTACCATGAAAGCATTTTTGAACGTTTTTTCAGGATACCGGATCGTCCTGATATCCATAATGTAAAAGGCTCCGGATTGGGTCTGCATTATGTTAAGGAGATTATTACCCTACATGGCGGAACGATAGAAGTATCAGGAGGGCAGGGGCAGGGTGCATTATTTACCATTTATTTACCTGCATATCATGAAATATAAAATACTTTATGCCGAGGACGAAGATACTTTGGCGGAAATTATCAGTGACGGACTCCGAAGCAGCGGCTATATCGTCACGCTTGCAAAAGACGGACAGCAGGCCTTTGATTTATTTCAGAACAGTGCACCGGATCTCTGCATTCTCGATATTATGATGCCTTTGAAAGATGGATATACTTTAGCAGAGGATATTCGAAAATTGAATAAAAAGGTTCCAATTATTTTTCTCAGTGCCAAGTCTTTGGGTGAGGATGTTGTAAAAGGTTTCAAGAGTGGCGGAAACGATTATCTTAAAAAGCCCTTCACCATGGGAGAGCTTTTGGTACGCATTGAAAGCCTTTTGACACGTTTCGGCGATTCGGCGGCGCAGCAAAGCTCATCTTCTTCCCGAATAGCATTTGGCGGATGTGAACTGAATACAATAAATCAGGAATTGAAAACGCCGAAATCGCTATATAAAATTTCCTACAAAGAAACAGCGATTCTTGAATTACTTTTGGAAAACCGCAATGAAGTCCTGTATAAACAGGCAGCTTTAATGAAGATCTGGGGAGATGACAGTTATTACAATTCCAGAAGTATGGATGTTTTTATGTCACACCTGCGTAAGATGCTCAAGGATGATAACGGGATAGAATTGTTGAGCATTCGGGGTATAGGTTACAAATTGATCTTTTAAACAGAACTGATTGGGAATGATATACGTTAAAGTTGCAGTTGCTAACCTTGTCAGGACACAGTTCTTATTATAAGCATGTTAAACTAAGAGTAAGGGTTTGTTTTAATGAGATATTTAGCATTCGCCTCTCAAGTCTTTTCCGAGATTGAAGAAACAAGTTTCAAAATAATTGAATTTAAATCGTAAGATGGTTTCATATAATAATACTCTCATTTGATAGTATAAAAGATATTTTTTTTAATTAACGAATTTAACAACACAGCAAATAAGTCTATAGTTTTTGCTTCTTCTAAATTATATGATAAAATTCTTTCTATTTTCTAATGCCTGTTCTCAGCAAAGAAACTTCTACACAATTAATCTTCGAAGTTCATATTGATGCCTACAAGAAGATACGCGATTTTACATTTTCCACAAAATCTGGTGTTATTATTTTTAAGGTTTACTTAAGTAAAATTTATAAGAAAGATTGTTGGAACTTTTAAATCAAGTTTATTATTCTCCTCAATAACAAAAGTTTTAAAAAAAATAGATATATTTCTTGGATTATCTAAAGTTCTTTGAACGTTCTTCAGAGAGATTACCAATGATCTGTGAGATTATTTTATTGACCAGTTTTTCTGAAGTTAATTTTTCCGATTCTGTTTTCCATACTATATTTTCATTCTTATCTAAATCTAATTTATAATTCACATCAGAAAGTAATTTGGGCTCTCTGCCAGGCATATACATACCAGATGGATTAAAATTTACATATCCTTTAAGATATTTAATATTAATAGATGTGAACTGTGCAGTATTAGTGGCGAAATCCAGATTAATGAAAGCAGAAAATCCCATGCAGTTAATTATAATTATATCTCGACCATTATAATTGGCAGTGATTGTTAATTTGGTGTTTTCGCTGTATAATTTTTCCCTTTCCTTAATCAAGTGAATAAATTTATCCTTTTCAATAAGAGAAAGATTTGCTCCTTTATATGACTGGATAATTGAGTCTAATTTTTTATTAAGTTCTTCCTGGCTTAAAAAGTTGTTTACAT
>JBMDXW010000314.1:0-4300 GCA_048594965.1 Chryseobacterium sp.
CTTCAGGACTTCGGATATTTTCTTTAGCAAAGCTTCTTCCACGACTTCTTTCTGTTCCAGGATGGAAATTTTCTTCTGGTTCCAGTCGTCGCCAAGATCAAAAGCCAGGGCTTCCTGCTTGATGCCCAACATTTCCCTGAATCGTTTTACATTTCTTCCCTGGTGTATTTTCTGTTCCATTTGTCGTTTTTAAGTTTCTAGTGTTAAAAAATTGAAAGTAAAGATAAAGAAATATGAAAGAGGATGAAAATTTCTTTGGGAATAAAATATCTTTCTGATGATAAGGCTTAAACAGATAATGAGTGGCTTCGGGAAGCTTCACTATTCATCTGACGCTACCATTTCTATCGTAGAGACAACCGAAATTCTACCGTAAGAAGCCTACGGTAAAATTCCCCTCCCGCGGAGGGGCGCCGAAAATTCAGAGAATTTTTGGTGGGGTGGTTTATGAAGATTACGCACCAGTGGCCTCTGCTCTGTTCAGCAACAAGAAGTACAGAATTTCTATACTATTATGAAAATATAAAAACCAAAAAAATTTCAGCACTCTGTTTTGTCATTCCCGCAGGGAATCTCAACATCGTACCAGGGCATCGTATGGAAAGATTCGCGTTTAGATTCCGTACCGGAATGACAAAAGGATGGATAAACTTTGGTGTGTGTCCTTTAGAATAAAGCACTTAAATTAATTAGACAGTTTGATCATCTTTTGTGGTTAAACATTTCTCTCCAGCTTTCTGATCAGGTTTCCTTTCACCACCGTAAAAGCATAATCCTTTGCTTCGGCGAACGATACATCATATTTCCGGTCAATATTCCTTAAATCTTCGGGAAATTTTGAGAGGATATTGTCATAAAACTGATCCAGGAATTTGTTGGAGGGCATTTCATAATTTATTTTAAGCTGAAAACGTCTGATCAGGGCCGTATCAATAATTTCGGGGTGATTGGTGGCGCATAGGAGAAGTGCGTTTTCCGGATAGTAATCGATCAGTTGTATAAGGGTGTTGACCAGCCTGCGCATTTCGCCCACATCTTTGTCATCACTTCCCCGGGCTTTCCCGATCTGGTCGAGCTCATCCAGGAAAAGAACGGACCTTTCCCTTGCTGCTTTGTCGAAGATCATTTTGATATTCTGCGAGGTTTCGCCGATTCTCGATGAAACGATATTGCTTAGATTCAGGATGATGATATTTTTGCCCAAAGCATTGGCAACGGCTTTAGCGGTCATTGTTTTGCCACATCCGGAACTGCCCTGAAGCAGGATTTTATTGTTTACGGGAAGGCCGTATTGCTGCAGTTCTGCCGTGTAGGTGTTTTCTTTAATAAGCTGGGCGAGCTGTTCCTTATTATAGTCTTCCAGAAAAACATCATCGAGGGTTACTGCTTCTTTGTCCTGGATAATAAGGTTGTAGAGATTCATGAATAAAAAATTTTCACAAAGGTAGAGTTTATTCACAAAAAAAGCCGAACAAAAAGCTGTTCGACTCCTATCGGCTATTATAAAAATTAAAAATTGTCCTTAGCGTAATTTGTATTATGTTTTGGTTGCCCTTTTACCCGTGTCGAGTAAAAGAGCAGTCAATCACTGAAGACTGAAAACATATACAATGTCATTCATTTGTGTCGTCTTAGGCTAAAATCTAAGCCGCAGAATTGAGATTAATCTCTCTGTTCTCTCTTAACTGTTGCAAAATAAGAAGTAAAAACTACTAAACATGTTGCGATTCCGATGTAAGCGATCATTTTATTGTATTTTTAATTATTTGATTAATTATTGCTGATTTGATATTGCAATATTACGACAATAAATTAATACCTACAAATAATAATCATGATGTATATCAGGGTTTTAAGCGTTTTAAATTAACATTTGGGCTAAAATATGTTTACAAAAAATTAATATAAATGAGGAAATTGGTTTATTGATTTGTTAATAATTATTCAAAATTTTGTCGATATTTCAAAAGATGTTGTTTTGTGTTTAATACTCAATAATCAAAATGTGATGCATAGGATCTCGACAGGACTGATTTATATCACCTCATTTTGACTAAAATAGATAAAAGATTAACAAAATTTAATTTAATCCTTTGATGGTGAAAAGTGAAAGCAGCCGGTTTTGTCAGAATGGACTTGTAAATGTGGGTTTTACAGAATCGGATTTTAGAGATTTTGAGTGTAAAGGATATTTTTGAAAAATAAGAAGACCTTGATTATTAATATAATTTCTGGTCGGTTTCGCAGAAAAAGCTTCTCCTTTTGCCTTTGCCTGTCTGTTTTTTCATGAGCTTTTGCCCGCATTTGGGGCAGATTTTCTTGGTGTGGGCCTGCCAATGTTTTTTCAAGGTAAAATCACGTTTCCATTCCAGGAAATCGAAGCTGTAGTTTCGGGCTTCTTTAATAAGTTCTTTCGTTTTTTTTGTTGGAATTTTACCCAAAAGGCTTTCCGGCTGAATACCGACTCTGAATAAAACTTCATTCTTAATAATATTGCCTACCCCTGAAAAGATGTCCTGATCCATCAGGGCATCACAAACCATCATTTCCGGATTTGCTTTTAACTTCTTTTCGGCTTTTTTGGGATTCCACGCATCACTCATCACATCGGCTTCCAAGTCGATGGTCTTTAAGAATTGAGAATCTACCGTTTTTACATGGCAGGTATAAAAGTACATTCCGCCTTTTGAAAATATGAGCGCTAATCTCAGCTGGCGGTCTGGTTTCGTTTGTTCGTCGACACTGTGCGAGCCGAACATCAGCAAATGGATCCGCACCGCAATGTCATCAAAAATAAGATAGGTCTGCTTTCCGAAGGTTTTGATCTGCTTTAAGATCTTTCCTTCGAGGTTTTCCATATCAATTTTCGCATTTCCCGAAGCTTCGACAACTTTCTGGCCTTCGAACTTCTGAATGCTTTCTTTCATTAATATAATGGAGGGACCTTCGGGCATAATCTTATTTTATGTTCGAAATAACAATAATTCTGCCACAAAGGACGGCCAACGGCGTTTCTCAACAGGAGTTTCTTATAAAAAGTGATTCGATTTGTTTAAAAAAAATAAAATTTAAAGTAATTTTGAAACATGATGAACTTAAACCAGATTTTCACGAATCAGCGTACAGGAAACAATCCGCATACTAAAGCTTCAAGAACGGATTTTCAGAGAGATTTTGACCGAATTATTTTTTCATCCGCCTTCCGGAGGCTTCAGAATAAAACACAGGTTTTTCCGCTTCCGGGAAGTGTTTTTGTGCATAACCGGCTTACGCATTCCCTGGAAGTTTCATCGGTGGGACGTAGTCTGGGAAGCGTGATGGGCGAGTTCATCCATGATCAGTACAAAAATGACCTTACGGAAGATGCGAAAAATTTCTACCTGCATAATCTGGGAAACGTCATTGCCGCTGCCTGCTTATGCCATGACGTAGGAAACCCCGCTTTCGGGCACTCAGGAGAAGATGCCATTGCCAGCTATTTTGATAGAAACGAATCTGATCTTAAATCTAAATTTAATGAAAAGGAGTGGGCAGATCTGATGAATTTTGAAGGAAACGCCAATGCGATCAGGGTTCTGGCCCAGCAGCAACAGGGAAAAGATGCCGGAGGAATCCAGCTGACATTTTCCACACTGGCGAGCATCGCCAAATATCCCTGTGAAGCCGTCGCCAAAAAGAAAGGGATGATCCACCGGAAAAAATTCGGTTTCTTCCAGAATGAAAAAGAGATTTTCCTCGAAATTGCCAGAGCAACAAACCTGATCTCTGAAAGCGAAGAACCTCATATCTTTAAAAGGCATCCTTTTGTATGGCTGGTAGAAGCGGCTGACGATATCTGCTACAACATCATTGACATGGAAGATGCGCACCGCCTCGGGATCGTATCTACCGCCGACTGTAAAAACCTGTTTTTTGAACTGGTAAAATCTGAAACGGATGATGTAAAGAGAATAGAATCCAAGCTCAGTTCGATCTCAAATGAAAACGAGCAGATCTCCTACCTGAGGGCGAAAGTAATCAATGCCCTGATCAATAAATCCCTGGAAATGTATAAGCAGAATTTTGATAAAATCCTGGAAGGTAAGCTGGATAAAGCTCTTCTTGACATTTATAAAGCTGAAAATAAAACTTTGCAGGATATTGAAAGTTTTTCGATCGAAAAAATATACAACCATAAAGCTGTTGTGGAAATAGAGAATGCCGGCTATAATGTTATGTACGAGTTGCTGGATCACTTTATTCCTTCCATCCTTAAAAGTGATGATGAAAGGAAATCTTACGACAAAAAAGCGCTTAAGCT
>JBMDXW010000315.1:0-2896 GCA_048594965.1 Chryseobacterium sp.
AGATGTTAAGGCAAAATTCCAGAATCCTGGATACTAATTAATTTTATTCTTACATTCATATTAATAACAAAGTAGGTGTTCGTGAAAAAGCACCTGCTTTGTTTAATGAATAAAAATTGAAGATTATGGAAAAAACATGGCGTTGGTTTGGCAAAAAAGATAAGATCACACTAAAAACACTCCGTCAGATCGGGGTCGAAGGCATTGTTTCAGCACTTCACGATATTCCCAACGGACAAATCTGGAGTTTGGAGGCGGTCAATGATTATAAAAACTACATAGAAAGTCACGGTCTTCGCTGGTCTGTCGTGGAAAGTCTTCCCGTAAGCGAAGCTATTAAATACGGAGGTGAAGACCGGGATTTTTTAATAGAAAATTATATTACAAGTCTCGAAAATCTAGGTAAAGCCGGTGTGACGACCGTTTGTTACAACTTTATGCCGGTGCTCGACTGGGCCAGGACCGATCTTTTCCATGAATGGGAAGACGGTTCGTCGTCATTATATTTTGATAAAGCCAAATTCGCTTATTTTGAAATTCATATTTTAAAAAGAAAAGGGGCAGAGGGCGATTATACGCCGGAAATCCTTCAGAAAGTTGAAGAACTTAAAAATACCCTTACCGAAGAAGATAATAATAATTTGATTGATTCGGTGATTGTAAAAACCCAGGGATTCGTTAATGGAAACATTAAAGAAGGCGATTTAAATCCGGTAGAAAAGTTCAATAACCTCTTGGCTTTATATGATGGAATAGATAAAAATCAGCTTCGTGAAAATCTAAAATATTTCCTCGAAAAAATAATGCCGGTTTGCGAAAAGTGGGATATCCAGATGTGTGTACACCCTGACGATCCGCCGTTTTCTTTACTGGGCCTGCCAAGAATCGTAACCAATGAAGAAGACATCGACTGGTTCCTGAATGCCGTAGACAATCCGCATAACGGACTGACCTTCTGTGCCGGATCTTTAAGTGCAAATCTTAATAACGATGTACCAAAACTCGCCCGGAAATTTGCACACCGCACGAAATTCGTTCACCTCAGAAGCACCAATGTTTTTGATAACGGCGATTTCATCGAAGCGCATCATTTAGGAGGGAGAGGAAAATTAATCGAAGTCATTCGCGTATTCGAAAAAGAAAATCCGGATTTACCGATGAGAATAGATCACGGAAGACTTCTAACCGAAGATGTTGATAAAGGCTACAATCCTGGCTATTCGTTTTTAGGAAGAATGCTGGCTTTAGGTCAGATTGAAGGCGCAATGGCCGCCATTCAAAACGAAATGGCCAGACAAAATTAGCATTCGTTTTTAATCAATATCAATCATCATTTATCAATCATAAAAATGAACGAAATATTCAGCATAAAAGATAAAGTAGCCGTTATTACGGGAGCTTCCGGAGTTTTAGGCGGAAGTCTGGCAAAAAGTTTCATCGAAGCCGGAGCAAAAGTGGTGGCATTAGGAAGAAGCCAGGAAAAGCTGGATGCTTTTGTTAAGGAATTAACGGCATCAGGCGGTGATGCCTTTGCCGTAGAAGCCAATGTGATGGACATTCCAAGCCTGGAAGCAGCTTCAAAAAAAATTACTGAAAAGTACGGCAAAATCGATATCCTCTTAAATATTGCAGGCGGAAATATTCCCGCTGCAACCTTGTCTCCCGAACAGTCATTCTTTGATATGGATATGAAAGGATGGGATGAGGTGACCGATCTTAATATCAACGGAACCGTTTATCCAAGCTTTGTTTTTGGAAAAGTAATGGCTGAGCAGGGAACCGGAAGCATCGTCAATATCTCATCAATGGCTGCGTATTCGGCGATCACAAGAGTAGCCGGATATTCTGCTGCGAAATCCGCCATTACCAATTTTACCCAATGGCTCGCTTCGGATGTTGCTTTGAAATTCGGCGATAAAATAAGGGTGAATGCCGTTGCACCGGGATTTTTTATCGGTGACCAGAATCGGGCAATTCTCCTGAATCCTGATGGCTCATTAACGGAGAGAAGCCAGAAAGTTATTGCCAAAACGCCGATGCAGAGATTCGGGGAAGTAGAAGAACTGAACGGAGCTGTACAGTTTCTCTGTTCAGAAGCCGCAAGCTTTATTACCGGTGCATTACTGCCTGTTGATGGCGGTTTCAGCGCTTTTAGCGGCGTTTAGCAGAAAGTTATATTTTCTTCATATTTAAATAAACAAGATCTTAGTCAAAATAAGGTCTTGTTTTTAAAAATTAAATTTTGAATCATTAAAACCAGCTAATGACTCATTTACATAATAATAAAGAAGTTTTCGGAAAATCATTTTTACTCGGATCCGCCAAAGCAGAAAATCTTTACTTCGGATATGCGAAAGACATGCCGATTATCGATTATCACAACCATTTGGAACCGGATGTGATCTCCAATAATCTTAATTTCCGTTCTCCGACAGCCATCTGGCTGGATGGTGACCATTACAAATGGCGCGCAATGCGTAATTTCGGGATTGACGAGCAATTCATTTCAGGAAGTGCTTCAGACCCTGAAAAATTCAAAAAATGGACTGAGGTAGTACCTTATACCCTCCGCAACCCTTTGTTTCACTGGACTCATCTGGAACTTAAAAATCCTTTCGGAATCAACGAGTACCTATCTACAAAAAATGCGGATTCCGTCTATTCGAGGATGAATGAAAGCCTGCAGACCGAGGATTTCCTGCCACAATCTATTATCCGTAACTTCAAAGTGGAAACTTTATGTACCACTGATGATCCTGCCGATGATCTGTCTTATCATAAAGCCCTTAAGGACAGTAATTTTGCGACAGGCGTTTTGCCCGCTTTCCGTCCGGATTCATACATCAACATCGTTGATCCCCAACATTATCTAAAAGCAATCAGAAAGCTGGAAAAT
>JBMDXW010000316.1:0-3143 GCA_048594965.1 Chryseobacterium sp.
CTAATCAACTTTTAACTAATTCTTATAATCCGGAAATGTACACATTTAATGATGTCGTACGCCTTTCTGATGGTAATTAATGTCTTTATTTACCGTTTCATAGTTTTTGGGAATATTTCCTCCCTGATCATCAAATGCATGGTTTCCGGAAGTATCTTGTTGCATTGCAGGAGTTTCAAAATGAATTTCTTTGCCATTTTTATAAAGCCTATCATCAAAGGTCCTGTAGATTTTATTCTCCTCATAGATATTCCCGTCAGGAGCAGTAAAGGTTTTCTTTTGCATTTTCTTTTTTCTTTTCATTCCCCAGGCAACTGCTGTTCCTGCTCCTACAAGCGCTAAAGCTATTTTGATTTTATTGTTCATAATAATTTAATTTTTAATGGTTTGTAATATTTAATTAAAGTCTGGATTAAGGTTGTCCGCTACCTCCCGCAGCACCGTAAATTTGTCCTGTCGAAAAGCTGGCATCATTTGCTGCAAGCTGTACGAATATTGACGCAAGTTCTGCGGGCTGTCCCGGCCTGCCCAAAGGTGTATCGGCTCCAAACTTTACAAGATTTTCCTGGGTCTGGCCTCCGCTGACCTCAAGAGCAGTCCAAACCGGACCTGGTGCTACACCGTTTACACGGATGCCTTTTGGCCCGAGTTGTTTGGCTAATGATTTCACATAGCTTGTCGTAGCGGCTTTGGTTTGTGCGTAATCGTAAAGATTTTCAGAAGGATCATATGCCTGAACCGATGACAGCCCTATTATGGAAGATCCCGGTTTCAGGTGGGGAAGTGCAGCTTTGATAATCCAGAATGGCGCGTAAATATTCGTCTTCATCGTTCTTTCAAATTCTTCCGTACTGATATCCAGAATTGATTCATGGGTCTTCTGATGTCCTGCATTATTGACGAGAATATCAAGTCCGCCAAGTTGTTCGACAGCCTGTGATACCAGTTTCCGGCAGAAAGATTCATCCCTGATATCTCCGGGGATTGCTATGGCTTTGCGTCCTGTTTTACGAATCAGCTCTATTACTTCAACGGCATCCGGCTCTTCTTCCGGCAGATAATTGATCGCAACATCCGCGCCTTCACGGGCATAAGCGATTGCCGCAGCTCTGCCGATGCCGGAATCTCCTCCCGTAATCAGCGCTTTTCTTCCCATCAGTCTTCCTGATCCCACATAGCTCTTTTCGCCATGGTCCGGAACAGGATCCATTTTTCCCGCTAATCCCGGGAAAGACTGAGATTGGCTTTTAAAGGGCGGCCGCGGATATTTCGTAGTAGGATCGGTAAGAACCGGCCCGGTAGAATTTTGAGGTTGCCGGTTTCCTGACTGCGCTAATGCAGCCGGAGATATAGCGGCAACGGCAATCGTGCTCGCTATCTTTCCAATCGCATTTCTTCTGGTGATTGATTTTTCCATAAATTTTATTGATTTGGTGTGGTATGGCTCTGGACGCCACTTACAGAATAAATAGCAATCCATATTCCAAGCTTTGTCATCTTCCGTTTTTTGTGTAAATTTCTTTTCTTCTTTTTACACTATTGTTTGAAATAAATATTGCAGCAGGACTATTTTATTGAAAGTTTTATGAGGTCGGCAAGATAGTTGCTAAATTTTAATAACCAAATGACAAACCAAATGAATCTTCAATTAACAAAAGAGTTACTAAAAAGAAATACAGACGAATCCGCAGATCATTTCCTGAATGATGTGCTCTCCGGTTTGAAAAGCAATCCGAAACATCTGTCTTCCAAATATTTTTATGATAAAAACGGAGATGAGCTTTTTCAGAAAATCATGGCTATGCCAGAATATTACCTCACAAGATGCGAACTTGATATCTTTAAAAATAAAACCGAGGAAATAGCAAAAGGTATCAAAGCAGACCAAGAACCATTTGACCTTATAGAGCTGGGTGCAGGTGATGCCATGAAATCCACGTATCTTCTGAAATATCTCAATCAGCAGAATACTGATTTTACGTACATGCCTATTGATATTTCTGGGAATATTCTTTCAGTGCTTGAAAAGAATTTAAAGAAACAGCTTCCGGAATTGGATATAATATCCTTAGAAGGAGAATATTTCCAGATGCTGGAAAAAGCAATGAGACTTTCGTCCCGAAGAAAAGTTATTATGTTTTTAGGCGGTAATATCGGCAATATGAGCAAAAAGGAAGCAACAGAATTCTGCGTGAATATTCACAAGGTTCTTAACAAGGAAGATATCGTTCTGATTGGTTTTGATCTTAAAAAAAATCCTTATACGGTTTTAAATGCCTACAGTGACAAATCAGGGATTACGGCTGCCTTCAATCTGAACCTTCTCTCAAGGATCAACCGCGAGCTGGGTGCCGATTTCAATACGGATCATTTTGAGCATTATGAATCATACGATCCCATCACCGGTGCTTGCAGGAGCTTTCTGATCAGTCTTAAAGAACAGACTGTAACCTTAGCCGGCGAAAGGATCTTTTTTGAAGAAAACGAAGTAATAGACATGGAAGTTTCACAGAAATTTTCTAAACGGGAAATACAAGAACTTGCCGAAGAATCAGGATTCACCATTGCCGGCGAAATTGCTGATTCCAAAGGCTGGTTCATAGACAGTATCTGGATGGCCTAACCTATAAAAATAAAAGTATGAAAACCCACACCATTACCAATCCGCTTATCAAAAAATTCAGTGATATCAGAAGACGTTCAGAGGAAATATGTGAGCCTCTGGAGATTGAAGATTATGTGGTTCAGCCTATCGTGGATGTGAGTCCTCCCAAATGGCATCTGGGTCATACTACCTGGTTTTTTGAAACCTTTATACTCAAGCCCTATTTTATGGGCTATCAGGAATACAACGGCGATTTTAACTACGTGTTCAATAGCTATTACGAAACTATTGGGGCCAGAGTAATACGTACCGATCGTGGAAACCTTAGCCGGCCTTCTGTTTCAGATATTTACCGGTATCGAAGATATGTAGATGGAAAGATGACTGAATTTCTCAACAATAATCATATCGATAAAGAGGTGGCCCAACTTCTGGAATTAGGCCTCAATCATGAGCAGCAGCATCAGGAGTTACTGATTACTGATATTAAGTATATCCTTGGTCATAATCCTTTATTTCCTGTTTATAAGAAGGACTT
>JBMDXW010000317.1:0-5614 GCA_048594965.1 Chryseobacterium sp.
GTCTGCCACCGTAAATCGGACAGATGGTGAAATAACATGCAGATTAACGTGAATCCAAAACGGAAGACGGATCAAAAGGCTGGAAGTTTATTCTGTCGACATATTGCAATCGGTCCTACCTACGGACAAACCGAAGAGCAAACAGTATTTGATGGTTATGCCTCTACAGGGCTCAAATGCATCCATACATCACTGGCCCCAGACGATGCACGGGGCTATTGATACCACCCTTTCAGGGCTTAAGGGTTCCGCCACCGATTTAAAAATTCAATCCTGTCAAATTCACCTTATTAATACTAAAAAAGAAACTTCCATCAAATTTGCTTTAACGGAAGTTATTTTAATCGACTTAAACAACACTTAAGGCTGCAGTTATGCGATGTTTTCTTTAAACGGATTGATGCTGATTTCGATCATCAGTTTTTCAAAACAGAAGTAAAATCCGAACGTATTCCTGATTTTTTTAGGTTCGGATTCCATCTGTAAACCTTCATGGCCTTTTAGTTTTTGATAGATTTCCCGAACTGCATCCTCATCCTCCTGATAAAACCCGATATGGAAATTCTCCGGATATTCCGGGATATCGTCTTTCCGGTTCAGTTCCTGGCCCCAGATGACGAGGACAAATTGATGGCTGCTTTCCAGAACTACCATTTTACCGTTGCGGTTGGTTATTAAACCGAACCCGAAACAATCTGCAAACAAGCACACGGCCTTATCTACCTCTTTTACTACCAGATTGATATGATTTAAACCCATCGTATTTTTTTGTTTAAGTAACAGAACAAAATTAGCCTTCAGGCATCATGCTCAATTGGATAAATCGGTCGTTTTCGTTTTTGTTTAAAAAGGTGGGATTTACGCCTGCGAATTTCCTGACTTCCCGGATAAAATGGGACTGGTCCCCGTAATTCAGTTCCGGGTAAAAATCACCTTTTTTCAGCTGTTTCAGGGAATTTGAAAAACGGATCATGTTGAGGTATGATTTTAAGGAAACCCCCAGCCAATGATTGAAATACCGGTTGATCTGCCGGCTGCTCCACCCGACCTTTTCGGAAAGCTCCTTTACGGTAACGGCTCCTTTTGATGCATACACCAATTCAAAAAGATGCTTTTTACGGAAATCAATATCAAGGATCAGTTTCGAGGCAATCATCTGGCAGGCTTTTTTATAAAAAGATCTGAAATCAGCAAGATCATCCCTACAGAATCCCCAATAGCCCTCAGGAAGTTTCTGCCTGTCATTTTTTAAATCTGCAAAAGACTGATTGAAAATATATTCCGCTGCAATCGGGTGAAAACTGATGACAAACATCGTTGATTTCGGAAACGGCGGTTTGATGACCGGACCTGTCGATATTCCGGATATAAACATCTCAAAACTTCCGTTTTCCACCGCTAAAAGGGCAATGTCTAATTTTCCGTCCGGAACGATGATACTTTCCTGCTTTTCATCCGCATGATACCTCATCATCCAGATGCTTTCCACGAGGTCTTTCAGAACGCCATCAGGTTTCAGCGAGGTGTACGCCAGCTGATTTTTTGTTGAGTGTATCATAACAGAATGCTTTTAAAGGACGATAAATAAATTTAATTTAACCCGTTTTGTTTTTTGGCCCTAATTAATTGCTCTTTTTCGCTTTGTCTTTTAAAGACTGAATGTGTTTTTCAGCATCAAAATCTTTCGCGATTCCGCTGTCGATTCCTTTCTGAATTGCATTTTTCAGAATTTGAATTTTGTTTTCTGCGCTTCGTTTCATTTTATTTATTTTTAATAGGTTTGGTGTAGGATATTATCAATGGAAATGGGCTAAAGCCCATTTACCTAAGATGTATCATAATCGGCTTTAGCCAAACATTATTATTCATAAGCTTTGGCTAAAGCCGGATTTTAACGACATTCTTTACATCGGGCTAAAGCCCGATGCTATTGATAATCACCTATCAAACTAATTATTACCTATTTTAAATTATTTAAACATTTAATTTATGTGATCTAATGTCGATAGATTAAAGTTACCGAATTTTCCGGTTGAATTGAATGGCATATTAAAATTACCAAAAGAAAAACCACCGGAAAAATCCGATGGTTTCACATTTTATAAAATTATTTTCCGGTATACTCACTTTCCGGGGGACCGAGATAGCTTGGTTTTAGTCCGCCAGTGTCGATCAGGATTTTCTCCAGTACAATTCCCGGTTCCAGCACCCTGAACCGCAGCGTATGCTTTCCGGGCTGTGCAATCTGGTGTTTGGTCATCGATCGGATGATGTGTTCCGACTGCCATCTTCCCAATTCTCCTTTGTAATGTCCATTGAAATTCACCACCTGCGGAGCTTGTCCATCGAATGAGATTTCGTAGCGTAATCCTTTGTTGTGATTGAAATTCAACGTCGGAGCCAATAGCAGCTGGACTTCAAATTCACCTTTTGATTCAAAATTCATATCGTATTCCAGATAGATATTTTCATCAGGTTTCGGATAAGCATTCTGCGGAAAGGTTGTCACGCCGGATTTGGTCTTGCCGAAATCAGGAATCACTTCCCAATGGATCCGGTCTGAATTCTGCATCCGGGCAAAGTTTTCCGCTTCTATTGAAATATAGCCGTTCTTCTCCCGGAATATTTTTTCTTTCGAAGCATTGTCATCATACACGTAGGTTACTTCAGGCATGATGTTTTCCTTTCCGTCGGCCCAGGTTTTATAACCGATCCTCATCTGATCCATCATGTGCTTCCATTTTCCGCCGGCCATCACATCGTTGTACTGATGGTCCAGATAGGCATTCCTCTCAAAATATTCTTTGGCTTTATCGCCATAATAGTTTGCCTTCAGATCGAATTTTGCAGCTAATTCCCGGTTTTTAGCAACAGCATAATACATTTCGTAAAGATTGCTGCACGCATCGATCGGGTACAGCACCAGCTGGTAATACGCATCCTGATATTCCGCCGGAATGTCTTCCTTCAAACGCAGTGCTTTTAAAGCCAAAGCCCGGTAATCATTGAGAACCGTTTCAAATTCGTTGTAATTCTGCAGGCTGTAGGTATTCCAGTTTAGAGTTTCGGGAGTTACGCGGCGGTTGTATTTGGTGTAAAGGTTAATCATTTCCGCAATTTCTTTGGCGTGTTTTTCACCGAACTGCTGAGCCGACCATTTTTCGGTATATCGGAGCAGGTTTTTTGAGTTAAATTGCTTCGGGTTCCAGGCCATATCCAGGAAAAAGCTGATCGGGAATTCCATCGGTTTCAGGTCACCGACATTCACGACCCAGACCTTATCCACTTTATGCTCGTAGGAAAGGTTCATCTGCTCCCAGACGCGCTGGATCGGACTGATGTTGATCCATTTGGAGTTTCTCGGTCCGCCCACATAATCGAAGTGGTAGTACATTCCGTAACCGCCTTTGTGCAGTGGTTTTGACAGGTCCGGAAGTTTTCTCACGTTGCCCCAGTTGTCGTCGCAGAACAGCAGAATCACATCATCAGGAACGCGCATTCCTTTGTCGTAATAATCCTGAACTTCTTTGTACAACGCCCAGACCTGCGGTGTCCTTTCCGGTTTTTTCCCGGTGACATCGGCAATGATCTTCCGTTGGTCTTTCACGATTTTTTCAAGTAAGGAAATATTGGTACCCTCTCCCATCGCTTCATCACCGTCGCCCCGCATGCCTACCGTTACCAGCTTCTCCCAATTCTTGCTTCTTTCCAATCCGGATTTCCAGAATTTTTGCAGGACCTCAGCGTTTTTAGAATAATCCCAGACATTCGGCAGGTTGTTTCTCTTGATGTACCGGTGCCAGTCGGTTTGCGCCAGGGCCATCGGTTCGTGGTGGGAAGTTCCCATCACGATGCCCATTTCATTGGCCAATGGTCCGCTTAAAGTATCATCGTCATAAAACGCTTTCCCCCACATCGCCGGCCAGATGTAGTTTCCTTTCATCCGCAGGATCAGTTCAAAAACTTTCTCGTAAAATTTGGAATTGATTCCGCCGAAAGTGGCTCTGGCCCAGCTTCCTAATGAAGGTTCTTCATCGTTTAAGAAAATGCCGCGGTATTCAACAGCAGGCTCTCCGTCGGTATAGATCCCTTTTTTAAAGTATAGATTTTCCTTTTTCGCAACCGGAACATCTGCCCAATAATACCAGGGCGAAACGCCGATCTGCTGCGACATTTCATAGATGCCGTAAATGGTTCCCCTTTTGTCGCTTCCGGCAATCACAATCGCTTCGGAAACACCGGGAAACGGATTGCTTACATTCTGGATGATAAATTTTTCATTTTTTCCTATCAGGGATTTTCCGTCAATTTTCTTTTGCTTAATTAAAACATCGATAGCCTTGCTCTTACCAGCCTCACCGATGATGATCAGCATTCCGTTGACCCCGGAATGCTGGTTCATAAAATTAGGCTGAATGCCGGTGACTTTCTGGAAATCGGACTGAAGGTTCGCCACTGCACGGAGAATCCCTTTGTCCGAATCGCTATCCGAAAACAGCGTCAGTCCTGAACTGCCTTCTTTCAATACCATCGAATTTTCCGTCTTCACAAAAAAAATAAACGGGTCGGCGGCTTTCACCATGGTTGTAAAAACCAAAGTGACCAAAAGAGAAAAATAATTGAATATCGTCTTCATAATCGTTATTTATTGCGTATTTATTTAATAGATCGTTTAAACTTTTTATTTAATCACAAAGTCACAAAAGCTTTTCGACACATGAGTCACATAAGATTTAGGGTAAAATATTACGGATATTTTAGACCACAGGAGATTAAAAATCAAAGATTTTTATTCTTTTGAGAACTTTCCATATCCTCATCATTGCGGTATTGTCCTTTGTAACTTTTGTGTTTAATTTTTTAAATTAGTTTAAATAGATTAAGTAATCAAAACTTACCAGTCATCGGTTCTGAACGGCGACGCCAGCAGACCTTCTGCATTTTCAAGATTCGCCTCTTCGGGATTGTTACTCCATGCATACCGCACCGCTAACGGATTTTTGATGTCATTGCTGCTGACCACAACGGTATTGCCTTTGATTTTGGCTTCGGCCCAGACAAACTTTTTATCGCTTCCGGCAATCGCAAAATGTTTCAGCGCTCCGTTTCTGCTTTTCAATCCTTTTCCTACGTTGTCGAATGAAAGGATCACCGTTGAATTTTCTACCTTCATCGACTTAAAGACAGGGCCGCTGCTTACCAGCTTTTCACCGTACACCAATTTACGGGCGGCCAGGAACAGTCGTTTTGCCATATCTTTTTTATTGAGCGGATGAATGTCATTCCACTCACCGAGATCATAATTCACGCTCATTGCCGTGTACGGAACGGCTTGTGAGGTTTTAAACTGAGCTTCGCGGATTCCCGCCCACCCGCTTGGCGCGTTGGGATCGTTTGTTTTTTCCATAAAGTTGGGAAGCTGAACGAGTAAAAACGGCATCTGCTCCCATTGAAAGACTTCCCGCCAGTTTTCAATCAGATTTTTCAGTAAACCGGCATAGTTTTCAGGCTGACCGGCGTTGCTTTCCCCCTGGTACCAGATGGCTCCCCTGATTTTGTAGTCGCGGATCGGGTAAATCATCCCGTTGTACAATCCGGAAGGTGTATTCCGCAG
>JBMDXW010000318.1:0-1747 GCA_048594965.1 Chryseobacterium sp.
TAACAGCTTTCTCATTTGACTAATTTGATCATGAAAAAAATCCCAGCAAGAATGCTGGGATTTTTATGTATTTGGAATAAGATGTTCAACTATCTAAGGAGTTTTGATTTTAGAAGAATAATAGATCTTAAACCAATCCGGAAAAAGGTCGTGATCGACTTCTTCGTCCCATTGTTTCTCACCTTCGGCGTTCAATTTGAAATGGGCGAACATGGTATATTCACTACCTTCTTTGGAATTATCAAAAAAATAAGCCTGATATACATTCTGTGCGGCCTCGTACAAAAGATCCATAGAACGGTAGTATCTATCTCTTATCTTGTCCTCAGGGACATCATGGCCTTTCTGTTTTACCCTTACTTTTTTTATACGGTAGACATTGATGTCAGGGTGTTCCGTAGATACAAAATAAAGATATACTTTATAGCCTTTAGCTGTAGCCTGTTTGATGATGTCTACTTTTCCCGGGTGTGAAAAAACGGTTTCAAATGAGAATTTTTTATCCTCTGCCAGTAATTTCTTTCTAAAATAGTCAGCAATAATCTGTGCTGCCCGTTCATGAACCCTTTCTTTCTTATTTTTTATAAATTCATCAGCCAGGGTAAATTTATTGAGGGCAATGCCGATGCAGTTCTTAAACTGATCCAATGTAAAGTCCTTGCTGATAAGTCCGGAGTCTGAAACGATCTCAAAAAATTCTTTTTCATCGAAATTAATATTGAACTTTGAAAAGTCGTGTCCTTTTTTCAGGAGATCCTGCGCAATATCGTCTGCGTTGATGTAGCTTCCAAAGTCGAGTTTGACTCCTTTCTTGACTTCAGTTGCCAGTATTTTTTTTATGATGCTACTTTTCCCTGATCCGTTAGGTCCAGCGAACACCCTCATTCTTTTGCTCATCAGTCGAGAATAACTTTGAGATGCCTGTGTCCGTCGTTCAACTTGTGAAGTCTTTCGATGTTGCCATCAGAATATTTTTTGACCACATAACCCTCTTGGGCGATCACCACATATCCGTTTTGATTCATGGCTCTTCTTGCTCCTTCCTGAAATGCCACTCGTGATTTTTGGGAAACCAGTTCTTTGCTGATGTATTTAACTCTATGCTTTTTCATAATAATGTAATAATATCAATTTGCAGGCCGTTTGAACATTGATTATCTGTTTCAACAGTCCTTCATATTGCACATACCAAGGTACGAAAAATTAATTTATGAACCTGCGTATTTCTGGATTAAAAAAATTGGTGATGGTTCCGATAACAAATATGATCAATGTTATAACGATGGTCTGATGGACCTTTTTCAATGATCTTTCGGCTACAATGAGCGATTGTCTGGCTACTTCCAGGTTTTCTTTCGACAAGTTGATATTCTCAAAATGCTTGATATCATCTTCCGTCTTGAAATCATTGGCAACATAATCCTTTATGGACTGATTGATAACGATCGTCTTTTTTGAACATTCCAAGATCAGTGCGGTAGCATCAGCATCATTGATATCGGCAGAAATAAACGTCCTGTCCTTTATCAGACGTCCGAATCGGGCATTTTCTTCAGAGGGGCTTTCCTGATACAGAAACAGCATCCCTTTATTTTCAAGGTATTTCAGAAGCTTGAAATATTTGATGATCTTCCAGGAAAAATCTCTGGCAAAATCAATGAAGATGCCCGGATCCTCATCATACAGCACTTTGTCGAAACGGTATTCCACTTTATGATGTTTATAATCCAGATAGATATCGACATTT
>JBMDXW010000319.1:0-22049 GCA_048594965.1 Chryseobacterium sp.
CGATTATCATTGCCACCTGCCGCCTCAGCAGATAGCAGATGATCTGATTTTTGAAAACCTGACACAGGCATGGTTGTATGGAGATCATTACAAATGGAGAGCCATGCGTACCCTTGGCGTGAATGAGAAATTCATCACCGGGGAGGCGACCGATAAAGAAAAATTCCAGGCCTGGGCAAAAACGGTGCCTTTCACCCTTAGAAATCCGCTCTATCACTGGACCCACCTCGAACTGAAAAGGTATTTCGGGATCGATGAATTGTTGAATGAGGATAACGCTTCCGAAATTTACGACAACATCACCGCACAGCTGCAGACCCCGGAAAAATCCACAAGAGGACTGTTGAAAATGATGAATATCGAATCTCTTTGCACCACAGAAGATCCAACTGATTCCCTGAATTATCATCAGGATTTGGCGAAGAGTGATTTCAGCATTACGATGAGTACGGCTTTTCGTCCGGATAAAGCCATTTTAATTGAAAACCACAATTTTACTGATTATCTTGCAAAACTTGGCGAGGCGGCAGGCATAGAAATCAATTCTTACCGGACGCTGTGTGATGCCTTATTAAAAAGAATCGAATATTTCCACGAAAACGGCTGCAGGCTCTGTGACCACGGATTAAACAATATTTCTTTTGAAGAAGCTACGGAAGCTGAAATCAATACGATCTTCAATGATAAAATGAACGGAAAGGTGATTGCTGAAAAGCAGGTGCACCAATTCAAGACAGCCATTCTTTTATTTTTAAGTGAAACCTATCATCAATACGGATGGGTACAGCAGTTCCATCTCGGTGCTTTGAGAAACAACAACGAGAGAATGCACAGAATTCTGGGACCTGATACCGGCTGGGATTCCATCGGAGATTTTGTACAGGCCGAAACCCTGTCTAAATTTTTAAACACTTTAGACGGAAAGGATAAATTAACAAAAACGATCTTATATAACTTAAACCCCGCCGACAACGAAATTTTTGCCACCATGATCGGTAATTTCAATGACGGAAGCATTAAAGGTAAGGTTCAGTTCGGCTCGGGATGGTGGTTCCTGGATCAGAAAGACGGAATGATCAGACAGATGAATGCCCTTTCCAATATGGGATTGATCAGCTGTTTTGTCGGTATGCTTACCGATTCCAGAAGTTTCCTTTCTTTTCCAAGACATGAATATTTCAGAAGAGTACTGTGTAATTTGTTTGGTGAAGAAATGAAGAATGGCGAACTGCCCGATGATATGGAACACGTAGGAAAAATTATTTCCGATATCTGCTACCATAATGCTAAAAATTATTTTGATTTTTAAATTTAATAGAATACAATTTCTCTAAGATCAGTAAGTCTACACAGGTCTTTTTAAATGCGATCATCTGCAAGATTTGCAGAACCTTCGAGAAATCAAAATAGATATCTGTAAAAGAGACTTTGAGATCTTGTTTAAGTGAACGCCTTTACGAACCTTAAAAATGAATATTAGGTTTTTGAAAAGAAAATCTTAGCGCCGTCTCTTCTAAGCAAAATCAGATATTCAACAACTAAGAACATTTGAAAAATGAGCAACAAAATAGTCACCTTCGGAGAAATCATCATGCGGCTTTCCCCGCCCGGAAACCGTACCATGAAGCAAAGTCACGAAATGGAATTTTTTTTCGGCGGAACTGAGCTTAATGTAGCAGCATCGCTTGCTGCCATGGGCTGCAACGTGAGGCATGTAAGCTGTGTTTCTGATGATTTTGTCGGAGAATCGGCGCTGTCATTTATCAAAAGTTTTGGTATTGATACTGCTTTTATAACTAAAAATGAGCATCCTCTGGGATTGTATTTTCTTGAAGCAGGGACATCTGTCCGTGCAGGCAGAATTGCTTATAACAGACTGAACGGATCCTTCGCAAACATCAAACCTCAGCAGATTGATTGGGAAGAAGCTTTGGAAGGGTATGGATACTTCCACTGGACAGGAATCACTCCCGGAATTTCACACGCTGCATATGAAAGTCTGAGAGAGGCTCTGAAAACGGCCCGCGAAATGGAAATTGAAGTTACCGCCGATCCTGCTTACCGGTCCAATCTCTGGAAATATGGCAAAAGCGGAAAGGAAATTCTGAAGGAACTGGTTTCTTATTCCACCGTCTTTATCGGAGGAGTGAACGAGATCAATGAAATTTTGGGAACGGAGTTTTCTTCAGATCAGGAAGGTTTTATACAAGCCTCGAAAGAATTGCAGAAGCAGTGTCCTTCAATCCAAAAGATCTTCGACAAAATAAGAATCGGGGTTACGGCAAGCGCTCAGAAAACACAGGGAAGAGCCTTGGTAAAGGGGAATTATTTCGAAACGCAGCTTCTGGAAGTCAGCCCGGTGGTCGACAGGATCGGAACGGGAGATGCCTTTGCCGCAGGACTCATCTATGGGCTGATTCATTTTGATGATGATAAAGCGCTGAACTTTGCCAATGCAGCATGTGCCATCAAACATACCATTTTAGGAGACATCAATTACAGCAGTGCAGAAGATATTCTAGAAGTTATGAACGGAGACTCAGGAGGAAGAATAAAAAGATAAGTAGCTTATGACTGCTGGTTTTCAACCATTGCATTTATCGGTTTCCAAATTATATGTTTATAACTGATAAAGCTTTGGCCTTTTATAAGTGAAGCGGCTTTGCGAAACTAATGGCAGTCCGTAATAAAAATACCTTTGTGAACTCTGCGTTCAAAAAAAGATTATTTCCAATAAATAATTAAATAAAAATGACAAAAATTCAGGCCGTTGCCAATGCGATTATCAGTCAGGGAATGCTACCCCTGTATTACAATGCTGATGAGGCAGTCACCATAGAAATATTAAAAGCCCTCTACGCAGCTGGAATCCGTGCAGTAGAATATACGAGCCGCGGTGAAGAAGCCTTACATAATTTTAGTAAAATGGTCGAAATCCGAAATACAGAAATGCCGGAAATGCTTTTGGGAATCGGAACCATAAAAAATCTAAAGCAGGCGGAAGAATATCATAACGCCGGTGCCGATTTTTTTATCAGCCCCGGGTTGGTAAAAGAAGTGGCCGAATTCCTGATCCCGAAAGACCTTTTCTACAGTCCGGGATGCATGACGCCGACTGAGATTATCGCCGCTGAAAAATCGGGAGTCACTTTCATTAAATTATTCCCGGGAAATGTCGTAGGTCCTTCATTGATGAGTGCTGTGAAAGAAATATTCCCGAATCTGAAATTTATGCCGACCGGTGGCGTAGATCCTACCAAAGAAAGTATTGAAAGCTGGTTTAAAGCCGGAGTATCAGCAGTCGGAATGGGAAGTAAGTTGATCAGTAAAGAAGCCATGCTTGCCAAAGATTATAAAGGCATCGAAAATGAAACCCGGAAAGTCCTGGAAATTATTCAGGTTTTAAGAAACTGAGAACTTTGCGCCCAAAGCAACGATTAATTGATTTAAGGCGTTAAGAAAAAGATAAGAATTGCAAGCCCTCAAAAAAGAAAACCTTCGCGGTCTCTTCTAAGTGAAACGCCTTAGCGAACTTAAAAAAGGCAGAAACATTTAGAAAAAGAACTTTGTGAACTTTGTGTTCAAAACAGTCACAATAAAGATTAAAACAAAAACCAACTAATTCAAAAAAAGCAAATATGAGTTCAGTTAAATCCCTAAAACCTACCAATTTCAGATGGACGATCTGTGTTTTGCTGTTTGTGGCAACCACGATCAATTATCTGGACCGACAGGTTTTATCATTAACCTGGAAAGATTTTATCGCTCCCGAATTTCACTGGAACAACAACGATTACGGAAATATTACGGCTTTATTTTCCATATTTTACGCGGTGGGAATGCTTTTCGCAGGCAAATTTGTCGATTTCATGGATACCAAAAAAGGTTTTCTCTGGGCCATCGGAATCTGGTCGGTGGGTGCTGTCTTACATGCTTTCTGTGGAATCGCAACCTCCGGAATCCTTACCGGAAATTGGATGGCGGGTTTTAACGGTGCAAGAGACCTGATTGCAACGGTTTCCAACACCTCAGCCATCATCAGCACCAGTGTTTCGCTGTTCATCTTTGCTCGCTTTGTGCTCGCTATCGGGGAGGCAGGAAATTTTCCCGCGGCAATTAAAACTACAGCCGAATATTTTCCCAAAAAAGACAGGGCCTTCTCCACCAGCATCTGGAATGCCGGGGCAACCGTAGGGGCTTTGGCGGCACCTGTCACCATTCCTTTCATTGCAAAATCCATGGGGTGGGAGTGGGCATTCATCATCATCGGAGCCTTAGGATTTGTTTGGATGGGGCTTTGGGTATTTTACTATAAAAAACCACACGATCACCATAAAGTCAATGAGCACGAACTTACCTATATCCAGCAGGATCAGGAAGAAGCACTGGCAGAGACTGGCTCAGAGGGCGCCGAAGAAAGAAAATTTACCTTCAGGGAATGCTTCGGTTACCGGCAGACATGGGCATTTGCCTTCGGGAAATTTATGACAGACGGGGTATGGTGGTTCTTTCTCTTCTGGACGCCGGCTTATTTAAGCTCCGTGTATAAAATGGACTCTACCCAAAGTGCTTTCCCGCTTTTTGTCCTGTACATGATCACGCTATTTTCAATCATCGGCGGGTGGCTTCCGAAATATTTTGTGGAAAAGAAAGGGATGAATGCCTACTCCGGAAGGATGAAAGCCATGCTGGTCTTTGCCTTCTTTCCACTCTTTGCTTTATTGGCACAGCCTCTGGGCTTCATCACGTATTGGATTCCTGTGCTCATTATCGGCGTTGCCGGAGCCGCCCATCAGGCGTGGTCAGCTAATATTTTCTCGACCGTCGGCGATATGTTCCCTAAAAAAGCCATCGCGACGATCACCGGAATCGGCGGTATGGCAGGCGGAATCGGATCATTCATTATCAATATCTCATCAGGAGTTTTATTCGACCATGCCCATAAAGCATGGACAACCGTGGATGGAACACCTTTACTGGAGAAATATCCGGAATACATCAATGAAAGATTACCGGATGGATTCTTCGGGCAACTTGAAAAATCAGGAGCCGTAGTCGTAGACGGGATCGATAAAGGATATATGATTATTTTCTCAGTCTGTGCCGTAGCATACCTCATCGCGTGGACAGTGATGAAAACATTAGTCCCGAAATATAAAGTCATCAGATAATTAGGTCTGAGATAAAATACAAAAAACAATGATGTCATTGCTAAGTAAAGCCTTTACATTTAAATAAACCACCAAGTTCACTTAATTAAGAAAAAATAAGAACTGCGGGCGATTTCATAAAGGAAAACTCTGCGTTCTCTTCCGACTGAAACGCCTTTGCGAACTTAAAAATATACATGTTATTTAAAAGAAAACCTTAGCGGCCTATGCGTTCAAACCACAGTGAAAATTAGAAAATGGAAAATCAGATAAAACAAAAATTAAATCGTGAATTAATAAATTCTCAGGAAAAACTTCCCATTAAAATTGTACAGTTTGGCGGAGGAAATTTCATGAGAGGATTCACCGATTATGTGATTGACAGGTTAAATAAAGAAACCGGATTCAATGCCGGAATAGTAAATGTTCAGCCTACGCCGAACGGATCGGTGCATAAGCTGGAAGAGCAGGATAATGTATATACCCTCTTCACCAGAGGAATCAGAAAAGGAGAAATTATTGACGAAAAGCAGATTATTTCTGCCATTCAGAAATCTGTGAATCCATATACAAACTACGATGAATTTTTAGCCTTAGCAAAAGAAGAATCACTTGAATTTGTATTTTCCAACACCACGGAAACCGGAATTGCGTACGACGAATCAGAAAATTCTTATGAAGGTCCACATAAAAATTTTCCTGCCAAAGTAACGGTTCTTTTATATGAAAGATTTAAACATTTTAACGGAGCAGAAGAGAAAGGACTGAGAATTATTCCCTGTGAACTGATCGAAGATAATGCCTTGGTATTAAAAGATATTATTTTAAAATATGCAAAACTTTGGAAGTTGGAAGAAAGTTTTGCCCAATGGATCAATGAAAATAACCATTTTCACAATACTTTGGTAGACCGGATCGTTCCGGGTTATCCCAAAGACGATGCGGAATACTATGAAGATCAGCTCGATTATGAAGACCGGATGATGGTGGTTTCCGAATGTTTCCTGCTTTTTGTAATTCAGGAGGCCGGAAATTTAAATGAAAGAATTCCTTTCAACAAAATCAACGAACAGATTTTGGTGGTTGAAGATATCCAACCGTACCGACTGAGAAAAGTCAGGATCCTGAACGGTGGCCACACCCTCATGCTGGCTCCTGCCATTTTATCAGGAAAAGAAACCGTGAAGGAATCCATTGATAACGAATTTATGGGTAAATTTTTAAGCGATTCTATCTTTAATGAAGTTAATCAGACTTTAGGTTTAAATGAAACAGAATTAAAAAATTTCGCGGAAGAAGTTTTCGACAGATTCAGAAATCCTTTTATCAAGCATCATCTGGCAAGCATCGCTTTATATTTTGTATCTAAATTTAAAGTAAGAGTTCTTCCGAGTTTGTTAAAATATGTTGAAACCAACAATAAATTACCATTGAATTTAACATTCTCTTTGGCAAGTTTAATCAGGTTCTACCAGGGAAGTTTTGGAGAAAAAACGCTTCCGTTGAATGATGAAGAAGCGATCATTAACAGATTCAAAGAAATCTGGACAAATGAAAATTACGAGAACGTAGCAGAATTAGCATTAAGCGAAAAACTATTCTGGGACACAGATCTTACACAGGTTGAAGGTTTAAAAGCAGCCGTTGCCAAAGCATTATATGAGATCGATCATCATGATATGGAAACCGCATATAACAATTTTATAGAATTTAATTCTTAAAAATCATGCAGAAGAAAGTACTGAAAGTAAATCCCAAAGACAATGTTATCGTAGCGTTGGTAGATTTGCCTGCCGGAGAATCGGTGCATCTTGATGGTGCAGATTACACGGTTGTAAGAGACATCAAAGCTAAACATAAATTCGCTGCCCAAGATTTTGAGGCCGGTGATCATATTCTCATGTATGGCGTGATCGTCGGAAAAGCCAGCCAAACCATCAGAAAAGGAGAGGTGATCACCACGGAAAACGTAAAGCACCAGAGCGCAAAAGTGGAAGGGAAAACCGAAACTTCAGGCTGGAATCCACCGGATGTAAGCAAGTGGAAAGACCGTACTTTTATGGGATACCACCGGGAAGACGGACAGGTGGGCACCGAAAATGTATGGCTTTTCTTTCCTCTGGTTTTCTGTGAAAACAAAAATATCGAAACCCTGAAGGATATCTTTGAAAAGGAACTGCTGCATGAAAAGCCAAGCAAGCATCAGTTATTGTTAAGATCACTGTTAAATGGCGGTTCGGAAGCTGATGTTCCCGTGGAAGAAGAGGAAAACGATACGAGAATATTTAAAAATATCGATGTACGGTTTATTACCCACCAGGGCGGCTGTGGCGGAATCCGTCAGGATGCCGAAGCATTGGGAGGATTGTTTGCAGGATATGTCAACAACCCGAATGTTGCCGGTGCTACCGTACTCAGCTTAGGCTGTCAGAATCTTCAGGTACAGATTTTTATGGAGGCGCTGCATGCTTTAGCACCCGGGAATAAGAAGCCGATCGTCGTTTATGAACAGCAGAAATCCGGAACCATCGATGAAATGCTTACCGGCGTGATCAGAGATTCTTATGAAGGAATAAAGCAAGCCAATAATGTAGAAAGAAAACCGGCACCCATCACCAAGCTCAATGTCGGTCTGGAATGCGGAGGCTCCGACGGATTCTCCGGAATTTCCGCAAACCCTGTTTTGGGGGAAGTCTCCGATATCATGGCCGCCGTGGGCGGAATCACCATGCTTGCCGAATTCCCGGAATTGTGCGGGGTAGAGCAGGAACTCGTCAACCGCTGTATCAACGATGAAGATGGCGTAAAGTTCCTTCAGCTCATGAAAGATTTTGAAAAATCGGTCGTGGCGGCCGGTTCAGGTTTTGACATGAATCCGTCTCCAGGAAACATTAAAGACGGCCTCATTACCGATGCGATGAAATCTGCGGGAGCTGCCAAAAAAGGAGGTGCCGCGCCCATCGTAGAAGTGCTGGATTTCACAGAATACGCCACAAAACCCGGACTGAATCTCCTCTGTACACCCGGAAACGATGCCGAATGTACAACGGCCCTGGTAGGTTCGGGTGCTACAATAGTCCTTTTTACGACAGGCCTCGGAACGCCCATGGGAAATCCTATTGCCCCGGTCGTAAAGATTGCCTCCAACACCGCATTGGCAGAGAAAATGCCGGATATCATCGATTTTAATGCCGGAACTGTGATCAGCGGAGAGAAAACCATCCCCGAAGCGGCGGACGAGCTATTGGAATACATTATAAAAGTGGCAAGCGGCCAGGTGAAAACCAAAGCCGCCTTACTGAACCAGAATGATTTCATTCCATGGAGACGAGGGGTCTCCCTGTAATGGGTTAATTATATTAAATATTAGGGTTGAAAATGCTTCCGGCTTCGGCGGGGAGCATTTTCTTTTTCCGGAATGTGATGAAGTGTTTTGCAGAAAGCCCTGGATTCTGATTTTATAGTGAGTAGAAATGAGCCTTAGCCCTTTTAGCTTAAAGTAACGTGAGTTCGGGATAAGAGATATTTTAAGGATAGATTTTGAAATAAAATTATTTTATCGCAAAGAGATGAAACACTTTTAAGTTAAATCATCCAACGGAGGAGAGGATTAATTTTAAGGGAAAATTAAGGCGGGGTTATCATCGCCGCCATTTATTTCTCCGTCCAATAGTTTTTCTTTAAATGTACCGTTTTCAGAATATCACAGCCTAAAACAAATATTCTGTATACAGGTTTTTCAATTCCGTAATAAGGGATTTTATCTTCAAAATATCCGATGTTCATCCGGTCTAATGTGTCCTTCAGGTCTGCTATTTTGCGAATATCGGCTGAGAAACCGATGCAGTGGGTCTTCGCCCATCGGTCTGAAGTGATCTGATGAAAAGCATGCGCCACGATTTCCGCTTCGGTTTTGAAGGATTCCAAAGGGTCTTTCTTTCCCCGCTCCGTATAATACCAGGTAAAATGACCATCGGACTTTTCAATACCAAAGCCTTCGTAAATTGGATTTCCATTAACGGAGTAACCGTTGAAATTGTAACAGTGGTCTTTCATCCACTGCTCAAGTGCTATGATGGTTGTTGGCAGATCGTTTGTATCCATTGGTTGTTTTTATAAATATACATCCATAATACCATGAAACCAACCGGCATCACAAAAATTGACAATCTCGCCTTCAAAAATTTGAATACCAGCCCCTCTCCATGATCGGATTTAATTTTTCAGTCATTCCACGTCCGGAGAACTACAAAACGTGTAAGACTGACCATAGATTCAGCAGGCAAGAAGTTGTCCCAAAATTCAGGGTAGTCCTTTTTTGTAATCATCAAGAATTTATCTGATTCCAATAATGATTTTATATCACAGCGTAGGATTTGCTCCTTAGGAGCAATATCTGTGTAGATTCATATCAGCATCTTGTACCAGAACTCCGTAGGAGTTCTATCTTAACACAGCACACCGACAGCGTACTTATAATATTCTATTGTTTTTTATACTACACAGATATTGCTCGTCCGGAGCAAAAGAATTACCTGTTCAATTTTTTTTTCAGGCGTAAAAAAAGAGGCTTCCAAACTTTTTGGATAGCCTCTTGTTTTTAGAGATTATTATGATTCGCCTTTCTATTATCCCGTTATTTTTAATGATTGGATGAGTCCGTCTTTTAATGTTAAATCATAGCTCATCACAATCGGGCTGCCCGGGAAATGTTTTTCCACTAAATCGGTGATTACTTTTGGTAGGTTCATCATGATATATATTTTAAGGTTATTAAATGGTAGGTACGGTTCCGCCGTCGATAACAAAGTTGGTGCCCGTTAAATAGTCAGCGCGTGGAGATACCAGGAATCCCACCAGTTCTGCAACTTCGTGTGGTTCGGCAGGTCTTCCGAACGGGATTCCGCCCAAAGCATCCATTACGCTCTGTTGCGCTTCTTCCACCGTACTGTTTGCATTTCTGGCAATTTCACCCAACCAGGCTTTCGAGGCGGTTGTGTTGATCCATCCGGGAGAAACCGTGAGCACACGCACCCCTTTTGGCGTCACTTCATTTGAAAGGTTTTTACTGTAATTGATCAATGCGGCCTTTGCACTGGCGTACGGAAGCGTGGAATCGTACAGGGGAAGTTTACCCTGGATAGAAGCAATGTGAATGATGACGCCGCTTTTCCGTTCGATCATCTGGGGTAAAAATCCCCGGTCAAGTCTCACCGGCGCAAGCAGATTGGCCTGTAAGGTAGATTCCCAGTCTTCATCGCTGAGTGCCGCAAAACCGCCGGCAGGTGTAGCCGAAGAACCAAGATTGTTGACCAGGATATCAAGCCTTCCGTAGGCCGACAAGACTTTATCGATGACCTGCTTTGCTTCTTCTGCTTTGCTGAGATCAGCAGCCATAAAATGAAGGCTGGCATTTTCATTTTGAGGAGCGTTCCTGGCGGTAATGATCACGGTGGCACCGGCCTGCAGAAGACGCTCCGCAATGGCTCGTCCTGCTCCTTTCGTACCTCCTGTTACTAAGGCAATCCTGCCTGATAATTCGTTGTTGAAATTAAAGTGTTCCATTTTTTAAGAATTGTTATAGGGCAAAATTGGTAGATAAAAACAGTTTGTACAAGTACGGAATTACGATTCATATAGGGATAAATTGATCCCCTATTGCGTAAATTGCAGCATAGGTTTAATTTTGTAGTATGTACGAGAGAAAAATAATTCCCAACCTCAACTGCGGACTGGATCTGATCGGTGAAGTGCTGTACGGCAAATGGAAAATCCGTCTGCTGTGGTCTATCAATGAGGGACATCAAAGGCCCAGCGAACTGCAGCGCAAAATACCGGACGCCTCACGCAGGGTTTTAAATGTACAACTGAAAGAGCTGGAAGATCACGGGCTGGTCACCAAGGTCATATACCCGGTCGTTCCGCCAAAAGTAGAGTATTCCCTTACCGAATTTGGCAAAAGCCTGATCCCGGTAGTAGGTGCTTTGGGCCAGTGGGCAGATCAGCATCAGGACCGTTTACGAGAGTCGATCATTAAAAGAATCAGCGGGGCTGCAGAACAGAAGACAGGGTAATCTTCCACGCGCAAGCGAAGATTGCTATAGCTTATATTTAAATGTCAGATAAAATGCGTAGATTTCCTTTCCGGTAGACATAATTTGATTAAATTTACGTCAATAACGCACATTCTTTTAGAGCCATAACTCAAAACCCGTATGAATAAGAAAAATGCCACCATCTATGATATTTCGAAGAAGCTTAACGTAAGTGTGGCCACTGTTTCAAGAGCCCTGAACAATCATCCCAGGATAAGCCAGGCCACCAAAGACCTGGTAACCAAAACGGCAAAGGAGATGAATTATAAGCAGAACAATCTGGCCAAAGCTTTGAAAAGCGGGGAAACCAAGAATGTAGGCATTATTGTCCCGTTTGTAAATACCAATTTCTTTTCCTCCGTGATCCGCGGGATCGAAGAAGAGCTTTCCCCTTTCGGTTATCATGTGATCATCTGCCAGAGCCACGAAGATGTAAATATTGAAAAAAGACACCTGAATACCTTACTCAATGCACAGGTCGACGGGATCTTTATATCGGTTTCCAAAACCACGGTTGACACGGCTCATATCAAAAGCATCCTCGATACCACAAATACACCGATTATATTTTTTGACCGTAAAAAAGATATCGCCGGCATCAGTACGGTAACGATCGATGATTATCGCGGAGGATATATGGCTACGGAACATCTGATCAGGGAAGGGTATAAGAATATCTGCCACTTTTCAGGGGATCTGAACCTTGAAATTTATCAGAACCGTCTGAATGGCTACAAACAGGCACTGACCGATCATGATTTCCAGGTGAAGGACGAAAATATCATTGCGACGGGAAGCTCCATCGAAGGCGGTATTGAGGCCATCCGAAAGCTTTGGGAAAGGAAATCCGTTCCGGATGCCATCTTTTCAGCCAGTGATTTTGCCGCGTTGGGCGCCTGCCAGGAATTAAAAAAGAGAAAAATTAAAATCCCGCAGGAGGTTGCGGTGATCGGTTTTTCCAATGAGCCCTTCACCCAGTTTATGGAGCTGCCGATCAGCTCGGTGGATCAGACACCTGTGATGATGGGTAATATGGCTGGGCAGGTGTTCCTGTAAAATGTAAAATAAAACGGCTCCGGTATTTCCATTGAGAAGAAGGTCGTCCTTGCACCGCAACTGCACATCCGGAAATCTTCACAGCGAAAGTAGGATTTATCAGTGAAATTGCTGGGAAATTTCCCGAGTCATGGTTTAATATCAACATCAATCGCGCTATTTTGGAACGTTTTAAAATAACCCTTTAAGGTGCGCCCGAAAAAACAAATTGCAGAAAAAGAATAATTTAAACTCGCCGTATTTGGTGAGTTTTTTTATTTTACCTACTTTTATAATTCACAAAATATTGATATGTTTAAGAAAATTTTACTTTTTATTTCTATTGTTTTTTCCGTAACAGCCAATGCTCAGGATGAGTTCATAACCGTCTGGCAACCCGGAATCGTATCGACTCCTGCGCTGATTGTGAATGCTCCTTTCCAGGCGGATGCCAACCAGATCTGGTTTCCCGGAACCGGACAAAATTATACGATTCGGTGGGAAGAAGTAGGTTTTCCCCAGCATTCCGGGGTCATGGAAAATGTAACTTCCAGCGGCCAGGTCCTGATCGACTTCGGAAATCCTACCAGAGAAGATGGTTCCAACCCCATCTACCGGGTGAAGGTTTCAAACGGAAACGGTGTTTTTCAGAAGATACAATTTGCCACCCATCAGGTGATGAATTTTAATTTAGAAGTTCTTTTGCCTGTATTGCAGATGAAAGGGAGCGCAGACAAACTCCTGAACATCGAGCAGTGGGGGAATATCGAATGGACTTCTATGAATGCTGCATTTGCCAATTGCCAGAGGGTGGAAATGACGGCCTCAGACGCACCTGATCTGAGCAATGTTACCGATGCATCATTAATGTTTTACCGAGCCAATAGTTTTGCCGGAAATGACTTTATGCAGAACTGGGATACCTCAAGCATTGAGAATTTCAGCTTTATGTTTGCGCTTCAGCATATTCCGGGGCTGATCTATGCTCCTGCTCTCGGTGCATTCAATCCGCCCAACCTGAATAAATGGAATATGTCTTCAGCCACCAACCTCAGCTTTATGTTTGGAGGAAGGGATATTTTTAATCAGGACCTCAGTTCGTGGGATGTTTCTCATGTATTTACGACTGCATGGATGTTTATCTCCTGTAGTAATTTCAACCAGCCACTTAACAGCTGGAATACTTCAAGTTTAAGATATATGTATAATATGTTTTTTTCAGCGTCGGCATTTAACCAGCCACTGAATAATTGGGATACTTCCAAAGTGCTCAATATGGGCGGTGCTTTTAGCGGTGCTCAGGCCTTTAATCAGCCTTTGGAAATGTGGGATGTCAGCAATGTGAAAAAAATGTCTTCCATGTTCGCCGGTGCCACGTCTTTCAACCAGCCACTCGGCAACTGGGATATTTCTTCCCTCGAATTTGCAAAACAAATCTTCACATTGTCAGGGATGAGCTGTGAGAATTACAGTAGAACGCTGACCGGATGGGCAGATCATCCGAATACCCCTGATAATATCGATCTGGGCGTGCTGCAGCCTTTACAATATGCCGCTAACGTTAGTCCCAAAAGAGATCTGTTAATCGGTAAAGGCTGGACATTTTTAGATGATATTGTAGGAAGCTGCGTGTTAAAAACTGCTGAAACTCATTTATCAGACGACCTCACCATCTATCCGAATCCGGTTACGGAATTCATCTATATAAAGAACCTGAAAAGTTCAAATGCCGGTTATAAAATTATCGATGCCAGCGGAAGGATTTATGGCCAGAACATTTTGAATCATGATAAGATCAATGTCCGTGATCTTGTTCCGGGAAATTATATTTTGCAGCTCATTACAAAAGAGAAAATACAGTCTTTTAAATTCATCAGACAATAAAGACAAAGCAACTGCAAACAGATGTTAAGCTAAAACAGGTCTGTTTTAATGAAAATACAATTTACAAACATCACAAACAGTCTTGTTTTAGTTAAAATTCAAATTACATTAAGCTAAAACAGGTCTGTTTGAATTAAAATGCGATTTACAAACATCACAAATAGTCTTGTTTTAGTTGAAATTCAAATTACATTAAGCCAAAACAGGTCTGTTTGAATTAAAATGCGATTTACAAACATCATAAACAACCTTGTTTTAGTTAAAACTCAAAATAGTATACATAATATATCTCGCGGATAAACGCTGACTTTTACGTCTTATATCATGATCAAACCAATCATTGATCAACTCCTCATGACCTTTCAGCTCTGCTAAATATTTCCGACTTTTACACTCCATATTATTGATCCTAATATGTATCTTTGAAGGACTGTGAAAACAGTGACTTTACAAATCGTTTAAAAATGAAAAAACTAATCTTTACGCTACTTCTGAATCTGTTTTTTACTTTTTCATACGGGCAGATCAACACGGAATTGATTAAGAAAAATGTAATTGATCATCCCCGGGAAAATTTTTATGACCTTTTGGATATTTTCAAAGTAAATCCTTCTGAGCTTACGCAGGAACAACTGAATCAACTGTATTACGGAAGCAAGTTTATAAAAACGGAGTATACCATCGGTAACTATAACAGTGAATGGAGAACATTCTGGAAGCCTGCCCAAAAAAGATTATCTAAAAGTAAAGCTGAGAAAATGGTAGCGGAGGCAGAGATCAAATATTTAAAAAATCCCCTCAACAAAGATCTGCTCAAAGACATGGCCAATATCTACCGCGCATTAAATCAAAATGAAAAAGCAGATCTGTGCAACAAACAGATGGACCTGATCACCCAAACGATAGAAAAGAGCGGCGACGGAAAGAGTGAAGAGACCGCGATCTGTGTTTTGACAGGAAGCGAAGTGTTGCAACAACTTGACAGATTGGTTCAGACGGGATCACCAGGCCCATTTGATCAAAAGATGAAACAATTATCAGACGGAAGTATTCTGACCATTTACAGAATCGGAAGCCGGGAGGTCTATGTAAAATTAGTGGGAGGATTTTTTCTCTAAAAGCGAGTTGCTGCCAAAGAACTGAAATTCAATACTCAATACCGCCCTCTTTAAATCACATTATTCCCGGGAACCGTGAGGTAAGAATTATTGTTTTTTTTGTCCGATTTTACCTCCGATCAAAATAAAAGGAAGGATTCCCACAGACAATAATGCCCAGAACCATAAAGGATGAATGGTGCTTATCCATAGCCATAAAGCAACGAAGGTCATGCTGATTCCCGTTATATACTGCTGTCTGTTTTCCCCACCGCACAAAGCCGTAAGAATGCCTCCGGTGATACAGCTGAGGAAAACGCACATTAATTTGATCACCAGCTGGATGACCTCATCAGCAGTCCAGGTTACCTTTTCGAAAAGTTCCAGAGAGGAAGGAAATAAAATGCCCTGTATTTTAGCAAGTACCGAACTTAAAAGACCGATGCTTCCAAATCCGATGACGACGGAAAGTATTTTTTTGATGCCCATCAATTAGCTTATTTTAAAATTCAACTGGTCTTCAGTGAGTATGATCGGATCGGTCATGATGCTTTTAAGTTTACTGTCGGATGCGGTTCTGAAACCATTGACAAACTGATCAAGCCGCTGTTCATCAGCGGGGATAAATGACGAAGCATTATTTCTGGCATTATACTGGAATTTACGGATGATCGGCTGCATGAGTTGATCGTATTTGCCACAGGCGGAAACCAGATCGTCAGGGCTTTTGCTGATAAAATGCGATAATGCCTTTGCTCCGTAGATTGATAGCGAGGCTCCCATCCCGGAAAGGGCAGTAGGGCAGTACCCGGCGTCCCCCAGCAGCACCATATTTCCATTAACCAGACTGGGTGCGTTTACCATTCCCATTTTGTCGATGAACATCAGGCCTGCCTCAGTAAAACGATTGAGAAGATCCCGTACCTCGGTGCTGTAATCACTGAAAGGACGGTCCAGCAGTTCCGCTGATTTTTGTTTGACCAGAGCAAGATCACCGGTGTGGTGAATGTAGCATTGAATAGCGATCTCGTCTTTCGCGATAGGATAGATGGACAGCATTTTATTGACATCAATATAAATTTTAAAAGCGCCTACCGGATAAGAATGTTCTGTCTGCAGCCTTCCACCCATATACAAGGTGTTGAAATCTTCCATTTGTGAATCGGTAAAATAACGTTCCCGTGTTGAAGAACGTAAGCCCTCAGAAACAATAACCAGATCCGCTTCCATTGTCCGCCCGTCGGAGAAGGTTACTTCTGACTTACCTTCTTTTGTTGTAACCCCGGAAATTGTTGTATTAAAAAAAAAGAGATTGACCTGATCTTTTAAATCATCATATAGGACGTTATGAAGCCCGCCACGGGAAATCAGGACCGAACGTTCAATATTTTCATTCATTTTTTCGTAGCTGAGGTGTTGGATGACCTGCTCATTTTTTTCTAAAAAGCTCACGACCTCAGATGGAGAAGAGGCTGCCTGCAGTTTTTCCAGCAAGCCGAGCTCTTCCATGATACGGACCCCGAAGCTTTTCAGGGAAATAAGGAATCCCGCTTTTGTAAAAGATGAAGCTTTGTCGATCACCGTAACCTTGTGCCCTTGTGCCGACAGCAGTTTTGCGGCTGTTAATCCTGCAATGCCTCCGCCCGATATTAGAATATTCTTTTTCATTGTATAAATTTTTTTAAATGCTTATTGCAAAATTAGTTTTACATTTAAGCATAAAATAGTCCTGTAAGCAATAAAAATAGTCCATTATGAATCTAACTGAGAATAAAAAACAGTTGCTCGAGCTGGCAGAGAAATTGGGAATGCCGGTATCTGGATTTAGCAATACCCTGGATCTATTGATGCTCAATGAAATTCATATTGTAGATATGCTTCCGGAAATGCTGGTGATGATTCGTTCTGTGATTGCAAAGGAAACTTTTACTTATCGGAGAAAACCTATTACTGCTGAGAAAAAGGGATTGCTTTTTTCTTTTCAAAACATTTTCGGCGATTGTTCAGGACCTCATGAAAATCACGATGAAGACAAATCCTTTCAAAGAAGGCCTCACATCAGGATCACCCCTTTTCATCTTGAAACGGAGGTGGTGTTTCCCAAAGGACTTACCGTAAACCAGATCACGATCCTCATTGAACTTGATTTTCTAAAAGATTTTATGGGTAAGGATCACGAGACATTTGCTTATCTTTTCAATGATGAAAAAACATTGCTGATCGAAGAATTTATGTCGCCGGAGATCGCCGATCTTGTTGCAGGCCTTGCCGGATCCCCGGGATTGGACCTGCTTCCGGGAATGTATTACAAATTGAAAGGATTAGAACTGCTTTACCTTCTTTTTAAAAATCTTTCGAAGCGGCAGCAAGTCGTCCATCACCACCTGCGGGGAGATGAGATAGCAGGTCTTTACCGTGTAAGGGATGCGGTTTCATCTTCGCTGGAACATCCGTTGTCACAGGAGGAGCTGGTAAAAATAAGCGGGATGAATATTCTTAAACTCAGAAAGCTTTTTAAACAGGTTTTTGGAAAGGGTATCTATGAATATGGTCAGTATTTAAGAATGCAGGAAGCGGCGCGACTGATGCGGGATCAACAGCTCTCCGTTTCTGAAGCAGGATATCAGCTGGGTTTCACCAATCTGAGTTATTTCGGAAGGTTATTTGAGCAGCATTTCGGAATGAAGCCTAAGAAATGGAGTGCCCGACAACGTCTGAAATAGGTTTAATTAAATTTAAAATGAATGTTTTTGGTACCAAATTTTACTTTATGATACCAATTGATACCAAAATTTTGTATCTGTCAGGAAAGAAATTTTTAGAAGATTATGACGATTTCAGCTTTAGTACGAAAACTTAATCTAAAACATGGTTCTAACACGAAAGCCACTATATATTTTAGGATCCGAGACAAGAATAAGGATTTTCTTGTCGCCAGAGAGCTTACTATAGACCCCAATCATTGGAGTAAGGAAAAGCAAGGATACAAGATAGGGACGATTTCTGAAAGGTTTAGTAATTTCTATTCTTCAGATCAGAAAGATCATTTTTTTGAGGTGAAAGATAAATATCTTTTTGGACGTCCATTTTTTCAAATTTACTTTTAAAGTGGATATTTCCTTTTACAAAAAAGGATAGAAATAACTCGGAATTTTACAGCTTTATTTCTGCATTACATAAATATCTGATCAATTATTAATAAAAACCACGTAGAAATACCTGTTGATTTAAATATTTAAAGGTTGTAATTTTACAAATAAAATACAATATGGAAATCAACAAAACATCAGGAGAAATTATTACGCTGGAAGAAGCTAGGAGCTATACGCATTCTTTTCAAAAACTTTATCCTAACGAGAAAAAAGCTTTTTACGTAGGAAGAGACCAGTTAATGAAAATATTAGAAAATTCTGAATGTATGGGAATCCGTATCTATAATGGATTTAATAATGAAGATTCTCAAGCGAACAAAGTTCTGATCGGAGTTAATTCGAAAGGTGATGATATGACTGAAGATATTATACTTGAAAAATTAGTACCTTGCCCTCCAATATGTAGCGGAAGCATTGGTGGATTAATGTAAATATGATTATATTATTATATATTACTTTATTCCTGGGAATCGTTCCTGTCATTCAGTTACTTTTATTAAAAAATAAAAGAGACAAAATTGGGCCTATAAAGCCCTTTTTGTATTTAACAGCCGTCAGTTCTCTTTACGAGATCATTTTTTCCATCATCCTCAGAAAAGACGTTACGGTTTGGTTCACTCTTTACGATATACTCGAATTCCTTCTTATATTTTATTTCTTTTACAAACTTAATTTTCCGAAATACAAGATATTCTTCTTAGTGCTGATCGTCCTATTTACAATATTAATTATTCCTAACATCTTATTTGTTAATAAAAGCATTCATCATTTTTTAAATGTACAGGCAATATTTTCCGGAGCAATTACAACATTCATTTTTATGATGACTTTTTTGTGGTTTAGAGATGTTTTTAGGAAAATGGAAATTCCAAGCTTATGGAAAACACCTGAATTTCATTATATTTCCGGTCTTTTTATATACCACGCCACAACATTTTTCTTATTTTTACTCAGCGATATTATTCTGAACATTGATGCTGAAAAGTTTATGGATTATTGGTTACTGAATATTATTGCTACATTAATTTTAAGAATCTTACTAATAATTGGTGTTTGGAAAACTCCTCGCAGATAAAGTTATTTTTTTGGCTGGGTACAGCGACAATGGTTCTACTAGCCATTGGAGTAATTCTGTTAGCATTATTTTATCAAAACAGGATGTTCAAACTAAAGAAAAGGGAAGCTTTTCTTAGGGTAAGAGCGATTCTCAGCAAAGAACAGGAAGAGAGAGCAAGAATCGCAGCCGATCTACATGATACCGTTTCGGGAAATTTATCATCCATCAATATTTATTTTAGCTTATTAAAAAACAGGATCAAAGACCCTGAAGTTTTAGCGATTATTAATGAGGCGGCAGATGAATTGAAAGGTACTCAAGAAAAAATCAAAAGAATCACGTATAACCTTATGCCGCCTATATTGGTTACATCTGGTTTTGTCCCTTCCCTGGAAGATTATCTTCGCAGGAGAAGTGGCCGTAATGAATTTGTTTATACAGTTCATGATTTTGGATTTCTTGAGCTTTCTCAGCGTACATCATATGAAGCTCTGCTAATTTTAAGGGAATTTGTTACCAATAGTTGTAGACACGGAAAATCGAAAAATATTAAAATAACCCTTAGTTCGGCGAAGAACTATAATATAATGACTTATATAGATGATGGTCTGAAGTACGATTTTTATAATGAAATACAGTATTCCTCGGGATATGGTCTAAAAAATATTCTAACCCGAATAGAGAATCTACACGGTAATTTGCATCAAGTGGATGTAGATACTGGTAATCATTTTATAATATTTATAAAAAATGGAGATTAATATTGCAATTGCAGATGATCATCTTATATTTAGAAGGAGCCTGGTAAGACTTATCCACGATACTTCAGATATCAGGGTAGTATTGGATGCTGGAGATGGCTCCGAATTGTTAGAAAAACTCAATTCTTATCAAGATCAGATAGATATTATATTATTGGATATTCAGATGCCCAATATGGACGGTCTGCAATGTCTTCAATTACTTCAAAAGGTTTACCCGCATATCAATGTTATTATTTTATCACATTTATCAGGCGAACATTATTTGAAGCAAGCTCTTATAAATGGGGTTCATGGTTATTTTACGAAAGATTCTGATCCTGATGAATTATTGACCGCCATCAGGGAAATAAAACAGGGAGGCTTCTATTTTGAAGGCAGGTTAAAAAACTGGATCCAAAAACTAACGAATGATTTGGCGTCTTCTTCTGATAAAAGCGAGATAAAACTGGATTTTTCCAAACGTGAACTGGAAATAATTTATTGGTCAGCAATGGAACTGAAAAGTAAAGAAATAGCTGATAAATTAAATATCAGCTATCGTACAGTAGAAGGTCACAAAAATAACCTGATCAAAAAAACAGGCTGTAAAACTTTTCTAGGCATTATTCTTTTAGCTCTGGACCTAAATATGATTTCTAAGGAAATGAAATATCTGAAAGACTGAAAATCAGGTAGAAATACGTATTGTTTTTTTGGAAATTAAATTTGAACTTTGATGCAGGTCCTGATGATCTGCTTTTTTATTTTAAAAGTTAGCAGAGAGTTCCATTGCCTGTGATGCACGCCACGTTTCTCAGATTCTTTGAGACGAAACAATTTTCTATAATTGATTTATCTGCTAATTAACCATAAAAGCTATTAATATGAGTGCAAAAGGACCACAAGAACAGTACACAGACGAAATGAACCGTAAGTTCGGCTACATGGCAACATGGTTACCAGGAACGCCGTTGAAATTAGGAGACATTGGTGTGATACACGACAATGTTTTTTCCAGAGTTGCTAGTTTAGATGACTTTAATATCCAGTTTGAAATCAGAGAAGATGAAACTCCTGAAGATCTTGAATATTCTTCAAAAGGATCCGTATCGGTAAGTACCAAGCTTTCAGGAACTGTTACTCCGCCCGGCAGCAGTTTGGGGAATTTGGATGCAGGATTCATTGTTGAGTTCTCTGGGCAGAATTCTATTCTTTTTAAGGCGAATAAAACCAGAACCAATCTTATAAAGAACACCATAAAAATTGGCGAAGAAGTTTTGAAACTTTATAAAGACGGTAAATGGAATAAGAAGTGGGTGGTAATTACGGAGCTTGTAGAAGCTGAAACCGCGACTATACTTATTTCCAATGCAAAAAATGCGAAAATAGAATTGAAAGCCAATGCTAATATCAATTTACCAAAATTAGATATAGCTGATGCAAGTTTAGATTTAGGTTATACTTCTTATAAAGGAATGGATACGAAGGTTATCGCGCAAGCCGGACTTACCCCGCTTTTTAAAGTAAAAGGAATTCGCACAAGTATTTTTGTACCGCCAATATTTAAAGAAAAAGGATTAAAGGCATTTGATTTTGTAACTCCAGCTACCGCTGCAGGAGAATATAAAGATGATTTGTATTTTGATTATGTTTCTTCTAATGAATGGGAATAAAGATATCTGTTCAGAATAAAATAAAAGATTAATATCATTTAACAATTTTAAGTGTTAATCATCAAAATTTAAAAGCAATATTATGTCGTCATTATCTCTCTTTACTTCCACCTCACTACCGGCACAAGCTACAGATAAAGCCTATGGCGTAAAAAGTGCTGAT
>JBMDXW010000032.1:0-1991 GCA_048594965.1 Chryseobacterium sp.
GCTTTTACCGCATCTTTTTGTTCCCGGATGTTATCACGGATAACGTCCTTGAGGGAAGCAATTTCCCTGTTCATTTCAATAACGGCGGGGTTTTCACTTGTTGCCTGCTTCAGTGTTTTATTTCTGTTGATGAGCATCTGATTGTATTGCGCAATTGACTGCTCAAGTGAAGGGTTCAGCCCCAAATTTGATGGCATCAGCTGATTATTACCTTTTGCGGCTTCGGATGTAAGTGAATTTAACAGATCAAGCTGGGCCTGTTGCTGCAGAAGCGCTTTTGTATTGTCACTTGTATTTTGCAAAGCGAGTGTTGCCTGTGTTTCAAGATCTACGATACGGTTACGATTCTGAAATTCTTCTTTTTGATTTTCAACACCAGAAAGGTCTCTGGTAATCACCTCCAGTCTTCTATCAATGAATTTTTGGGTGTTTTCGGCCTGCAGGTTTTTATCTCTTTGCCCGTCTATATTATACTGGCGGGTAACTTCATTAAGAATCTTCTCGGATTTTTGTGCAACCGTACCTATAAGAGTAATGTCCATAAGCAGGGCTTTTTCATCCGGCAAATTTACCTGAATTGTTTTTTCAAGTTTTTTTACTTTTTCTTTAGGATTGGAGAAAATTATCTTGTATTCAGGCTTAACGGCAAACTGATGGTTTCTGTGCATCACTACCGTTCCGAAATCAAGTTTTAAAGGCACATTAAATTTCCCCGTAAATTTACCGTGTTTCTCATTAACAAGAGTAAACTCATCCCCATCAAGTTTTTTAAGCTGATATTCTGATGATACAAATTCCTCATTGAACGCAATAATTTCCCCAGAAATTGGCACTTCCGTGAAAAGCTGGGAATCTTTAATTTCCCCGGTATTAAAATATTCAACATTAAGATTAAGGTTTTTTACAACCTGCATCAAAATAGGACGGGAAGTTACTACTGCGGCTTCACTCTTCAACTCATCTGAGTTTCCTAAACCTATTCCCAGGTTATCAAGATCGGATAATGCCGAAGTGAGATCATTTTGCTTTTTATCAAATTTGAGGGTAGTTTTTGTCTGGTATTGAGGAACAGTGTATCTAAGATATATGTAGGCACATAATACACAAATCAAAGCGGATGCTAAAAACCACGGCCATTTAGAAAGGTATTGGGAAAGGATTTTTCTCAGATCGATTTTCTCCTCTTTTTCTTGAAATTCTAACTGCTGCATAATTTACATTTATCTTGTTAAAGCAACAACCAGGGTAGCCGCAGCTATTACTGAACCGATAATCTGGAAGGTAAGAGCTCTGTTAGGATTAGAATTAGCCTGTATCTGTTTATTTTTATCAGGCTGCACATACAATATATCATTCTGTTTCATATAATAATAAGGCGAACTTACGATGTCTGCTCTTGTAAGATCCAAATTAACAATTTCGTCGCTTCCGTCATCTTTGGTACGGATTAGCTTTACGTTGGTACGGTCTCCAAAATCCGTCATATCACCTGCCAGACCAAGGGCTTGGAAAATATTGATTTTTTGTGAAACACTTTCTTTTTGCCCGGGTTGTTTAACCTCTCCCAGAATGCTGACATTAAAGTTTTTGAGTGTAATAGTTACTAAAGGATCAGTAAGATACCTTTTCAGACGTGATTCGATATCCTGTTTCAGCTGTATTTGCGTCATGCCTTTCGCAAAGATATTGCCCAATACGGGAAAATTGACATATCCTTCTTCGTTTACGAGATATTCACTTGGTTGTGCATATTGATTGATACCGTTGGTTGGATCACTTCCTACCTTGTTTGCAGTATTAAGGTTAAAAGGCTTCACTGCAGCTTCATCAAGGGCGGACACAAGGATAAGCAGCACATCTCCTTCCTGAATGCGTAACCCCTCGTATTTTGCTCTGGCAACCTCTTCTTCCATATTATCTTTCGACATATAGACCATATTCTGCTTTGGTTTGCACGATAATAAAGTTATGGATATCAATAAAAGATATGT
>JBMDXW010000320.1:0-4711 GCA_048594965.1 Chryseobacterium sp.
TTTGTTTATGTTGTCGGGGATAATAATGTTGTTGATTATTATTCATAATAAGGTTTTTAAAAAAAACCAGACGAAAATTATGAATAAAATGCCGCTCCGGCTGCCAACACGTCGTCTTCAGACCGTGTGGCAATCTCTCCCCTGGCAAAGAAAATGGCTCAGGATAAAGGAGTGGATATCAATGGGATCCAAGGGTCAGGAGAAAACGGAAGAATCGTAAAGAAAGATATTGAAAATTATCAGCCTTCCGCGGCTAAACCTGCTGCTTCAGCTCCGGCTGCACAGGTGGCACTGAGTTTTGTTCAGGGAGAAGATACGGAAACTCCAAATTCACAGGTAAGAAATGTAATCGCCAAACGTCTTTCTGAAAGTAAATTCTCAGCGCCTCATTACTATCTGATGGTTGAAATCAATATGGATAAGGCCATTGAAGCGAGAAAAGAAATCAATTCTTTACCGGATACCAAAATCTCTTTCAATGATATGATCATTAAAGCGACCGCTGTTGCTTTAAGAAAGCATCCACAGGTAAACTCAAGCTGGGCGGGTGACAAGATTATCCACAGAGGAAACATCAATATCGGTGTAGCGGTGGCGATCCCTGACGGATTGGTCGTTCCTGTTCTGAAAAATACAGACCAGATGAACTACACCCAGATTTCTGCGGCAGTAAAAGATATGGCCGGAAGAGCTAAGAATAAAGGTCTTAAGGCCAATGAAATGGAAGGTTCCACCTTCTCTATTTCCAACCTGGGAATGTTCGGTATTGAAACCTTTACCAGCATTATAAACCAGCCAAATGCTGCCATCCTTTCCGTAGGTGCCATTATCGAGAAACCGGTAGTGAAAAACGGACAGATTGTAGTTGGAAACATTATGAAGCTTTCACTGGCATGTGACCACAGAGTGGTAGACGGTGCTACCGGAGCTCAGTTCCTACAGACTTTAAAGACTTATCTAGAAAATCCTTTAACACTGTTACTGTAATTTCTATAAGTTTTAATAATTTAAAAAGTTTACCGGATTTCCGGTAAACTTTTTTGCTTTAAAATAGAAATTTAAGCTAATTTTAATCCTGTCTATACAGTTTTAGAATGATGATTGCTATATTTAGCAGATGAAGTTGAAAATTCTGAAACTAGACAAACAAAATATTTTTCTTTTATTATTGGTATCAATGGTCCTGGCAGGAAAAGTGATACCTTATCAGGATGAATACAATCAATATTTTAATTTATCTGGATTTATAGACTGGGGAATTGCAGTTATTTTCTTACTGTACGGCTTAAAGCTCAATATCAAAGAAATCGTAAAAGATATTTCCAACTGGAAGCTGCACCTTTTGATACAGTGCGGAACATTTCTCATATTTCCGTTACTCGTTTTTTGCTTTTATCCGCTCGTACAGGGAACTTCATATTATGTGACCTGGCTTTCCATCTTTTTTCTCGCCAGTCTGCCTTCTACCGTATCGTCATCCGTGGTTATGGTTTCTATTGCAAAAGGCAATGTGACTTCTGCGATCTTTAATGCATCCGTTTCCGGAATCATCGGGATTGTAATGACCCCTCTGCTGATGAGCTTTTTCGTTCAGCCGGATCAGGAAAATATCAATAACTCTGAAATTATCCGGCAGCTTCTGATTAAAGTTCTGCTACCTATTATTTTAGGATTGCTTCTGAATCCACTTCTAAAAAACCTGGTGGCTAAATATAGCAGATTCATTGCGGAATTCGACAAACTGATCATTCTTTTAATTGTCTATGAAAGTTTTTCCGAAGCTTTTACCCAAAATGTTTTTGCTTCAGTTTCTCCGGCTATATTTATCATTATTGCAGCGAGTGTGGTAACGCTCTTTTTCTCGGTATATGAAATCCTGAAGGTCATTTCTAAAAGATTACATTTTAAACGGGAAGATATCATTACGGCAACATTCTGCGGATCAAAAAAATCGCTCGTTCACGGAAGTCTCTTCGTAATGGTACTCGGTATTGCTGAAGATCAGAAAGTACTGTTCCTGCTGCCTGTGATGATTTATCACAGTTTTCAATTGTTTTATGTAAGCTGGCTGGCCAACAGAATAGAACGGAAAGCTCACGTTTCTTAGATAAATGTCAAAAAATTCTCGGTGTATTGCATTTCAGATTTCAAATCAAATCACTATTTTTGAATTATGATTAAAGCAAGAAATATCCGTAAATCTTATGGGAATCTGGAAGTACTGAAAGGTGTTGATATTCACATCAAAGTAGGTGAGGTGGTTTCTATCGTGGGAGAATCCGGAGCCGGAAAATCGACTCTTTTACAGATTCTGGGAACATTGGATCAGCCTACCACATCACCAAAATTTGATACCGAAATCACGATTGCGGGGGAATCTTTCATCAATATGAATGACAAACAGCTTTCTAAATTCAGAAATCAGAACATAGGATTTGTATTTCAGTTCCATCAGCTGCTTCCGGAATTTACTGCCCTGGAAAATGTACTTCTTCCCACGAAAATCACCGGAGCCAATGAAAAGGAAGCCGTCGAAAAGGCTTATGCTTTATTTGAAGATTTAAAAATAGAACAGAGACTTCATCACAAGCCCAACCAGCTTTCCGGTGGTGAAGCGCAGAGGGTAGCAGTGGCAAGAGCCTTGATCAATTCACCGAAAATCATTTTTGCGGATGAGCCTACCGGAAATCTGGACTCTAAAAATGCAGATGATCTTCACAGGTTATTTTTTGATTTAAGAGATAAATACAACCAGACCTTTGTCATCGTCACCCATAATCCCAACCTGGCAGAAATTACCGACCGAAAGCTGATTATGAAAGACGGAATGATTATCGAATAAAACTCCGCAAATGATGAAACACTTTATTTTTTTATTTCTTTTAATGTTTTTCGGTTTTCATTCTGTGTCTCAGGCTCAGAACTATTCCGGTTTACCCACATCCAAAATTTCAAAAATCAAACAATTTTTAAAAGGAAAAAATTACAATCAGAAAATTGCAGTTTTTATTAATTTTAAAATTCATTCAGGAAAGTACCGGTATTTTGTATACGATCTGAAGAATGATAAAATACTGCAGAAAGCCATCGTGGCGCATGGTGACGGGTCAGTCACTAAAAATTCCCCGGAGTTACGGTTCAGTAATGTGGAAGGATCTCACCAGTCGTCACTGGGCAAATATGAGATCAGAGAAAGCTATTCCGGAAAATTCGGAAAGGCTTATCGCCTCGATGGTCTTGACGAGACCAACAGCAATGCCAGGCCCAGAGCGATCGTACTTCATTCCTACTATTGTATTCCGGACAAAGAGTCTGAGGATCCTGCCTGCCTGAGTTTTGGCTGTCCGATGCTTTCGAAAAATGCTTTTAACACTACCGCAAGATATATAGATGAATCCAGATTGCCCATCATTTTGTATGCATTTTACTAAAGCAATCCTTTAAATTCAAATCTCTAATTTTTAACCATAATTCTCAAAATGTCCATTAAATTTTTAGCTGAAGACGACCGGCCACGGGAAAAATTTTTGCTTAAAGGCAGAAGTTCGCTTTCAGATTCCGAGCTTTTAGCCATTATTATGGGAAGCGGAAGCAGGGACGAGACGGCCGTAGAACTGGCAAGAAAAATCCTGTCTTCCGTAAATAACAATTGGAACCAGCTGAGTCTGCTTTCAGTAAAAGATCTGATGAAGTTCAAAGGGGTGGGACAGGTAAAAGCCATTTCGATCTCAACAGCACTGGAGATCGGAAGAAGAAGAGCCAAGCAGGGAATTTCACAGAAAAAAGAAATTTCCAACAGCAATGATGCCTATCTGCTGTTTAAAGACGAACTGTCTGATTTGCGGACAGAAGAATTCTGGGCGATATTTTTGAATCAGAGCAATAGAGTAGTGCACATGGAACAGCTTACCCAAGGGGGAATCAGCCAGTCCATTGTTGATATAAGAATTCTGTTTAAAACGGCCTTCGATCATTTCGGAACAGGAATTATTGTTGCACATAACCATCCTTCGGGGAATTTGAAACCGAGCCGGGAAGATTTAGACATTACACAAAAAATAAAGGAAGCTGGGAAAATACTGGGAATCCAGCTTTTGGATCATCTGATCATCACGCAGAATTCCTATTTTAGTTTCTCAGACGACGGATTATTATGATTAGAAGACTGAAATATCAAGAAATTGATTTCGAAAAATATACCAATTGCATAGAAAATTCTGAGCAGAGGAAATACTCTGCGACCAGAGGTTTTTTAGATATTACAGCAGGGAAACAATGGGAAATTTTGGTCTATAACGATTATGAAGCTGTGATGCCGATTCCTTTTGTGAAAAAAATCGGTCTTAAATTGGTCATTAATCCTAAGCTTTGTCAGCAATTAGGAATATTTTCCAAGAAAGACGACGTTACCCAAAACGAACTTTTTCTGACTTATATTAAAAAAAATTACAAGGTTTGGTACTATGCTTTTAATGACGGAAATTCTTTTAGTTCTCCGTTGAAAAAAAGGAATAATTTTTTGATTTATCCTGATCAGTACGAAAATGTTCGACAGAGATATTCACCCAAAAGAAAGAGAAAACTCAGGCTCGATGCAGACGTAATAGATGTTTCAGAGATCAGGAAAATGAAAATCAGTGATGCTCATTCTTTTATTTCTAAAAATATGATCGGAGCCAAAAATGAAAATGATAAAAAAGAATTTCTAAAA
>JBMDXW010000321.1:0-5651 GCA_048594965.1 Chryseobacterium sp.
TGGATATCCTCGAAAAACCATCAGAACATCCTGAAATCCTTGAGAATACCCTGAAAGAAATAAAAAACATCCTTCTTCAGTCCATTTCTGAAGCAAAACAACTGTTAACCTCACAAAACCAATAAAAATGAATTTATTTTCGCCATTATATCTTCGCAGCCTTACGCTGAAAAACAGAATTGTCGTTTCCCCAATGCAACAGTACAGTGCCATCAACGGAATTCCCGGCAATTGGCATCTTGTACACCTGGGAAGCCGTGCGGTAGGCGGGGCCGGATTAATTCTTACCGAATGTCCGGCCGTTTCTCCGGAAGGGCTTGCCACTTTAAATGACGTCGGCCTCTGGAACGACGAACAGCAGGAAGCCTGGAAAAATATCATCGATTTTGTTCATGAACAGGAGGCTAAAATAGGCGTACAGCTTTGGCATTCCGGAGGTAAAGGAAGCCTGAGGCACCCCAATCAGAGAATGAAACCCCTCACGGACGAAGAAGGAGGCTGGACTGTAAAATCTTCTTCCGCCACGGAGATCAACGGAGTTATTCCTAAAGAACTGACGATTACTGAAATCCATGAGCTGACGAAACAATTTACAGCCGCGGCAGTCCGTGCCGTGGAAGCAGGCTTTGATACCATTGAGCTTCACGCCGGACACGGATATCTTTTCCATCAGTTTTATTCGGAAGTGATTAATAAAAGAAATGACGAATACGGAGGGAGCTTTGAGAACAGGATCCGCTTTCTGGCAGAAACTGTTCGTGAAGTCAGAAAAGCAATTCCCGAAATCATGCCTCTTCTTGTCAGGATCTCTGCGGTAGATTATATTGATACACCGGAAGGCTGGACCCTGAAAGACAGCATTGCTCTTTCAGAAATCCTGAAGGAAAACGGCGTAGATTTTATCACGGCTTCAGGCGGCGGATTTACGAATGTGAGCAGGGACAAAGTTTTTCCCGGCTACCAGGTTCCTTTTGCTGCTGCCATAAAAGAAAAGACCGGAATTCTTACCGGTGCGGTCGGCATGATCACAACAGCAGAGCAGGCGGAAGAAATCATCACCTCCGGAAAAGCGGATCTTGTCGTAATGGCCCGGGAGCACCTGAGGGATCCTTATTTTGCACTTCATGCGGCGAAAGAACTTGAGGCGGAAACCGAAATTCCATGGCAGTACCAGAGGGCTTTTTAATGGAGTTGCATTAATTTAAATTTAATAAAACAAAAATTTTTCAAAAGAATAACATCCAAGGTTAAAAATTATAGTACTCCTTATTCATCATTCAGATTAACTTTAAAAGCTGTTTAAACTTTTTATATAACCACAAAAGTCACAAAAGATGAGCTCAATTTTATCTTACGTTGATTACTGTAAATGAAAAAAAGGCAAATAGTCTTAAAAAATCTTCGAATTTATTCTTTTGAGAACTTTGATTGTTTTTTAATCATTGCGTTACGATTATCCTTTGTGGCTGTTGCGGGTAGTTGTGCACTGAGTTTAAACAATATTATAGAAATAATTTATTTAATGTGTTTATTAATAAGCATAAACATATAAAATTAAACTTAATGTATAGAAAAATAATCTTAATGCGTAGAAACATAATCTTAAAGCATATTAAAGTACGCTTAAAGCATATTAAAATGAGCTTAAGGTATATAAAAGTACGCTTAAGGCGTATTAAAATGAGCTTAAGATGTATAAAAGTACGTATAAAGTTTATTTTTAAGGCAAAAATCATTGATTTTCCTCGATAAAAAACGAATCTTCTGTAAAGAATATCTGAAAACAGGGTAAATAAGTTTAAACAAGTTTTTAATTAAAAGCATTAAACCTTTTTGAATCTTTTAACTCATTTTGAAATACAGGAATTAAAAATGCACAACGGGAATTATTTAAATCAGTAAATATGGAAAATCAGGGAGCGTCTGTAGTGATCACCCATCATATACTGGACGGAAAACAGAAAGAATATGAAGGCTGGCTGGATGAGATCATTCCCCAGACCAGACATGCTGAAGGTTTTATCGACCTGCAGATCGTACGACCGATTCCAGGCCTTACTTTTGTATACACGGTTATCATCCGTTTTGACACTATTGCCCACCTTAAAAACTGGATGGATTCGGAAAGCCGTAAAAAGCTCATCGAAAAGGCAAATCCCTTATTCAGAAAAAATGACAATTATGAGATCAGGTCCGGGCTGGACTTTCTTTTTACTTCGGAAAGCGTTTCCGGTAAAGCGCCGGTCCGCTGGAAACAGTTTCTCGTAACATGGTCTGCTATTTATCCCCTGTCGCTCCTGGTTCCTTTAATCCTCCTTCCTTTTCTCCGTACACTGGATATCCCGGAGAATCATTATTTTGAAGCATTGCTCATCTCAGGAATTATCGTCTGCCTGATGGTATTTATGGTCATGCCTGTTTATACAAGAGTGATCCGTAAATGGTTGTATCGGCAATAGAACGGTATACTGAATAGCGTCAGGACAGCCTGGTGTCAATTAACAAAAGGGCTTTAGCCGCAACCTATGGGTTTCAGCTGAAGCCTTTATTCTTCTTTGTAATGTAAATGGTCTCAAGCCTTTTTTTTCTAAATTCTTATTCAATCATTATAGTTAAAGCATTCTGCTTTGGTTTAATCGGCCAATTTAGCAGAAATAGACTGTTCATTTTGTGAAGCCGGAAATTGATTATGGCCTCCGGAATTATTAAAAAGCCGACGGTCCCTTAGATGCTCATTCCCAACGACTGTTTTTGCCCGTTCACCGAATAAGTCCTCAAAATAACTTGAATATCAGGTAGCTTTACCATAGTAAAAGACAAGATCTTCACTCATCAATCTTAAATATTAATATCATGAATCACTTAAGCTTTAAATACGAATTGGAAAAGAAGGAACCGCGCAGCAATGACGGTGGAACGACAAGAGGTGCTTCCGTAAAAGAGTTTCCGGCATCCGTCGGTATCGCCGGTGTTTCGATGAGGCTGCAGCCGGGCAGTATGCGTGAACTTCACTGGCACGCCAACGCCGCAGAATGGGCTTATGTCATTTCCGGAACAGTGCGTACGACAATTATTCATCCGGACGGAAAAAGCTATACCGATAATTTTGAGCCGGGTGACGTGTGGTATTTTCCTAAAGGCTACGGACACTCCATTCAGGCGACAGGAACGGAAGAATGTCACTTTATCCTAATCTTCGACAACGGTAATTTCTCTGAAGACCATACCTTCAGCATCACGGATTTTATATCAAGCATGCCTCCTGAGGTAGTGGCGCAGAATTTAGGAATAAGCCTTAAAGAAGTGGCTGCATTGCCTCAAAAAGAAGCGTATTTTGCAGCAGGACCGGTCCCTGACGAAATGTCGTTCATCGCAACAGCCCGTCCTGAAGAATCTGATATCGCCCTAACCAGTCTTCACCGGTATCCCTTGCATTCCCAACAGCCGAGAATTATTCCCGGGGGAGGACTTCAAAGGCTGGTTACCCGAAAAGAATTTCCCATCAGCACCACCATGGCAGGTTCTGTCATTGAACTCCAGCCAGGAGCACTGAGAGAAATGCACTGGCATCCCAATGCCGACGAATGGCAATATTATATTACCGGACAGGCAGAGATGACGGTTTTCCTGGCCGAAGGAACGGCCATTACCGAACAGTTCAGTGCCGGTGATGTGGGCTACGTTCCCATGGGAGCCGGACACTACATTAAAAATACCGGAGAATCGGTCTGTAAAGTACTGATCGGGTTCAACAGCGGGACCTACGAATCCATTGACCTCAGTGAATGGCTTGCCGGAAATCCTGAAGATGTAATAGCAACCAATTTCGGAATTGCCGACGGAGAAGCGGACAAATTTCCGAAAAAGAAAATTTTTATTCAACCTTAAAAATCATTAACCATAAAAAACAAATTATGTTACAGAAAGATAACTTTGCACCGGATTTTACTTTATATGCAACCCCCGACCAGAAAATTACCCTTTCCGAGTTCCGGGGAAAGAATGTGATCCTCGCGTTTTATCCTGCCGACTGGAGCCCGGTGTGCAGTGACCAGATGGCACTCTATAATGAGATGCTGAAATACTTTAAACAATATGATGCGGAGATCTTCGGAATCTCGGTAGACAGCAAGTGGTGCCACATGGCTTTTGCCCAATCGAGAAACCTTCATTTCCCTTTACTGGCAGACTTTGAAGCAAAGGGCGAAACCGCAAAACAATACGGCGTCTATGATGAAGAGGAAGGAGAATGCAAGCGCGCCCTGTTCGTCATCGATAAAGACGGAACCATAGCATGGAGCTATCTCTCTCCTACTGCTGTAAATCCCGGAGCTGACGGCATCCTGGAAGCTTTAGAAACCTTAAAAACAAAATAATATGTCACTAAAACCATCAGTCAGCAAAAATGACCATATCCAGGGTAACCCGAATGCCGGGCTGGTCATCGTAGAATATGGCGATTATCAATGTCCGTATTGTGGAGCGGCTTATCCCGTTCTTAAAGAGCTTATGAAAGAATTTGGAAATGGGATCGGGTTTGTCTTCAGAAATTTTCCGCTGTCGGAAATGCATCCATACGCAAAACCCGCAGCAATGGCCGCCGAAGCAGCCAACCGACAGGGAAAATTCTGGGAAATGCACGATGCGATCTATGAACATCAGCAAAATCTCAGTGAAAGCTTTTTAATGGAAGTCGCAGAAAAGCTGCATCTTGATATGGAGCAGTTTAAAGCAGACCTGCAGAGCCGCGAGCTTGCGGAAAAGATCGATTCGGATTTTGAAAGCGGAGTGATCAGCGGAGTAAACGGAACCCCTTCTTTCTTCATTAACGGAAAAAAATTCAATGGCGGTGCGACCGATCTGTTTGAACTGGTAAGAGAAAATACAATTTGATTAAAAAAAAATCAGCAAAACGAACGAAATTTAACTAGATTAATTTACAGCAGATTTAACCTCTGTACATTTGCTAAAGAAATTAAAACAAAAACAATTACATTCATATTAACAACCTTAAAAAATAACGAAATGAGTACACTTAAATTAAAAGACGGAACAGAAATTTTTTACAAAGACCAGGGCGAAGGGCCGGTATTGATGTTTCACCACGGATGGCCATTGTCTTCGGATGACTGGGACGCACAGGTGATTTTTTTCCTGCAGAAAGGATACCGTGTCGTGACCCACGACAGAAGGGGCCACGGACGCTCAAGCCAGAATATCTACAACCATACCATCGAGCAGTACGCTTCGGATGCCGCAGAACTGGTTGAATTTTTAGATTTAAAAGATGTAGTGCACATCGGCCACTCCACAGGAGGCGGCGAGGTGATCCGCTATGTCAACAAATATGCTAACGGAAGAGCTAAGAAAGCCGTACTGATCAGCGCGATTCCTCCGGTTATGGTAAAAAGTGAAACCAATCCTGACGGTGTTCCGATGGAAGTTTTCGATGACATCAGAAACCAGACGATGAACAACAGGAATCAGTTCTATTACGATCTTACGTTCCCATTCTACGGATATAATAGAGAAGGCGCTGATGTGAAAGACGGTGTTCAGAGAAACTGGTGGAGACAGGGACTCATGGGCGGCATCGTTGCCCATTATGACGGGATTAAAGCGTTCTCTGAAACGGATCTTACGGAAGATTT
>JBMDXW010000322.1:0-5519 GCA_048594965.1 Chryseobacterium sp.
TTCTGCCAATTCGTGGGCAGACAACCAGGCTTCTAAAATTGTAAGAGATATCTTCTCAGAAGCTGCCGACCTTAAGGATGCTTATGCAAAAAGACCTAAAGGCGAGCTTGAGAAAAAAGAGATCGTAGCCCTTATTTCTTATCTTCAGAGATTAGGAACCGATATCAAAACAACTGAAATTAAAACAGCAAGTAATAACTAACATTAAAAAGTTCCCATCATGATACCTCAGAACTTTAAAGACATCTTATCCAACACCGACAATGCTGGCTTTTACCAGACCTTGGCTCTGATATTCTTTATGCTGTTCTTCGTATCTCTGGTAATATACGTTTTTAGCAGGCCTAAAAAGTTTTACAAGGAAGAAGAAGAAGCCCCTCTGAGTGACGATCAGGATGATGATTTTAATTTAAAAAATTAATCTATTTATTATGAAACAAAGAACACCGGTTTTTATAAACATCTTAATCATAATCGGACTTTTAATAGTTTTTTATTATCTGTTTGTACAAAGTTATGAGTTCCTTGGGTCTCCATATTTCTGGGGTACTGTAGTAATTGCTGGTATTTTGGCTTACATTCACAGTGCCATCGGGGACCTTATTGAAAACAATAAATTCAAAAAGCTGTCTGCTGAAGAGAAAGCAGCTTATCTGGCTGAGAAAAAAGTACCGTATTTTACAAGGCTATACCATGCAGCATTTAAAAAACAATCTGCTGCTGAAGAGAAAGACATCCTGATCGACCACGGTTTCGACGGAATTATGGAATTAGACAATCAATTACCGAAATGGTGGCTGGGTCTGTTCTATTTTGGGACCGCTTTTTGTATCGTTTATGTTGCGGCATTCTCGTTTACAGATTTTGCTCATCCTCTCAACGAATATGAAAAAGAGTATAAGGAGCAGATTGCAGCGATTGATCTATACAATAAAAGCCAGCCTCCTGTAACAATTGAAACAGCAAAGTATTCTGCGGATAATATTGCGGAAGGTAAAGAGCTTTTTAAAACAAACTGTGCCTCTTGTCACAAGGAAGACGGTAGCGGTGGTATCGGTCCGAACCTTACGGATAATTACTGGATCAACCAGCCGGAGAAAACATTATTCAAAAATGTATTCCATATGGACTGGAACGGTTCGCCTACCAATCCTGCGATGAGACCATTCGGTAAAAACGGGGAAGTTTCCGGTGCTGAAATTGAAAAAATTGCAGCGTATGTATATCACATCAACCAGGAATTACCTCCAGTGACACCGGCTCAGGGAGGTGCCGCTCCTCAGGGAACCGAGGCACATTGGGAAAAAGAATAATTTTAAATAAAATTAGAAACATATGAAAAACATAATTTGTTATTACATTAAAAAATAGTAACGAATTATGTTTTTCTTTTTTTAAATATATTACAAATGTCAGACATAGAAGAAATAGAAGCACGCGGCGGACAGGGGCAGGTTCTGGACCCTGAAACTTACAGAGATTCTATAGGCACCATGGATCAGTCCGGTAAAAGGAAATGGGTATATCCCAGAAAGCCTAGAGGGAAATACACCAATTATAGATATCTTGTAAGCTGTATTTTACTATTGATTTATTTTTCGGTTCCATTTATCAAGATCAATGGCAACCCACTTATTTTGTTTAATGTAATAGACAGGGAGTTCTTTATTTTCGGACAGCCTTTCTACCCTCAGGATTTTTTTATCCTTACGCTTGGAGCTATTGCGTCTCTTATTTTCATTATTGTATTTACGATTGCTTTCGGTAGAATTTTCTGCGGGTGGATATGTCCTCAGACAATTTTCCTTGAAATGATTTTCCGTAAAATAGAATATGCGATTGAAGGAGACCGGAACAAGCAGATGAAACTTGACCGTCAGGAGTGGAATACCGAGAAAATCTGGAAAAGGGGACTGAAATGGACCATTTACCTTATCATATCTCTCATCATCACGCACTTTATGTTCATGTACATTGTGGGTTATGAAGAGGTTTTCAGGATTGTTTCGGAGGGACCGTTTGCCAATCCTACCAACTTCATTGTAATGATTCTGCTTACAGCTGCCTTTTACTTTGTATTTGCATGGTTCAGGGAGCAGGTTTGTACTTTGGTGTGTCCTTACGGAAGATTACAGGGCGTCTTGATCGATAAAGATACCGTCAATGTATTCTACGATTTCAAAAGAGGGGAAAACCGAGCCAAATGGAGAAAAGGAGAAGACCGTAAAGCAGCAGGAAAGGGCGATTGTATCGACTGTCATCAGTGTGTGGTAGTATGTCCTACCGGAATTGATATCAGGGACGGACAGCAGCTTGAGTGTGTAAACTGTACGGCATGTATTGACGCCTGCGATGAAGTAATGGAAAAAGTGGGTCTTCCGAAAGGACTTATCCGTTATGCGACTGAAAACGAAATCGAGAAGCAAACACAGTTTAAATTTACAGGAAGAATGAAAGGTTTTGCTGTAATCCTTGTTCTTCTTACCGCATTTCTGGGTTATCTTCTTTATAACCGCGGCGAAATGGAAGCCAAATTCATTAAGCCTGCCGGAAGTACTTTCTTCGTAAGAGACGGTAAAATCACCAACACTTACAATTATACCTTCCTGAATAAGACCAACGAGAAGAAAATAGTAACCATCAAGGTAATTGAACCGAAACACGGAGAAGTAATTTACAGCGCTTCGAGTAAAATTACCGTAGACCGCGATAAGATCACCAAAGGAACCGTAAACATCAGTTTCCCCGAAAGCGAGATGAATCTCTCCAAGCAGAACATCACCATCGGCGTGTATGATATGAGCGGAAAACTGGTAGATTCTTACCAGACTTATTTTGAAGGACCTTTTAAACTACAATTTTAATCAAACCAATCAGCCTCAGTACGGCAGAACTTCTGTGGTGCTGAGGCTTATAAAATACAATTCCTACGAAATGAAAAAATTCAGTTGGGGACACGGTGTTGTCATTGCATTAGCTGCATTTATGATCTTTATCCTTTCCATGCTTTTCCTGTTTCCGAACGGACAGAAAAACTCGGAAATGGTAACGGACAATTATTATGAAGAAGAACTCAAGTATCAGGATGTCATCGACGCGAAGAAAAGAGCAGACGAATTACAGGAAAAACCAGTCTATAGCCAGGATAAAAATGGGATAAAGATTACCTTTCCGAAAGACTACGACAACTCGAACACGACGGTAAAATTTGTTTTAAACAGAACCGATGACCAGAATTTGGATATACACAGATCTGTACAGCTTGACGCCGGCAAATCTTTCTTAATCCCCGCAAAAGTACTAAAGCTGGGAAATTATACCTTGAGACTGAGCTGGACCAAAGATAAAACAGACTATCGAATGGATTATGATGTAATATGGAAATAGCACTCATTCTGTCTGCCATAGGGTTGGGGTTCGCTTCCGGCTTCCACTGTGTCGGAATGTGCGGACCGATCGCCCTGTCCATGGGCTTAACTAAAAAACAGGCAACCAATTTTTATCTTCAGAATCTTACGTACCAGTTCGGAAGGATCTTCACGTATTCGTTATTGGGAGCCATCCTGGGTGTTATCGGTGAAGGTTTTGAAATGGCAGGAATTCAGAAGTACCTTACGATTGCGGTGGGAATTCTTCTTATCATCATGGCCTTATTTTCGTTCGGCGGTAAAGATTTTGCTTCTAAAGTACCCTTTTTTTCAAAGTTTTTATTTAAAGTAAAATCAAATCTGGGAAGACTCCTGCAAAAAGCAGATTACCGTTCAAGATTCACGACCGGTGTTCTGAATGGTTTCCTGCCCTGCGGAATGGTGTATATGGCTTTAACGGCAAGTCTTGCCAGCGGCGGGATATGGCAGGGAGCTTCCTATATGGCTTTATTTGGTCTGGGAACCCTTCCGTTCATGTTTGCGGTAGTTTTGGCCGGAAACCTCATGAATCAGGCTTTCAGGATAAAAGTATTGAAAGTAATCCCTGTGGTGATGATCATCCTGGGAGGATTGTTCATTGTAAGAGGCCTTGAGCTGGGAATACCGTACATTTCTCCAAGAGCAGAATCCATGACCATATCCAAAGACCATCAGGGTGACTGTCATTTGCCGGGAGATCACAGTACGCACAGCCACAGCAATACAAACTGTCATTAAATTTTAAGCTAAATTTTTAAATTATACCAGGCCCTTCGGACGATGATTCGAAAGGTTTGCTGTTTGTTATTTTAAGCATGATATGATGCATTTTGATTAAAGCTAAATTCAATTTTTCCGGAAACCTTCCTGCAGGCTGCAGCAAACTTTCCGGGAAGCAAGAAACCTTCCTGCACCCTTGCAACAACTTTTCCGGTAACCGGGAAAGGCTGTTGCAACCTTGCGACAAACTTTCCCGGAAGCAGGAAACCTTGTTGCACCCTCGTAAGAAACTTTCCCGGAAAAAATTAAAGCAAAGAAAAACCACCGGAGATTTCCGGTGGTCTGTTATATAACATTAAAATTCTTAATTAATCACATCAAATCTCGCATATTCGGCGATCTTCTTCGGAAGCTTAATTCCTTCTTCGGTCTGGTTGTTTTCAAGCAAAGCAGCCATAATTCTTGGCAATGCCATCGCAGAACCGTTCAGGGTATGTACCAGCTGGGATTTTCCGTCTGTTTTATAACGGCATTTCAACCGGTTAGCCTGGAATGTTTCAAAGTTGGATACGGAACTTACTTCGAGCCATTTTTCCTGTGCGGCACTCCATACTTCAAAGTCGTAAGTCATGGCAGATGCAAAACCGGTATCTCCTCCACAAAGCCTCAATACACGGTAAGGAAGTTCAAGATCACTCAAAATTTCTTTGATGTGTTCTACCATTTCTTCTAAAACCGCATAGGAGTTTTCCGGTTTTTCAATTCTTACGATTTCTACTTTTTCAAACTGGTGAAGACGGTTTAACCCTCTTACGTGAGCTCCGTAGCTTCCCGCTTCTCTTCTGTAGCACTGTGAGAAAGCTGTATTTTTAATCGGCAGATCTCTTTCTTCAAGTAAAACATCACGATACAGGTTTGTCACAGGAACTTCGGCAGTAGGAATGAGATACAGATTGTCTTCATTAATAAAATACATCTGACCTTCTTTGTCCGGAAGCTGCCCGGTTCCATATCCTGAAGCTTCGTTTACCACGTGAGGAGGGTTCACTTCCATATAGCCTTTCTCCACGTTTTTATCTAAAAAATACTGTACCAGGGCTCTCTGCAGACGGGCTCCTTTTCCGAGATATACAGGAAAACCGGCTCCGGCAATCTTTACGCCAAGCTCAAAATCGATAAGGTTATATTTTTTTGCTAATTCCCAGTGAGGAATTGCTCCTTCGCCAAGACCTTCCACATCATGAGACTGAAAAATGATCTCATTGTCATCAGCAGAAACTCCGCTTTTTACTTTCTCATGCGGAATATTAGGAAGCTGGTAAAGAATGTTGATCAGTTCCTTTTCTTTGACATCTAACTGGGATTTCAATTCAGACGTCGACTCTTTAAGCT
>JBMDXW010000323.1:0-8984 GCA_048594965.1 Chryseobacterium sp.
CGGGCGTGGTGTACACGTTGTAACGGTCAATGATTACCTGGCGAAACGTGACTCCGCATGGATGGGGCCGTTGTATGAGTTCCACGGATTGACCATTGACTGTATCGACCTTCATCAGCCTAATTCCGATGCGAGGAGAAAAGCTTACCAGGCCAGCATCACCTACGGTACGAATAATGAATTTGGTTTCGATTATCTGAGAGACAACATGGTGACCAACCCAACTGAGTTGGTTCAAGGTGAATTGAATTTTGCCATTGTCGATGAGGTGGACTCTGTTTTGGTAGACGACGCGAGAACACCGTTGATCATTTCCGGGCCGGTTCCGCAGGGAGACCGCCAGGAATTCGATGTACTGAAACCGTCAATCGACAGAATTGTTGAGGTTCAGAAAAAAACGGTTTCGGGTATTTTTAACGAAGCTAAAAAATTAATCGCTGCAGGGAATACCAAAGAAGGTGGTTTCAAATTGCTTCAGGCGTACAGAGGTCTTCCTAAAAACAGACAGTTAATTAAATTCTTATCGGAAAGCGGGAACCGTGCCTTGCTTCAGAAAACGGAAGCACAATATATGCAGGATAACAACCGCGATATGCCGATCGTAGATAAAGATCTTTACTTCGTCATCGAAGAAAAGAACAATCAGGTAGACCTTACCGATAAAGGGGTTGATTATATGTCCCAGGGGAACTCAGACCCGAATTTCTTCGTACTTCCGGACATCGGGACTGAAATTGCCGAACTGGAAGCTAAAAATTTATCCAAAGAGGAAGAATTTGAAGCAAAAGAAAAACTGTTCTCCGATTTTGCAGAGAAGTCAGAGCGTGTCCATACCATGAGCCAGTTGCTGAAAGCGTATACCTTATTTGAAAAAGATGATGAGTATGTGGTAATCGACGGTGAAGTAAAAATCGTTGATGAACAGACCGGACGTATCATGGAAGGAAGACGTTACTCCGACGGTCTTCACCAGGCGATCGAGGCAAAGGAAAATGTAAAGATCGAAGCGGCAACCCAAACGTTTGCGACCATTACCCTTCAGAACTATTTCCGTATGTACAACAAACTTGCGGGGATGACGGGTACGGCAGAAACGGAAGCCGGGGAGCTTTGGGAAATCTACAAATTGGATGTAGTGGTTATTCCTACCAACCGTCCGATTTTAAGACACGACAAACAGGATTTGGTATTTAAGACCAATCGTGAAAAATACAATGCGGTTATCGAAGAAATTGAAAGATTAACGGCCGCAAAAAGACCGGTACTTGTAGGAACCACTTCGGTGGAAATCTCGCAGTTGCTTTCAAAAGCTTTACAGCTGAGAAAAATCCCGCACCAGGTTCTTAACGCGAAACTTCATAAAAAAGAAGCGGAAATCGTTGCAGGAGCAGGACAGCCGGGCGTTGTAACCATCGCCACCAACATGGCAGGTCGTGGTACCGATATTAAGCTTACGAAAGAAGTAAAAGAAGCAGGTGGATTAGCCATCATCGGAACCGAAAGACACGATTCCAGACGTGTGGACAGACAGTTGAGAGGTAGAGCAGGACGTCAGGGAGACCCGGGAAGTTCCCAGTTCTATGTTTCCCTTGAAGATAACCTGATGCGTTTATTCGGTTCTGAAAGAATTGCTAAAATGATGGACAGAATGGGACATAAGGAAGGTGAGGTCATTCAGCATTCCATGATCTCCAAGTCGATTGAAAGAGCACAGAAAAAAGTAGAGGAAAACAACTTCGGAACCAGAAAAAGACTCCTTGAATATGATGACGTGATGAACAAGCAGCGTGATGTGATCTATAAGAGAAGAAAGAACGCTTTGTTCGGAGATCACCTGAAGTATGATATTGCCAATATGATCTTTGATGTAGCCAATTCTATCGTTACAAAAGGAAGAGCTACAGGAAATTATAAGGATTTCGAATATGAGATCATTAAGACTTTCACGATGGAATCTCCGGTTTCTGAAAATGATTTTAAATCAAAGACCGTTCAGGACCTGACGAATATCCTGTTCAAAGCTGCGCAGGAGGATTATCAGATGAAACTCAACCTGCTGAAAGAAAAATCATTCCCGATCATTGAGAATGTATACCAGAACCAGGGATCGATGTTTAAAATGATCCAGGTTCCATTCACAGACGGACATAAGACGATGACGATCGTAACAGATCTTAAGGAAGCTTATGAAACGCAGTGTGACAGTTTAATCAACGATTTTGAAAAGAACATTACATTATCTATCATTGATGAAAACTGGAAGCTTCATCTTCGTGAAATGGATGATCTGAGAAGGTCATCTCAGGGAGCGGTCTACGAACAGAAAGACCCGCTGGTAATTTACAAGCAGGAATCTTTCCACCTATTCAGCGAAATGATCGATAAATTAAATAAAGAAATTATCTCATTCTTATACAAAGGAGAAATTCCAGCGAAAGAAAAGTATTTTCAAAATATAGAGAAGCCGCTTCAGAACTGTCTGGAGCGGCTTTTCTTATTGATGATATATTAATTTCATGACAAATATCAATTCGATTATTTATTTAGAATAATTAAAAACAATATATTTGCAGGAAATTTGAGTTTCATGAAAAATATGCTGATCTGTGCGTCGATGTTAGGTTCTATGCTAACTTTTGCTCAGGAAAAAGATACGATTAAGTCGAATGATATTGAGGAAGTAATCGTAAATGGGAAATATTATAAGAAATACGTAGAAAAGGAAGGGTCATCTTCTATGCGTCTCGACGAGGAACTTATAAAAATTCCTCAGAATGTTTCTATCATTACTAACAGAGCATTGGAAGATCAGCAGGTAACAACATTAAGCGACGGTGTTCTGAGAAACGTTGCAGGAGCACAGAGATTGGAGCACTGGGGAGACATGTATACAAGAGTAAACATGAGAGGTTCCAGAGCTGCAGCCTTCATGAACGGAGTGAACGTTACTTCGAATTGGGGTCCATTGAGTGAAGATATGTCTTTTGTAGATCACATTGAATTTATCAAAGGCCCATCCGGATTCTTAATGTCAAACGGAGAACCAAGCGGTATCTACAATATCGTTACCAAAAAACCAACAGGACAATCTTTAAACGGTTCAGCAAGAGTAACACTGGGCAGCTTCAATATGTACAGAGGCGAAACGGATATCGATACCAAGATTACTGATAAAGTTGCTTTCAGATTAAATTTAATGGCTCAGAACAGAAACAGTTTCAGAGATTATGAGTTTAATGACCGTTATATCATTAATCCTTCATTAAAAGTAAATCTTACCGATAAGACGACTTTAACAGCAGAATATATCTATCAGAAGGCAAAGATGTCTGAAGTAGGTTCTGCGTATGTTTACAGTTTTGAAGGATATGGAACAAAACCTGTAAATTATACTCTTACAGATCCAAGTCTAGACCCTACGAAGGTTGACAATAATACCGTTAACATCAATCTACAACATAAGTTTAACGAAAACTGGAAACTGACTTCTCAGCTAACCTATGTCAACGAATACACCATGGGAAGTGATATTTGGCCGGATAGGTTTGAAAATAAAAGTTACATGATTCGAAAGTTGAATTATTGGGAAGCTGATAATACTATGAAATTCGGACAGGTCTTCTTAAATGGATATGCAAAAACAGGTATTGTATCACATAAAATTTTAGCAGGGCTGGATCTTGGAAGCAAAAAGTATATGGCTGACTGGAATCAGGGATACAATCTGGATAAATTTAATGCTGATGGAGATTATAGGCCTGCAACTCCAACAGATCCCGGAAACACGGTTGCCGATTACAGCTATTGGTATAATGTAGATACAAACAATTACGATAGTAACGGACAGAATGCTTATTTCGGACCGAATAATTTAATAGGCTACCGTGCTTTCGACAAGACACGCCCGCTTTCGGAAAGAGCAGGTTCCGGCGGCACTATTAATCAGAATTATACCGGATTATATCTACAGGACGAATTAGGTTTCTTTGATGATAAATTAAGAGTAACCTTGGCTGCAAGATACACTACAGTAAGTCAGAATGATTATGGTACCAATAAAAAGGCGAACCGAATCACCCCTCGTGTAGGATTAAGCTATTCAGTGGATGAAAATACTTCAGTATATGCATTATATGATCAGGCATTTGTACCACAAGCGGGTTTCCTGAGAAGTGGAGCGAGTGCAAGTCCCATTACTGGAGATAATATGGAAGTAGGGCTAAAGAGAGACTGGTTCGGTGGAAAATGGAACACTACTCTTTCTGTTTACAATATAAACAAAAACAACGAACTTATCACTGATCCAAACAATATTCCTGGAGAAAGATTCTCTATTGTATTAGGTAAATCAAGAGTTCAGGGTGTTGAATTCGATCTTAAAGGAGAAATTGTAAAAGGATTTAATGCTATATTCAATTACGCTTTTACAGAAAATAAAATAACAGAATCCAACGATCCTACTTCTAATCCTGTAGGAACAAGAATTCCTGGATATGCCAAGCATACAGTTAACGGCTGGTTAAACTACACTTTTACAGATGGAATACTGGAAGGATTCGGACTAAGTTTCGGAGGAACTTTCCTGGGTGACAGAAGTACCTGGAACTGGGGAACTGCAGGAACGCAGAATATGAACGACTATCTTAAATTTGATGCCGGTCTCTCATGGGAAAACACAAAATTCAGAGTGGGGTTAAACGTGTTTAATGTATTTGACAGATATCTGTATTCTGGATCATACTATTCTTACGGATCATATTATTATTATCAGGCAGAAGCTCCAAGAAATTTCAGACTTTCAATAGGATATAAATTTTAAATAATTAAAAGTTAACCCCTTAAAAGGTTAACTTTTTTCTCATCGCATGAGAAAGAAGCATCACCATAAGAAAAAGCCTTCATTGATCAAAAAATGGTCTGCCAAACTGCATCTTTGGTTGGGTTTGTCCGTTGGTCTGATTGTTTTTATTGTATCCCTGTCAGGAACTCTTTATGTTTTTAAGGATGAAATTCAGCAGCAATTAAGGAAGAATGCTTATGACCTCAAAGCTGAAACGATTAGGCGAAACCCTTTACCGATTGAGGTGCTGAAGGAAAAAGTCGCTCTGGAGATGAATGAAAAATATCCGGTGACTTCTGTTGAAATCCCTTTAGACAAAACAAAATCCTATGAATTCTGGTTTTATGAAAAAGATAAAAAGGCCTGGAATTATTTCGATGAGGTTAAAATCAACAAACTGGTCTACGTAAATCCGTATAACGGTAAAATCCTTGGGGTGTACAATGAAAAGTATGATGTTTTCCCGATTCTTAAATCTATTCACTGGAGTTTACTTTTAAAAACAGACTGGGGGAAATATGTCGTAGGAATCCCAGTGGTGCTGTTCATTATCATGCTGATCACCGGAATTATCCTTTGGTGGCCTAAAAACAGGAAAGCAGCAAAAGGACGCTATTCATTCGACTGGAAAAATGTAAAAACCTGGAAGCGTAAAAACTACGACCTTCATAATGTTTTGGGGTTTTATGTTTCATTTGTTGCCCTGTTATTAAGCTTATCGGGAATTTATTTCTCGTTTCCATGGGTGAAAAATGTTTTTAATCTGGCATTATCCGGATCTTCGGAACTACCGAAAGAAAAAGAAATGAAATCCCCGGATTCGCTATTCGTAAAAAAAACAGACATTTTCGACCTTACCGCACATGAAGCAAGAAAAAAATATCCTGCCTATTCAAGCTTCCGGATCCCGTTGAATGGAAAAACTAAAAAAGGGAAGGAATTAAATAATATCCCCGTCACGGTTTATGGAGAAGATGGAAGATTTGCCATAAGAAGTCAGCTTGTTTTTGATAAATATTCAGGAAAACTGCTGATGAATAAATCCCACGATCAGCTAAACAAGGCAGAAAAATACGCCAATGCCAATTATGACGTCCACACCGGTTCGTATTTCGGCATTTTCGGAAAAATAATCTGGTTCATCGCAGGGCTTCTCTGCACCTCGTTACCGGTAACCGGATTTTTGATATGGCTAGGTAAAAAAAAGAAAAAAGGAATCAAAAACTCATGAAAAAGACCATTTTAGCAGCAGCTGCATTAGCTTCTGTGAACATTTTTGCACAGCAGAAAGACTCTCTTCAGGTAAAAGATGTGGATGAAGTCGTATTAACGGCTTCCAGAAAGAAAGAGAATATTAAAGAAATTCCAGGTTCTGTGACCATTGTTAATCAGAAGCAGATCCAGTCGCAGCTGACCGTCAATTCGGATATCAGCAACATTTTACAATATACGGTTCCCAGTCTTGCCACAAGCTCGGGAACAACGACCAACAGTGGGCAAACGCTCAGAGGAAGACAGGTTTTGGTTTTGATCGACGGGATTCCGCAATCGACGCCTTTAAGAAATGGGGCAAGAGACATCAGATCTATCGATCCTTCAGTCATTGAACGGATTGAAGTCATCAAGGGAGCTACTTCCATCTACGGAAACGGATCAGACGGAGGAATCATCAATTATATCACCAGAAAAAGCACGGGTGATAAAAAGATCTCAGGAATTTCACAGGTCGGATTGACCGGCCAACCGTATGGCGGAACTTTAGGATTCAGGGCGAGCCAGCTGCTTTCCGGAAAAATCACTAAAGATTTCGACTATGTTGCTTCATTCGCGTATGAAAGAACCGGATATCTCAAAGATGCCAACGGAGACAATCTGAGCCCGACATACAGTACCGCAAAAATGAACAATTACAACGGAATGCTGAAACTGGGCTATAATTTTAATGAAAACAACAGACTCGAAGCTTCCTATATCGGTTATGCTTCAAAATCTGACCTGAATTTAGGCCTTAAAACCGGAAAATACGGAGTAACACCCACCATCGGTGAAGGCCTGGGAAAAGGCCTGGAAACCACTCCACAGGGAACTCCGAGGAATCACAACCTTAAGCTTAGCTACGACAGCAAAAGACTTTGGCAGGGAACTTCCCTGAATGTCAACCTCTATATGCAGGATTTCAGGACGGTTTACGGATATAGCGATACCTTTTTCAACGGTGGGCAGTCTAATGTTATTTCGAAAAAATACGGAGCACGAGCCAATTTCGACACCCAGTTATGGAACGCTCAGAATTCTCAGGCAGAAGTTATTTACGGAATTGATATTCTTAATGACCAGACCGTTCAGAAACTGGAAGACGGCCGTTACTGGACTCCTGCCATGAATATGACGAATATTGCCCCTTTCATGTTAATGAAAATCGATCTCTTTAAAAAACTTATTCTGAAAGGAGGCCTGCGTTATGAAAATATTAAAGTGAAAGTCGGGGATTTCAATACACTTTCTTCGATTAAAAACGACGGAACTTTTACCCAAAGTATTTTTGTGAAAGGCGGAGATCTTGAATATAACGCCCTGGTAGGTAATATCGGATTCCGGTACAACATCAATCCGACCATTAATATTTTCGGTAGTTTCTCCCAAGCCTATTCCATTAATGAACTGGGACGGATTTTAAGAACCTCAACCTCGGATACCATTAATAACCTCGAAACAAAACCCATCATCGTTAATAATTATGAATTGGGCACAACGGGGCAAATTACCAGCTGGCTGAATTATGAAGTAACTTCCTACGTGAGTACCTCAAAGCTGGGTGCTTCTTTTGTTCAGAGTGCCGACCGTTCATTGACCATCCAGCGCGCACCGGAAGTGGTGTACGGAGTAGAAGGTTTTTTACATTTCTCCCCTGCAAAATGGATCAATTTCGGAGCAAGCTACAGTTGGATAGAAGGCATCACTTCACCAAAAGATGATGGCGATTATTCAACCAAAATTAACAACAGCAGAATTTCCGCACCAAAAATTCTTGCATATATTCAGGCAAGACCTGTGCAGAATTTATCGGTAGGTCTGGATATGCTTCACATTTTCGGGCAGGATCGGTTCCAGCCTAACGCAAAGACCGGATTGTACACGTACGGCGAAGGAAAGGTACCCGAATACACGGTCTTTAATTTTAAGTCGAGTTATGAAATCAGCAAGACCTGGAAGCTTTCCCTCGGAATTGAAAACCTTTTCAACACCCTTTACCAGCCGCCGATCGCATGGTGGGCAGCCCGGGACAGCGACTTCGCCAATGCCCTGGGAATGCGGGGAACTTTTATGGTTGAATATAAATTTTAATACAGATTTTATTTAAATATCATCTCAAAAGCGCTTCCTCTGACTCTCATGATGAAGCGCTTTTGTTTAAGCATAATATCAATAGAGGAAATATCCGTAAAATTCCTTAATTGTAAGTATTCTAAATAAAAATTAAGCATTATCTTTGCCCCACTTAAGGATATCATGAGAAAAAAGCATCATCATAAGAAAAAACCAGGTGCCTTTAAAAAATGGACCGGAAGGCTTCATTTGTGGTTTGGCCTGGGAATCGGATTTCTGATCTTCGTTATTTCCATTACCGGAGCGCTGTACGTTTTTAAAGATGAGGTGGAAAATTTTACCCGGAAGGAGGTTATTTATCACAACGAAAAAAACATTGAACAGAAAGAGGTTCTGCCGATCCGTGTTCTGGAAAAATCTGTTGTAGCACAGGTAAAAGAGAAATATCCCGTTCATTGGGTGAATATCCCGATCGACAAAAAGATGTCCTATCTTTTCTACTGGTACGAGCACGATCCCAAAGGATGGAACTATTTTGATGAATTCCCCATCTATAAAGTTGCTTATGTAAATCCCTACAACGGAAAAGTTTTAAGGACCTACGATGAGAAAAACGGATTTTTCCAGATCGTTAAAATGATCCATTGGAGTTATCTGATGAAGCAGTCCTGGGGAACATATCTTGTAGGAATTCCGGTGATTATTTTCGTCATCATGCTGATCTCCGGAATTATCCTCTGGTGGCCGAAAAATAAAGCAGCCAGAAAACAGCGTTTCTCCTTTAAATGGAAAAATGTGAAAGGCTGGAAAAGAAAAA
>JBMDXW010000324.1:0-4149 GCA_048594965.1 Chryseobacterium sp.
TAGTGTTTTCAGAGGCATAACCTTTGTGTACGGGATTAAAAGACATGGCGGCAATGCCAAGCAATATAAAGATAACAGCCAACGGATAAAACTTCATTTCAGATTTTTGCGCAAAACTATTGATCGAAAAGTCTACGGAGATTACCACAACTTTAAATTTGAATTAAATAATGTTTACGCTGGACTATGGTCTTTTCAGATTCTACTTATATTTTAACATTAAGAAGTTAAGTTTTTTTTGCTTGGAAAATTATTTATGAGTAAGCATAAACAGCGTTTATTTTAATTCAGAAAATTAAGATTATGCTGCTTGACTATTTCTGAGTTATAGTAAGTCTCCTTTAAAACTAAATTTCTTCATGTTAAAAAAACAGAGGTGAAATTTTGAGTCTTTTAAAACAGGCTCTTACGAGAATTTTTATTAATTTTAAACCCCGAAATCACATTCATGACGATCAGATCCGCTTCTGAAGGATCTTTGTAATGAGGAAGGATATTTGGGGAGGATAAATTTCAAATTGTAATTCAAATAAAAAGACATACTATGCTTAATAAACTTGCTGCTTCAGAACTTGTTCTGAACGATGACGGAAGCGTTTACCATCTTAATCTTCTGCCGGAAGATATCGCTGAAAAGATTATCCTCGTAGGAGATCCGGACCGCGTTCCGAAGGTTTCTAAATATTTTGACACGGTCGAGATCCGTAAAAACAAAAGAGAATTTTACACCCACACCGGAACCCTTCGCGGCGAAAGGATCACGGTCATGTCTACCGGAATCGGTACCGAGAATATCGATATCGTGATGAATGAGCTGGATGCACTGGTCAATATCGATCTTAAACATAAAGAATTTAAAACCGGACATTCCAGTCTGCAGCTTTTCAGAATGGGAACCTGCGGAAGCGTAAATCCGGATGTGCAGGTTGACAATATGCTGGTGACAAAGAATGTCGTTGGACTCGACGGCCTGATGAACTTTTACCAGGACTATGAATTTGAGAACGAATTCTCGAAAAGTTTTACAGAGAAGTTTCCGTATTCTACAATTAAGCCCATGCTTTATTTCTCAGAATGGTCCGAAGAGCTGGGAAATCTTTACATAGATGCCAAGTATCATGGCAATACGGCTACTTTCCCTGGATTCTATGCGCCACAGGGAAGACAGCTCCGTCTGAAAGCCCTGGATGATCAGTTCCTGGAGACTCTGAATGATCTCGGCATTACGAATTTTGAAATGGAAACGTCTGCTATTTATGCTTTCTCAAAACTTTTAGGGCATCAGGCCATCACCGTCAATAATGTGATTGCCAACAGAAGACGCGGAGAGTTTTCCGCCGATCACCATGCTTCTGAAAAGAAATTGATCGAATGGGTACTGGAAAGAATTATCAAATAGATGCAGCTCTGGCATAACGTATAAATAAAGAAGGATTTCAATTTGAAATCCTTCTTCCGTTAAACAACCTAAATAAAACAATATGTGCAAAAATTCCTCTAAAACTCATTGATGGTAATATAAAAATGGGCAGAATACAGGCTTTCTGCGCTGCCCGCTATATTCGTAAGATTGATGGTGATATTGGATGTGGACGTCAGCCTCGGATTTGATATCAGAAAGCTGGTGTTTCCTGCAAAATCACTTGCCGGCGTCACCGTAACGGTTGCTCTGGTCGCCGAAGGATAGAAACCTGCCGGAACGGCAATATCCAGAGTGGTCGATTTACTTGCCGGCAGATTATTAATGGATACGCTTGGCCAGACTTCAAAACTGATCTGGTTTTTCTGCACCGATCCGTTAATTCCCAATTTATACTGGCCGTTAACATCCAGTTTTGCGGTCGTATTTGGTGTGCTTGTACCAATTCCGACGTTGGCATTGCTGTTGCCCAGTACGATCGCGTTTTGTTGGGAAGCAGTGGCATTATAGCCTATGGCGGTAGAGAATTGCGCTGTTGCCGCAGCTCCTGATCCTATGGCGGTAGAGTTTTGCCCGGAAGTAACAGACTGATATCCGACAGCGGTTTCACTGTTGCCGTTGGTTTTGGCCATGTATCCCAAAGCCAGAGACTGAAATCCATTGGCCGTTGCGGTGTTTCCGAGAGCAGAAGCGTCTTGTGCTGCAACAGAGGACTTACCAAGTGAAACAGCATCCTGTCCGGCAGTGGAAGAATTTCCGAAGCTCACGGAGTTGTTGTTGCCTAACCTGCCCGCAACAGCTGAATTAACTTTAAAAATAAGATCATCATAAGCTGAAGTCCCGAGCGACAGGTTGGTAGCAGCTCCCCCATAATTTCCGATATTGTTTCCGGAAGTGCTCCATCCTCCTGAGACGGGAGCGACGGTAGAAACCGTAGCGATCTGATTCCATTTGGCATTGTTCCAGTAATAGAATCCGGCTGGGGAAATACCTCCCGATGCATTATTCCATATCAGCAGGCCATTGGCAGGCGAAGGAATGGTAGAAGTATCTGTAAGGGATGCCAGGGAGATTCTGGGAATGAGAAGACCTTTATGGTCCGAAGTAATATCCAACATGGCGGAAGGTGTGGGATCAGAAGTTCCTATTCCAACCTGAGCCTTCGACGAAAATGAAATAAAGAAAAATGCGGTCGTAAATCTGATGAAAAATTTCGTTCTTTTATTCATCCTTTTTGTGTTTTTGATAAAGGGTTAAACAAATATAAGAATAAAGTAGATACCGTGGTACGAAGTGTTTATTTTTTTTATGAAAAATTTAACAGTGTACCCTGGTTTTAGGAATAGTTATTGTTTATTTGATAGCATCACTAAAATATTTTATTATGAACAATTCAGAATACAACAAAGCAGAAAATGCAGTAGACAATACTGAAAACTCTTTAAAAAACGCAGCTGATAAAACGAAATGGAAAGTTGAAGAACTCGCCGACCGTGCTAAGGATTATATCAACGAAAAAAGAGCCAATGATGAGGAAGCCAGACACGAAGACTGGCTGGACAGAGCAAAAAATAATGTGTCGGACGCCTGGGAAAATGTAAAGGATAAAGCAAATGATGCCTGGGAAAAAACCAAAGATGCCGCAGAAGATGTAAAGGCAGAATGGAATAAAAAAACGAATTAAATTTCAGTCATATAAATATTTTCAAGAAAAACGGAGTCTTTTTAAAGAAGGCTCCGTTTTTTATTATGTACTAAACACAAAATATTGCTACATTTGTACATTAATAAACATTAAAAAATATGTCATACGGTTTACTTAAAGGCAAAAAGGGAATTATATTTGGAGCCCTTAATGAGCAATCGATCGCTTGGAAAGTGGCAGAAAGATGTCATGAAGAAGGTGCTGAATTTATCCTGTCTAATGCTCCTATCGCTTTGAGAATGGGAGAACTCAACGGATTAGCAGAAAAAACGGGTTCTGAAGTAATCGGTGCAGATGCAACTTCCGTGGAAGATCTTGAAAAACTTTTTGATGCCGCTGTTGCAAAATTTGGGAAAATCGATTTTATCCTACACTCTATCGGAATGTCGGTAAATGTGAGAAAAGGAAAACATTATACAGAGATGAACTATGACTGGTTGGAAAAAGGATGGGATATTTCAGCGGTTTCTTTCCATAAAGTAATGCGTGTTGCCTGGGAAAAAGACTGTATGAACGAATGGGGAAGCATTCTGGCACTGAGTTACATTGCGGCTCAGAGAACATTCCCGGATTATAATGATATGTCTGACAATAAAGCTTATCTTGAAAGTATCGCCAGAACTTTCGGAGGTTACTGGGGGGAAAGAAAAGTACGTGTGAACACGGTTTCCCAATCACCGACCATGACTACTGCGGGTAGCGGTGTGAAAGGATTCGGCGGATTCCTGGGATATGCTGAAGATATGTCTCCACTGGGAAATGCCACCGCTCTGGAATGTGCAGATTACTGTGTAACTTTATTCTCTGATCTTACGAGAAAGGTGACGATGCAGAATCTTTTCCACGATGGTGGTTTCAGCAGTTCGGGAGTTACCCAAAAGGTAATCAGCAAGTACGATTCAGGAGAATAGCAGAAAACTGTTCTTTAAAATATTATGGAAACCGGACTATTGTACCGGTTTTTTTTGTCTTTAAAGAGAAATAGTCAATTTATTATAGTATCGGCGGCATCTTTGATGCCGCC
>JBMDXW010000325.1:0-1580 GCA_048594965.1 Chryseobacterium sp.
GATCACTTTCGGCACGAGGAAAAACTGTCCGTCTGTTTCCGGTGCATTCCTGAGTGCTTCTTCGGGGCTGGCCGATCCCTGGATTACATCTTCACGAAGTACATTGATTTCCTCGCTCATATGCATTAACGGCTCCACATCTTTCAGATCCAGTTCATTCAGCTTTTCCACAAAACCGATCATGTTCTGCAAATCTTTTGATATATCTTTTTTTTCCTGCTCTGTAAAGGTCAGTTTGGACAGATGTGCTAATTTATCAACCAATGCGTCATTTACTTCCATATATCAAAAGTAATTGAAATGTACGAACCTTTAAACCTTTTGAGTAGAAAGGTACGCTTGTGCAGTATCACAATACTTTCAGACTTGCTATCTTATCGCTGTCTATTTTGTTAACCAATGCCTCCAGGCTGTCAAATTTTTCTTCCGGCCGTAAGAACTGTTTTACGTACACGCGCAATGTTTGGCCGTAAATATCATGTTGAAAATCGAAGAGATTGACTTCTATAACCCGCTTAGAGCCATCGACGGTAGGCCGGAAGCCAATGCTCATCATTCCTTTTAAAACGGGCCCGTATTCCCCCCCTGTATTTTTTACCGAAGCATAAACGGCATAAATACCGTCGCAGGGTAATATTTTTTCTTCATGCTGCACTTTTAAATTGGCGGTAGGATAGCCTAATTCCCGTCCTAATTTATCCCCGTGCACCACTGCACCCTCAAAAAAGAAGGGATATCCCAGCAGCTGATTGGTAGTGGCGGTGTCGCCATTCAGGATAGATTCCCGTATTTTGGTAGAGCTGATGCCGATATGATCGAGGATATGTTTGGGGATTTCTTTAAGATAATATCCATATTTTTCCTGGTAATTTTCCAGCAGCTTATAATTTCCTTTACGGTTTTTCCCAAAATGGTGGTCGTATCCAATGATAATGGTGTGGGGATGGAATTTATCAATGAGGAAGTCTTTCAGGTAGTCCTCCGGTTCCTGGTTGGCAAAAACCTCGGTAAAAGGAGTTATTACCAGGTGATGGATACCCAATTTCTCCAGCAATTCGGTCTTTTCGCTTAAGGTATTAATTAAACGGATACCCAGTATAGAGGAAGAAACGATCTTCCGCGGATGGGGGTGAAACGTAATAATAACGGATTCGCCACCCGCTTCCTGTGCGGTTTTTGTTAATTGGCCGATTATTTTTTTATGACCTTCATGTACACCGTCAAAAGTGCCAATGGTAACCACGGCATTTTTGAAAACCGGCAACTGGTTAATATCGTAATGAATTTGCATGAAACGCAAAAATAAGTTTACAGCTTGAAATGTTGAAAAGTTAGCTGGTAAGGTGCACAATAAGCGGTTATTAATGAACCTGCTTTTGTTTTATCTTCGCGGCGAACTGAAATGGCTCCGCAGGTAGCCAGCAGTGATCCGGTTAATTAAATACATAAAGAATGTCGTTATATTCCAAAAGAGGTGTGTCTGCCCAGAAAGAAGAAGTACATGAAGCAGTAAAAAAACTGGATAAAGGGCTGTATGAAAATGCCTTTTGTAAAATTTATGCTGATGTATTGGTAGGTGA
>JBMDXW010000326.1:0-8628 GCA_048594965.1 Chryseobacterium sp.
CATTTTATTCTTTCTGATTCTTGGATTCGGCTTTAAAAGAACGCTTACCGTTTCCGCTTCACCATGAGGATTTGCTGAAAAATAAAGTACTTCCGAACCTTTTTTATCTGAAGCTAAAGGATAATCCGTATTTCTTGTAACACCTGTCACAGAGAATCTTTTCATATAGTAAGGACCCTCCCTTCCCTCTCGGTAGATCATGTTGTAGACCGTTCTTTTATCATTCTTCTTCCAGACGGCCACATGCAGGATGTCTTTCCCGATAAATGTTTTGGCCTCCACTTTTACCACCTTCATGCTTCCGTCTTTCCGGAAGGTAATGATGTCGTCGATATCTGAGCAGTCGAAAAGATACTGGTCTTTGCGCAGGGATGTACCGATGAAGCCTTCCTCGAAGTTGGCATAGAACTTTTCGTTGGCCACCGCCACTTTTGTCGCATCAATGGTATCGAAAATCCTTAACTCAGTTTTTCTCTGGCGGTCTTTGCCGTATTTCTTCTGGATATTGAGGTAATAATCGATGGCGTACTGTACAAGATGGGCCAGGTGATGCTTTACCTGCTCTATTTTACCTTCAAGGGCTGCAATGTTTTCTTTAAATTTATCCAAATCGAATCTTGAAATTCTCTTGATCCTGATTTCCGTTAATTTTAAAATATCCTCTTCCGTTACCGCTCTCAGGAGATGCCCGGTATGGGGTTTCAGGCCTTTATCGATGGTTTTCAGAACATCTTCCCAGGTTTTTACCTCCTCAATATCGTGGTAAATTCTGTTTTCTATAAAAATCCTTTCAAGCGACGCAAAATGCCAGCTTTCCTGTAATTCGTGAAGTTCTATTTCAAGCTCTTTCTTAAGGAGGGATACGGTGTGGTCCGTATTCATTCTTAAAATTTCGGAAACATTCATGAACATGGGCTTGTCTCCTACGATCACACACGCATTCGGTGATATGGTCACCTGACAATCCGTAAATGCGTAAAGAGCATCAATCGTTTTATCGGGAGAAACGTCGTTGTGGAGGTGAATCAAGATCTCCACCTTATCGGAAGTATTATCTTCAATCTTTTTAATCTTGATCTTTCCCTTTTCATTAGCCTTCAGTACGGAATCGATCAGATCACTTGTTGTTTTTGAATACGGAAGCTCGGTGATCACCAGCGTATGTTTATCCAGTGGTGAAATTTTGGCCCTCGCCCTTACTTTTCCACCTCTCTGTCCGTCATTATATTCAGAAACATCAAGGTAACCCGCGGTAAGAAAGTCGGGGAAGAGTTCAAACTTTTTCCCTTTCAGATAAGCTACGGAAGCATTGATCAGCTCATTGAAGTTGTGCGGAAGGATCTTGGTGGAAAGCCCGACACCGATTCCTTCTACCCCCTGGGCGAGAAGCAATGGGAATTTAACGGGAAGATCGATCGGTTCATTATTCCTTCCGTCGTATGACTTTGCCCACTCTGTTGTTTTCGGGTTAAAAACAACTTCCAGGGCAAAGGGAGTAAGCCGCGCTTCAATATATCGGGCGGCGGCAGCGGAATCTCCGGTGTAGATGTTCCCCCAGTTTCCCTGGGTATCGATCAGGAGCTCCTTCTGGCCTATTCCGACCATTGCATCGGTAATGGACGCATCACCGTGCGGGTGATACTTCATGGTATTACCGACTATATTGGCTACTTTATTGTAACGTCCGTCTTCCAGCTCGCGCATGGAATGCATGATTCTTCGCTGAACCGGTTTGAAACCGTCGTAAACCGAAGGAATGGCCCGGTCTAAAATTACATAAGAAGCATAATCCAGAAACCAGTCTTTGTACAGCCCGGAAACTTTTTTTAAGCTTTCACCTTCATGCGGATGTTCTTCTGTCATTATCTATTGGCTCTTTTTCTCGTTATTGATTTTAGTTACTTTTTTGAGGGAACATCTCAGGTCACTTACTTCTCTTCTTTTCAGGTATGAAATTTCATACTTCAGCAGTGTTGTTCCGTTGTTTTTACTGGAAATCGTCACATACAGCCTTTTAACAAAGAACATATTGATGATCTCAAACTTCAGCAGCTTGTACTTCGGGAATTCATCATTCAGAGATTTCTGCAAAAAAGGAAACACATTCCTGTTTTTGAAGTGCAAAGCCTCTCCTTCACTATCGTATTCAAAAATCTGTCTTCCGCTCAGATAAAACAGAATGACGGTAAAAAAGGGAATGGCTACCAAAAGCAGACTACCCTTTCCCAGGACATTGAATCTGTATTTATCTAAAACATAAGCTCCGGTACCGGCTGCCAGAAACATCACCATCAGAATACTTACAAAGTTGTACACCGAAGATCTTTTACGGTTACTTATTTTCATCTTTTATATTTGTGTTTATATTATTGCCTTCCGCTTACGGTCAGGCTTCAGATAGAATTTCTTTTTTATCGATATCAGGATCTTCCACCACCAGATTTTCGAGGATAAAAACCTGCCGGTCGGGTGTGTTTTTACCCATATAAAATTCCAGGAGCTGATCGATGGTCTGATCTTTTCCGACCACCACGGGTTCCAGGCGAATATCTTTACCGATGAAATGTTTGAATTCGTCGGGCGATATCTCTCCCAATCCTTTAAAGCGGGTGATCTCAGGATTTTTGCCCAGTTCGTTCAGGGCTTTTACCCTTTCCGCTTCGGAATAGCAATACCGGGTTTCTTTCTTATTCCTCACCCTGAATAATGGCGTCTGAAGAATATAAAGATGTCCGTTCTTAATCAGATCGGGGAAAAACTGTAAAAAGAACGTGATCATCAGCAGTCGGATGTGCATGCCGTCTACGTCGGCATCCGTAGCAATAATAACCTGATTGTAGCGCAGATCCTCAAGGCTTTCTTCAATGTTGAGAGCCGCCTGAAGCAGGTTGAATTCTTCATTTTCATAGACCACCTTCTTAGTCAGTCCGTAGCAGTTGAGCGGCTTACCTTTCAGCGAAAATACGGCCTGTGTTTCTACATCCCTGGATTTTGTGATGGATCCGGACGCAGAATCTCCTTCGGTGATGAAGATCTGTGTTTCTCCCTTCCTTTCATTCTTCTGATCGTTGTAATGCTGGCGGCAGTCACGCAGTTTTTTATTATGAAGGGAAACTTTTTTCGCTCTTTCCCTGGCCAGTTTCTGGATCCCTGACAGTTCCTTTCTTTCCCTTTCGGAAATCAGGATCTTTCTTTGGATGGCCTCAGCCACTTCAGGATTTTTATGCAGGAAGTTGTCCAGTTTGCTTTTTAGGAAATCGATGACAAATGTTCTGACGGTAGGACCATTCGGGCCAATATCATTGGATCCCAGTTTTGTTTTGGTCTGGGATTCAAAAACCGGTTCTTCCACATTGATGGAGATTGCGGCCACGATGGACTTTCGCACATCGGAAGCATCAAAACTTTTATTAAAGAATTCCCGGATCGTCTTTACGTAAGCTTCGCGGAAAGCATTCAGATGGGTCCCTCCCTGTGTCGTGTTCTGTCCGTTCACGAAAGAAAAATACGTTTCTGTCTGGGATTTATCCGTGTGGGTGATGGCTACTTCGATGTCGCTGTCTTTCAGGTGAACGATCGGATACAGCGTTTCATTTTCCAGCTCTTCGTCCAGCAAATCTTTCAGTCCGTTTTCGGAATAGAAGGTTTCGCCGTTGAAAAAGATTTTGAGACCCGGATTCAGATAGGCATAATTCCGGAGCATTCTTTCGATATATTCTTTTCTGAATTTGAAATTCAGGAAAATATCGCCATCGGGAATGAAGGAGATCTCTGTTCCGTTTCGGTCGGACGTATCCTTTTCTTCATGATTTTCCTGGATCATTCCTCGGGAAAACTCGGCCATTTTAAGCCTTCCGTCCCGGAAAGAGCGCACTCTGAAATATTCGGAAAGGGCGTTTACCGCTTTTGTTCCGACCCCGTTCAGACCAACGGATTTTTTAAATGCTTTGCTGTCGTATTTCCCGCCCGTATTCATCTTTGAAACGGCATCCACAACTTTTCCGAGCGGAATACCCCGTCCGAAATCACGGATCGTGACCTTCCCGTCGTCCAGTTTGATCTCGATTCTTTTACCGGATTTCATCCGGAATTCATCAATGGAATTATCAAGGATTTCTTTAAGTAAAATATAAATACCGTCATCGGCAGAAGACCCGTCTCCCAGCTTCCCGATATACATTCCGGGGCGCAAGCGGATGTGTTCCTGCCAATCAAGCGTTCTGATGTTATCTTCGGAATAGATTGGATTTATTTCTTGTGACATATCTTATTTCAGCAAACATACAAAAATACGAATTTGCCCAAAGATATCCGAATTTTTACAGCTTTTTTCTCGAAGATCTGAAGTAAATTTTTCAGTTTTTTTTCAGAAAATATTCCATATCACTATTCACTTTTCATTGAATAATGATCGCTGTTAAAATATTTTACCTAAATAGGAAACAGCAGATCATCAATCCTCATATAAAACAAAAAAATCCCTTCAGATTTTAAATCACCCTTCGACCCGGAAAAAGATTAAAAATTAATTGGCGCCATCAACATCGTTAATCAGCAGTAAATAATCAATGAATGATTTAAAATTACTCAATGCAAAATTTATATTTAAAACCAGAAAGCGGCGCCGGATTTCCTATCTTATTAAAAAAAATTGATTTAAAAAAGGCCGGTAAAAGAAACCAGATTCTTTGAGATCAAGTTTAAAAAAGTTTCCTGCATTAGCTTTTTGTTTAAATTAATCAACCAGTACCGGTCACTCATCGCACTCTCCTAAACTCAAACCCAACTCCCATTTCTCCGTTCAAAAAAATTAAGTTAAATTCGATATTTAAAACAGATCCAATGATACAACTTCCTTTATCGAAGCTTTCCAATGTGGGGACTACCATTTTCAGCCAGATGACACAGCTGGCCACTGAAAACGAAGCCATCAATCTTTCACAGGGGTTTCCTGATTTTATGCCGGATGAAGCACTTCTGGACCACGTGGCAGGCTTCATTAAAAATGGGTTCAACCAATATGCACCCATGGGCGGAATGATGCCCCTGAAGGAACAGATCGCCATCAAAATAGAAAACTCACACCAGGCTATTTACCATCCCGACTCTGAAATAACGGTAACGGCTGGCGGAACCCAGGCTATCTTTACCGCCATTGCGGCTTTTGTTAAAAAAGAGGATGAAGTAATCATTTTCGAACCCGCTTACGATTGCTACGAACCGACCGTCGAACTTTTTGGCGGCGTGGTGAAGCGGTTCGAAATGAGAGCCCCGGACTACGAGATCGACTGGAATACCGTAAAAAATCTGGTGACGGATAAAACCAGGATGATCATCATCAACAATCCGAATAATCCGGCAGGAAAAGTTTTAAAGGAAAATGACCTTCAGGAACTTATTAAGATCGTTGAAGGAACATCCATCCTGATCCTCAGTGACGAAGTATATGAAAATATTGTTTTTGACGACAGGCCGCACCTGAGTGTCTGCAAATATCCCGAACTGAAACAGAGAAGCTTACTGGTAGCTTCCTTCGGCAAACTCTTCCACGTTACCGGCTGGAAAACGGGCTATTGTGCTGCTCCGGAAAACCTGATGAATGAATTCAGAAAAGTGCACCAGTTCAATGTTTTCTCGGTAAATACCCCGATGCAGCTCGCTTTAGCGGAATACATGAAAAATCCGGAGCACTATCTTTATCTCAATCGGTTCTTCCAGGAAAAAAGAGACTTTTTGCGGCAGGGACTTTCCGGGACTTCCTTTGAGCTGCTCGATTGTGAAGGGACTTATTTCCAGGCTTTAAAATATGATAAAATCTCTGAGAAAACAGATCTTGATTTTGCCCGTGAGCTCACGGTTTCCCATAAGGTGGCAAGTGTTCCGTTTTCTCCCTTTTACAAAAACAAAAGGAATGAGTTTGTCATCCGTCTCTGTTTTGCGAAAAAACAGGAAACCCTGGAAAAGGCGATTGAAAATCTGTCGAAGCTATAACAAAAATCCCGGTGGTCTGTCTCATTTCAGCCACCGGGATTCTTTTTCTGTAGTTCGGTAAAAATCAGCTTTAAATATTTTTGTCACTGTTATAAAAACATTCCGCCGGAAGCTTCGATCCTCTGCCCGTTGATCCAGCCGGCATCTTCGGTACACAGGAAGGCCACGACCCCACCGATATCGTCCGGAAGACCTGCTCTTCCCAACGCCGTATTTCCAGCTACCATCGCATTGATGTGCTCATCGTCGCGGGTTCTGCCACCGCCGAAATCCGTTTCAATAGCTCCCGGAGCCACCACATTGGCTTTTATTTTTCTTGGCCCCAGCTCTTTAGCCATATATCGCGTCAGCATTTCGACACCGGCTTTTATCGCTCCGTACACGGAAGATCCGGGTAATGCAAATCTGGCCAGCCCGGAAGAGATATTGATGATTCCTCCGTTATCGTTGATGTACGGTAAAAATTTCTGCGTCAGGAAGAACACTCCTTTAAAATGAATATCCACCACATCGTCCAGCTGCTCTTCCGTCACGTCAGGAATTGGCGCATACAGGGCCGTTCCGGCATTATTGACAAGATAATCAATATTTCGGCTTCCGGTATTTTCTTCAAGGTGGTCACCAACCGTTTTTACAAAAGCATCGAAGCTTCCCGTATCTTTTGTGTTGAGCTGATAAGCAATTGCTTTTCTTCCCAACGCCTGAATTTCCCGCACCACGTTGTCTGCTTCTTCTTTATTGCTGTTATAGGTAATGATCACATCAAGACCTTTTTGTGCAATTTTTATCGCTGAATTTTTTCCTAAACCACGGCTTCCGCCGGTAATCAATGCAATTTTTGTTCTTGCTTCCATTATGTTAATATTTTTTTGATGGTACAAAGTTGACGGTTTTCAGGAGTTCTGTGTTTGCTATAATCAAACTGAAATTTGCAAAATTCAAATCAGGACCGGAATTCCAGGGGCGCCAGGGATGTTTTCTTTTTAAAAAAATTGGAGAAATGGGCAATCTCTTCAAAGCCGAGGGCATAGGAAATTTCGGAAACATTCCATTTCGTTTGCCTGAGTAAAATCTTGGCTTCCTGGATAAGTCTTTCGGCAATGATTTCGGTGGTGGTTTTTCCTGTGCTTTCTTTGATTTTCTTATTTAAATAATTCACATGCACCGCAAGCCGGTCGGCATATTCTTTTGCCGTCTTCAACTGCAGCCTCTGGTCGGAAGATTCTATCGGGAACTGCCGCTCCAGAAGCTCGATGAACAAAGTCACCACCCGCAGTGAGGCATCATTGGAAGTAGACAGTTTCGAGGCCGGCTGCAGTTTCTGTCCGTAATGGATGAGTTCCAAAACATAATTCCGGATCAGGTCATATTTAAAAATATAATCGGAATTGATTTCTGCTTTTATTTTGGTATAAAGCTGTTCTATTTCATCGGCCAGATCATCGCCAATTTCAAACAGGGGAATATTTCCGGGCTGGAAGATCGGCAGGTGCTCCAGCGTGCTGTACGATTGATCCTTAATGAGAAAATCTTCGGTAAAAACACAGAAGCTTCCGGACTGGTGAGGATCTTCGGGAATCCAGTGGTATGGGACTTTAGGTGTCGCAAACAACAACGCATTGTTTTTAATCTGAATGATCTTATCGGCATATTCAGCCCTGTTTTTTCCTCTGATGAGGCTTATCTTGTAATATTTTCTCCGGTTGTAGGGCATTTCGGAGGTCTGCTTTACGCGCTCGATGGTCTGTGCGATATCAAAGACATTGAAATGGCCGATCTCTTTGTGTAAACCTTTGGGAAATATGCTTTCAAGATCCGTACCCAGCTTTGAGGTCATTTCACGGTAAAAATCATCCAGGGATGAGTAGGAAGTATGTGCTGTTTTTTCCATACTTGAGATTTGTATAATTCAAATGTACGAAATAAAATTTTTCACAATAAACAATCCAAAACAAAATATTTTTAATTTTTTCAAACAAAAGTGACATAATATACAATTATTTCATAACTTAGTGACAATCAAATTAAAAACTATTTCTTATGAAAAACCCAAACCTTATTCACGGAAAGAAGCTGAATAAAAAGGAACTCCGCTCTATTTCCGGAGGCGCGATCGCCGATTGCTACGGACAGGGCTGCCTGGATGAACTGTGTCCTCCTCCCGACAATAATTATGGATGCATGATCGTTTCCATCTACTGTGCCCAGAAAGAATGCAGGCCCGATGACTGCAAAACATGCTATCCGATTAACTAAACTACCTATAATCTATTTTATTATGAAAAATCAACATTTAATCAACGGAAAGAAATTAACCAAAAAACAATTACGGGTTATTGCAGGAGGAATGCTTGACTGCATGCAGCCTGTCATCTGCACCGACCCTCCATGTGAGCCATCAGGTTCGATGTGTACTAAAATCTCCCCGGCTTGTGCACAAAAGGACTGCAGACCTTAAAATTAAATTCAGTTATTTTTAATTGACATCACAACCAAAATCTATCATTATGAAAAATCAACATTTATCAAAAGGAAACAGGCTGGGCAAAAAGCAGCTAAGATCCATTACAGGAGGACTTCAACAATGTATTGATCCTTTCACAGGACAATGCAAAGCGTACGGCAGACAATGTGCCG
>JBMDXW010000327.1:0-2443 GCA_048594965.1 Chryseobacterium sp.
AACCTTACTTTATAGATCTTGCTGTAAAAGCACTTGAACACGACTTTCTGAACGAAGACGAAAAAGCCTTCAACCAGACGGTCGTTTACGGGAAAGATACTTCATATCAGGAAATCCTTTCACTGGCCCGGCAGTTCCCGATGATGGGGGACAAGCAGGTGATTATTGTAAAGGAAGCCCAGGATCTGAGAATGGCGGAAAGCGAAAGCAATGCTTTGGAAGCGTATGTTCAGAATCCGGTACCGTCTACTGTTTTGGTCTTTGCGCACAAGCATAAAAAACTCGACAGCCGGAAAAAAGTCACCAAATCTTTAGAAAAAACCGGGACCTTATTCCTGAGTGAATCCATCAAAGAAGCGCACCTTCCGAAGTGGATTGCCGATGAATGCATCCGGCTAAGCATAAAAACAGCCCCGAACATTTCCCACCTCTTGGCAGAATATTTAGGAAATGACCTTTCAAGGATCGCCAATGAACTGAATAAGCTTAAAATCATCCTGAAACCCGGCGAAATATTAGACGGTAAAATCGTCGAAGACCACATCGGGATCAGCAAGGAGTACAACGTTTTTGAATTGCAGAAAGCATTAGGTACCAAAAATGCCAACGCAGCTTTTAAAATCGCCCATTTCATGGGGAAAAACCCTAAGAACAATCCTTTCGTAATGATGCTAGCAAGCTTGTATAATTATTTTTCCAATGTCATCATTTACAATACCATGGCGGGGCAGTCTCCACAGACGATCGCATCCCAGATGGGCGTCAACCCTTATTTCATCAAAGACTATGCAGAATCGGCAAGGCTCTATCCTTTGAAACATGCGACGAGGGTCATCTCCATTCTCAGGGAATTCGATATGAAAGGGAAAGGCTTGGGCGCCGTCAACATGAGTGAAGCGGAACTGATCAAAGAACTGGTGTATAAAATCATCAATGTCGATAAAATTAAGATGAAAGTGTGAAGAGTGAATGGTGAATGGTGAATGGTCAATTCGCTGCGCTGGTCAATTTCAGCAGTACGAAAATTCTCAGTTATTGACAAACTGCCAAAACCTTAACCGAAAATTCCCCTCCTCCGGAGGGGTGGCAAAAATTCAGAAGGAATTTTTGACGGGGTGGTTTTTAGAAAGTGAATGGTGAATGGTCAATCCGCTTCGCTGGTGAATTTCAGCAGTATGAAAATTCACAATTAACCATTCACATTTAGCCATCCAATTTTTCATCGACATTTAACATATCAGATATTGACAAGTATCATTAAAATAACTTTAAATAAATATTAAAAATTACGAACTTAGCGGACGTAAATTTTAAAATCTTTTGAAAAGCAAATTATGGAGCAAAACATTTTAGATTGTGTGATCGTTGGATCCGGACCTTCTGGCTTTACAGCGGCAATTTATGCAGCAAGAGCGGATCTGAAACCCGAACTGTACACAGGTTTGGAGCCGGGCGGACAATTAACCACAACTACGGAAGTTGATAATTTTCCGGGGTATCCGGCGGGAATTACAGGTCCTGAAATGATGATGGATTTGCAAAAACAGGCAGAAAGATTCGATACAAAGGTGCATTACGAAATGATCACAAAAGTCGAATTTTCCAAAGAAGTTGGCGGAGTTCACAAATTATATGCAGGGAATAAAGAGATTTTCGCAAGAACAGTCATTATTTCTACAGGAGCTACGGCAAAATATTTGGGCCTTGACGACGAGAAAAAGTATGCCGGAGGCGGAGTTTCCGCATGTGCAACCTGTGACGGATTTTTCTATAAAGGAAAAGATGTCGTGGTTGTAGGGGCAGGAGATACCGCTGCCGAAGAAGCTACTTATCTGGCTAAACTCTGTAAAAAAGTAACCATGCTGGTAAGAAAGGATGTTTTCAGGGCGTCTAAAGCGATGATTCACAGGGTACACAATACACCAAATATAGAAGTTAAGTTTCATCACGAACTGATTGCCATCGAAGGAGAAAATAATTTGGTTGAAAGAGCAGTGGTGATCAATAACCAAACCCGGGAAACCTCTACGATCGACGTTGACGGCATCTTTATTGCCATCGGTCACAAGCCCAACACCGATATTTTCGTAGGGCAGATCGATCTAGATGAAAACGGATACATTCTTACTGAAAAAGGATCGGCAAGAACCAATCTTCCGGGTGTTTTTGCAGCAGGAGACGTTCAGGATCACATCTACCGGCAAGCCATTACCGCAGCAGGAAGCGGATGTATGGCCGCCATGGATGCAGAAAAGTATCTGGCCGAATTACATTAAATGAATCAGATCTTCATAAAGACGCACTTCTTTGAAGGGCGTTTTTTTTATTTGGCCTTTTAAAAGCTTTATGTAGGCTGTGGTGGCATAAACAAGGCTAAAAAATAATCCGTCTGATTTCTAGCAGCTTATTAATTTTTGTTAAAATTTATTCTTAAATATTTTGG
>JBMDXW010000328.1:0-11786 GCA_048594965.1 Chryseobacterium sp.
TCTTGATTTTTAAATCATTCAATCTTTAATAAAAAATAAACTATACATATGAAAAAGAAATTCACTTGGAAAAAAGCCATTTATATCGTCCTCGGGCTTTTATTTGCAGTGGCATTGTTCTCAGGGATCGGGTATCTCGTAAAATCCAATTCTAAAGAGAACGAAACTTTCCTTACTCGTAAGCCCACTTATCAGAATATGGATGACAAGGTAATGGCGACAGGGAAAATCATTCCAAAAGAGGAAATTGAAATTAAGCCCAACATAGCAGGGATTATCGATAAAATTTTAGTTGATGAAGGAGATAAGGTACAGGCCGGGCAGCTCATCGCAACGGTAAGAATCGTCCCGAATCTTGCTGAAGTAAACAATGCACAGCAGAATGTGAATAACCAGCAGCTTCAGATCAGCAACGCCAAACTGAATGTTGAAAATATGCGCAAGCAATTTGAAATGCAGGAGCGGCTTTATAAACAGGGCGTTGCTTCCAAGCAGGAATACCTGAACGCCCAGCAGCAATTATATACGACCCAGCAGGCATTAAGGAATGCCCAGCAGCAACTGGTGACCGCCCAGAAGTCTTTACAGATCGCAAAGACAGGGGCTACGCCCGAATTGCAGGGGCTGGCCACTACTCAGATCCGGTCAAAGGCTTCAGGAACAGTACTTGAAGTTCCGGTGAAAGTTGGAAGCCAGGTGATTGAGGCCAACTCTTTCAATGCGGGAACTACCATCTGTTCGATCGCTGACCTCAATTCATTGATTTTCCAGGGCGAGATCGATGAAGCGCAGGCCGGTAAGCTTAAACAGGGAATGGATATGAATATCGTGATCGGAGCTCTTCAGAACAAAACGTTTCCGGGAAGACTGACGATGATTGCACCAAAAGGGAAAGACAACAACGGAACCATTAAATTCCCGGTAGAAGGGGATGTATTCAACCCAAACAACGAGTATATCAGGGCCGGGTTTTCTGCCAATGGTGAGATCGTATTAAGCTCAAAGAAAAATGCGCTGCTGCTTGATGAATCTCTGATCCAGTATGAAAAGAAAAACGGAAAAGACGTTCCTTTTGTTGAAGTGAAACAAAAAGACGGAAAATTCAAGAAAGCTTATGTTTCCCTGGGAGCGAGTGACGGGATCAATGTGGAGGTTCTATCAGGAATAGATAAAAATGCTGAAGTAAAGGTGTGGAATCCTTCTGATAAAGACAAAGAAGAGCTTAAAGAAAAAGCAAAAAAATAGTAAACTGACACTATAAATTTTTTAGATGTAATAATCCCGGGATTTTCCGGGATTTTTCAGTTTATATAAGAAGACAGATTAAGTGGATTGTTATAAATTTAAATAAAATGTAATAGAATTAAACTTTTGAATGTCTTGTTATAATATCGGAACGACCATGAAAAAAAGCGGAATTATCCTTTTCTTATTTATTTTTGCCAAATTTGTTTTTCAGTATTTAGCAATCGATCCTGTGTATGAACTTCACCGTGATGAATATCTGCATCTCGATCAGGCCAATCATCTGGCATGGGGCTATTTATCGGTTCCGCCGCTTACTTCGTGGATCGCATTGATCATCAAAATGCTGGGAAACGGTATTTTTTGGGTTAAATTTTTTCCTGCTTTATCCGGTGCATTGACGATTGCTGTGGTCTGGAAAATGGTTGAAGAGCTGGGAGGAAACTTATATGCCCGTATTCTGGCTTCTACCGGAATTCTCCTTTCCGTTCTATTACGTCTCAATACGCTTTTTCAGCCCAATTCACATGAAGTGTTGCTATGGACGTTAGTGAATTATGCTTTAATTAAATATTTAAATTCTGACAGAGTAAAATGGCTGTATGCAGGCGCTGTATTTTTTGGAATTGGCTTTTTAAATAAATATAATATTGTGTTTTCGGTATTGGGAATTATTCCTGCCCTGCTTCTGACGGGCCAAAGGAAAATTTATCTCCAGAAACACCTGTATTTTGCGGCATTGGTGTCTTTGGTGATTATTCTGCCAAATTTGGTTTGGCAATATCATCATCATTTTCCGGTGATCCATCATATGAAAGAGCTTTCTGAAAGACAGCTGGTCAATGTCAGCCGGCTCGGATTTTGGAAGTCACAGCTTCTGTTTTTCTTAGGTTCCGTCCTGGTCATTATTTCTGGGTTTTATGCACTGTTTGCTTACAAACGATTTGAAAAATTCAGGTTCTTCCTGTGGGCTTATTTTTTTACGATGAGTTTATTCTTATTTTTTAAAGCTAAAGATTATTATGCGATTGGTATTTATCCCACCTATATTGCTTTCGGAGCCGTATTTATTTCAGAATATCTGAGTAAAGTGAAGGCCGGAAAAGTGCTGAAGATGGTTTTTGTGGCCATAGCGGTGTTGTCTTTTATCCCGTTTTACACGGTGGCTTTGCCAAACAAAAGTCCACGCTATGTTTTGTCCCATCAGGATAAGTACCGCAATTGGGGAATGCTGCGGTGGGAAGACGGCAAAGATCATCCGTTGCCGCAGGATTTTGCGGATATGCTGGGTTGGAAAGAGCTTGCTGCCAAAACAGATCGGTTGTACGCCGAGCTTTCTAAAACCGGTCGTACCCTTGTGCTTTGTGACAACTACGGGCAGGCAGGCGCGATCAATTATTACTCGGTAAAAGGTGTAAAGGCGGTTTCTTTTAATGCAGATTACATCAATTGGTTTGATCTCAGTAGAAAATATACCCACCTGATCAGGATAAAAGACTCTCCGGAAGATGAGCTGGACGAAACATCTCCTTTCTTCAGGTATTCAGAAATCTCAGATTCTGTCACCAGTTCTTTTGCCAGAGAGAAAGGAACTGTTATTTTCCGTTTTGAAGAAGCTAAAATCGATATCAGAAAAAGAATCCAGAAAGAGATCGATGAGATTAAAGCCGGATATTAAAGAAATTCAGTGTCGGCTAATCATGATCTGCAATAAATTTAAAAAAAAATATTAATGCAACTTTATTGCATTAAAGAAGATCTTTTTTAACTTTGCCGGATGAACGGTTCATTACTTGTATTCAATTCAGGCAAACAATGATTTTATGGAAAACAATATCTTCGATGTCATCATCATAGGAGGAAGCTACGCAGGACTATCGGCAGGAATGTCTCTTGGAAGGTCTTTAAGAAATGTTTTAATCATAGACAGCGGAAACCCCTGCAACCGGCAGACTCCTCATTCGCACAATTTCCTTACCCATGACGGAAAAACACCAAAAGAAATTTCAGATCTCGCTAAAGATCAGGTGCAGAACTATAAAACCGTCCATTTTTATAACGGATCGGTCACCAAAGTCTCGAAGCAGCCGGAAACTTTTATGGTGCAGATCGAAGGCGGTGAAATATATCATGCAAAAAAAATAATACTTGCTTCGGGGGTAAAGGATATGATCCCGGATATTCCCGGATTTTCCGAATGCTGGGGAATTTCTGTGATTCACTGTCCATACTGTCACGGCTATGAAGTAAAAGATCGGATAACCGGAATTCTGTCCAACGGAACCCTTGCTTTTGAATTTACAAAGCTGGTTTTTAACCTGTCGAAAGATCTTACGCTTTTTACAAACGGTAAATCCGAGCTGGATGAAGAGCAGGCTGAAAAATTTAAGCAAAACAAAATAGAGATTATTGAACAGGAAATCCGGGAAATCGTCCATGAGAATGGCCGGATCCGAAAAGTTGTACTCAAAAACGGACAGGAGAAAGAGCTTGATGCGCTATATGCCAAGATACCTTTTGAACAGAACATTAATACGGACAATCTGCAGCTCGAACTTACTGAACATGGTTTTATTAAAATAGATCATTTTCACAAGACCAATACGGAAGGCGTGTTTGCCTGCGGAGACAATACTACAATGATGAGGTCTGTTGCCAATGCTGTTGCCCAGGGAAACTTTACAGGCGCAATCGTTAATAAAGAGCTTTCTGATGAAGGATTTTAATTTTTTATCAACATTTTTATAAGTAATTCCTCGGCTTTTTGCGGGGAATTTTTTGTTTAAAATCTGAGCGGAAAAATTAAGAAAATATCGTCGGAATTTGATTAAAGTTCAAATATTTTAACCGTTTGATTACTTTTAACCTCTAAAAATCATGATTGTGAATGCCGCAATCTCGCTTAAAATTTCGTACTTTTGGGGTGAAAAATTTCAAAAACTAAAAGTAAAATGGATATTATTTTCGACCTGATTGAAAAAGAAAGACAGAGACAGACCCACGGAATTGAGATGATTGCATCTGAAAACTTTGTTTCGGAAAATGTGATGAAAGCAGTGGGAAGCGTGCTTACCAACAAATATGCGGAAGGATATCCCGGAAAAAGATATTATGGAGGATGTGAAGTAGTAGATGAGGTTGAAACTTTGGCAATTGAAAGAGCAAAACAGCTTTTCGGTATTGATTATGTAAACGTTCAGCCGCATTCAGGCTCTCAGGCCAACGCTGCCATTTATCTTGCCGTTTTGAAGCCGGGTGATAAAATCATGGGCATGGATCTTTCTATGGGAGGACACCTTACGCATGGTTCAGCCGTTAATTTTTCAGGAATTCAATACGACGTCGTTTCTTATGGCGTTCAGCAGGAGACCGGTCTTATCGATTATGACCAGATGAGAGAGGTTGCTTTAAGAGAGAAGCCTAAGATGATGATTGCAGGTTTCTCGGCTTATTCACGAGACCTGGATTATGCAAAATTCAGAGAAGTTGCTGATGAGATCGGGGCGACACTTTGGGCGGATATTGCACACCCTGCGGGTCTCGTGGCAAAAGGGTTGTTGAATTCTCCGTTTGAACATTGTCATGTAGTAACTACCACGACCCACAAAACATTAAGAGGCCCAAGAGGAGGAATGATCATGATGGGGAAAGATTTTGAAAATACTTATGGCCACAAAACCCCTAAGGGAGAAATCAAAATGATGAGCCAGGTTCTGGACGGAGCTGTTTTCCCGGGTATTCAGGGTGGTCCACTGGAACATGTGATCGCAGGAAAAGCAGTTGCTTTCGGAGAAGCTCTGGATTCCAAATTTGAAACCTATGCAACACAGGTAAGATCGAATGCCCAGGCATTGTCAAAAGCCATGATCGACAGAGGGTTTGATATTGTAAGCGGAGGAACTGATAATCACCTGATGCTTGTAGATCTAAGAAATAAAGGCGTAAACGGTAAAGAAACTGAAAAGGCGTTGGTGCTTGCTGATATTACCTGCAATAAAAATATGGTTCCGTTTGATGATAAATCGCCATTTACCACATCCGGGATCAGATTGGGTACTGCGGCTATCACCACCAGAGGTTTGAAGGAAAACGATATGGATACCATTGCAGGATTTATTTCTGAAGTGGTGGATAACATTAAAGATGACCAGGCAATTGCTTCGGTACGAAAAAGAGTCAATGAATTAATGGAAGGGAAAGCCTTATTTAATTACTAAAATCTTATAAAAATAAAATATAAAGAATGGGCACTGCCCATTCTTTTTCATATCCTATGGAAAAGAAGTCTTTCACCTTTGATGAGATCAGGCAAAAGCTGGTAAACTACTGTGTGTACCAGGATCGTTGTCACTCGGAGGTGGAACAGAAAATGAAGGAGTTTCTGCTGATCGATGAAGCTAAGGAAGAGATCATGCTTTATCTGTTACGTGAGAATTATTTAAACGAAGAGAGATTTACGCGCAGCTATATACGGGGAAAGTTTTATATTAAACACTGGGGGAAAACAAAAATTAAAATTCATCTCAAACAAAAGCAGGTTCCTGAAAAACTGATCAACGCTTGTTTTGATGAAATCGATGATGAAGATTATAACGAAACCATTCTTAAAATCTACGGTGATTACTATTCCAAGCAAAAGGGACTGAAGGAATATCAGCGCAAATCAAAAACCCTAAAGTTTCTAATGGGCCGAGGTTTCGAGTACGACAGAATACAGGACCTCGTAGAATGATAAAGTATCCGGAATAAACAAAATCTGAGTTTGTCCTGATGAGAAAAAACTGTTTTGATTCACAGTACGTTTAATGATTTGTTGAAAACTCAACGCCTGTGCAAGGGTTTTGTGGTATATTTTTTGCCAGGTCTGTTTTCAGTTAGGAAGATTTCATTTTTCTCCGGATGGAGAAATTCGCTCAATATTATCTCTTGGTTAAATTTATTTTTAAATATTGATGATAGATGAAATTTTATTTTAAATTTGCATCAACACTTTCGAATAAGAAGGTGAATTTATACTTTTTTACACACATGAATACCAATACAGACAATGTACAACTCTTTTAGAAGGAAAATGTTCGGAGGAGATAATGTTGTCAATCTCTCGGATGTAAGATATCTGCCTAGGTGGATCATTCTTGTTATAGATATTATCATTTTGGTTATATCCCTGTTTTTATCTACCTACATTATAGAAAAAATTACCCAGGCTGAATTTATTTACAATAAAGACAGGATCATGGTATTTGCCGGTATCCTACTTTCAAATGTCATGTTTATGTACATTTTTAAGACGTATGCAGGTATTATCAGGCATTCGACCTTTATTGATCTTGTCAAACTGCTGATATCATGCTTTTGTACGTTATTCACCGTAGGATCTTTAAATATTATCTGCTTGTGGATTACAGGTATTAAATTTATTATCAATCCTTTTCTGATTCTTTATTTTATTATTTCTTTCATGGGGCTTTTCCTTTTCAGGCTTTATGTAAAAGAATTTTTTCATATCGTAAGGGAATACAGGAGGAGTACGTTAAAGAAAAGAATTCTGGTGCTGGGAATAGACGAGCAGTCGATTGCTATTGCGAGAGCTATTCTTGATAACCCCAGCCTGCCTTATCATGTAGTAGGATTTCTTACGCAGCGTACAGACTCCAGAAAAGCTTATCTTTTAGGCAAGCCTATTTTTGGCAAAGAAAAAATAGAACACAGTACAAAAGAGGAACTTCTTATTGATGGAGTTATCATTATAAAAGAAATGATGTCTAAAGATGAAATGAACTCATGGGTCAATTTGTTTTTGGAAAAGGATCTTAATATCTTGAAGGCGCCTTCTGTACAAAAGCTTAGGGACAGTGATTTCGGAGGATCTATCCGTAATCTTCAGATCGAAGATCTTCTGAACAGGAAGCCTATTAAGATTCAGAATGAAGACATTAATAAAAGACATTTTAATAAAAATATTCTGGTAACCGGAGGTGCAGGATCGATCGGAAGCGAAATCGTACGGCAGGTCGCACAATTCAATCCTTCGCTTATTGTTGTCCTGGACCAGGCAGAGACACCTTTATATGATATAGAGCTTGAAATGAAGGAGAGATTCCCTCATATCAGGTTTAAATTTGTCCTGGCAGATGTTTCCAACAGGCATAGAATAGAACCTTTATTCCAGACCTATCAATTCTCTATGGTATACCATGCTGCAGCCTATAAGCATGTTCCTCTTGTTGAAGAAAATCCGCATGAGGGGATCTTAGTGAATGTGTTGGGATCAAAGATCGTGGCAACCCTTTCCAGCAAGTATAAAGTGAACCGTTTTGTAATGGTTTCCACGGATAAGGCCGTAAACCCGACCAATGTGATGGGAGCTTCAAAAAGAGCAGCCGAATTGTTTGTACAGTCGTTACAAAATGTTGAAGGCAACAGCACTAAATTTATTACCACAAGATTCGGTAATGTTTTAGGTTCCAACGGATCGGTCATTCCTCATTTTAAAAGACAGATTGAAGCAGGAGGACCCGTTACCATAACCCATCCTGACATTGTACGGTATTTTATGACCATTCCTGAGGCATGCGAACTCGTGTTGCAGGCCGGAACCATGGGACAGGGAGGTGAGATCTTTGTTTTTGATATGGGTGAACCTGTGAAAATACTTGATTTAGCCAGAAGAATGATTAAGCTGTCAGGTTTTGAACCCAATATCGATATTAAAATTATTTATACGGGATTAAGACCGGGAGAAAAGCTTTATGAAGAACTTCTGAGTGACGACGCCAAAACTTTACCTACGCATAATGAGAAAATCATGATTTCCAAAGATCCCACGATGGAATTCCTGGAAATCGAGATGCTTGTGAATTCTATTACAAAAGCTTCCCTTAGGAGAGACAAAGTGGAAGTTGTGAAACTTCTGAAGACCATTGTTCCGGAATTCAGAAGCAATAATTCAATATATGAAGTATTGGATAAATAGAAAAAGATTTAAATGTATATATTTGTACAATTTTTAAAAAACGATGAAAGGTAAAATATTGGTAATACTATCAGCGTTTGTAATAGTTTCATGCAAAACTAATCCAAATGCTAAAAATGATCTTAATTATTTGCAGAATATTGAAAAAATAGCTATTGAATCATCTTCCCGAAACTCTGCTAATACCATTCAAAGCGGTGATCAGCTTGTGATTCTGATTACGGCTAAAGATATGGACGTTGTTAAGCCATTTAATCAGAATTACTCTTCTTCGGAAATTATACAAACCAACGCATATGCAGGGGGAAATACTCCTAACCAAGGTGCTGCGGTAATCTCTGGCCCCACTTATATTGTAGATAGTAATGGTAAAATTGATTTCCCTATATTAGGTGTAATCAATACGGAAGGAAAAACTTTAGCGGATCTTAAGGAAGAACTAAGCAGAGAAATGCGGAAATACGTCATTAATCCCACTATAAATATCAGATTAGCTAATTTTAAGGTATCCGTTTTAGGAGAAGTAAATAGACAGGGAGATTATGTAATCTCAAACGGACAAGGAACAATTTGGAATGCCTTGGGTATGGCGGGAGACCTTACCATGTATGGAAAAAGAGATGATATATTAGTGATTAGAACAGAAAATGGACAGGTTATACATGGAAAAGTAAATCTGCAGGATGCTAATCTTATTAATTCACCTTATTATTATTTAAAGCAGGGAGACGCTATTATAGTAGCTTCTAATAAGACAAGAGATCTCACCGCTAAGCAAAATCCAAATACAGGACTTTATTTAACGGCAATTTCAATCGGTGTTACAGCTATTGCCGTAGTAGTAAGTTTATTTAAGAAATAAAAAATTAATGGATAACCAAAAAGCTTTAGGCAATTCACAAGCAAATAAAGATATTGATATTAACGAAATCGTGAAACCTTATTCAAGGAGATGGTATTGGTTCATTTTATCAAGTATATTTTGTACAGGACTAGTTTACTTTGTTTTAAAATTCATAACACCAGTTTACAATGTCAAAACTACTATTTTAATAAAAGATTCAAAAAATTCACCCTCTAATGGTAATCTTGATGTACTTCAGGATTTATCAGGTTTTGGAGGTATGAAAACTAATAGTATAGATAATGAGATTGAAATTTTAAAATCTAAAAAATTAATGAGAGATGTCATCATCTCTAAAAATTTACAAGTTGATGTAAATGCTAAAAATCATCTGAAAAGAATAGAGCTTTATAAAACATCATCTCCTATTACTATAAGGGTAATTAATGAAAAGCCACTGATCAAATTTCCTGGAAAACCATTACTGCTTTCAATCGACGGAAATATATTAAAGATAAACTCTGATGAATTAGGTAAAGAGATAATTACTTCATTCGGAAAGACTATCTCTCTACCGTATGCAAATATTATAATTAGTAAAAATGATAAATTCAATCCTTTTCCTGTAAAAGATATAAATGTAAATGAACTTGAGCTCAACATATCATCGTTAGATTCAAAAATAACATATCTCCAAGCACTATCTAAGATAGGGGTTGTTAGTAAAGATGCTACGGTTGTAGGTTTATCAATGGATTATCCTCAAGTAGATAAAGCGAGCGATATTTTAAATGCACTTGTTGAGGCCTACAATGATGATGCTATAACAGATAAAAACTTTGAATCACAAAAAACGCTTGATTTTATTGAAGACAGAATAAAAAAGCTTTCATTAGAATTGGGCCAGGTAGAAAATCAAAAAGAGAGCTTCAAATCAAAAAATAATCTTGTAGACTTGGAAACAGAGGCAAAGATTAATCTTGAAAGTTCAGCATCTGCAAGATCAAAGGAATTAGATACAGAAGCACAGCTTGAATTAACTAATTCTTTAATAGATTTTGTTTCAAGACAAACCGCTTATCAAGTCTTACCCTTAAATGTCGGATTAAATAATCAAGAAGCAAGTGTTGCAATTTCTGAATATAACAAACTAATTTTGCAACGTAATAAATACTTGGAATCTGCTACTAATGAAAACCCAATAGTTGCTGATTTAACAAAACAGATTCTGAACCTTCGTAATTCAATCGTTCAAAGCTTGAGAAAAAATAAAAGCGGTCTTGAGTTAGCTAAGGCAGAATATTTTGGTGAGCAAAATAGAGTTTCTCAGAAAATATCAAAATTGCCGTCAATAGAGAAAATCTTTAGAGGTATTGAACGACAACAGCAAATTAAGGAAAATTTATACTTATTATTGCTGCAAAAAAGAGAGGAAACTGCAATTTCGCAATCTATTTCTGCTCCAAAAGCTAGAGTTATTGATCGGGCATACGCTAATAAAGTTCCTGTTTATCCTAAAAAAAGTATTATACTTCCAGTGGCACTGTTTGTTGGTGTCCTCCTGCCATTTATTATAATTTACTTATCAGAGTTATTTAATAATAGAATAATTTCAAAACACGATCTTGAAAAGCTTATTTCTGCACCAGTTTTGGGTGAATTACCCAGTCTCGAAAAAGGAGATTCAGAAATTGTACGTCTTAATGATATTACACCAATGGCAGAAGCTTTTAGAATTCTGATTACGAACATGAATTTTATGCTTCCTAGAACAGATCGTAATGGAAAAGTAGTATTTGTTACTTCAACCGTCAAAGGAGAAGGAAAAACTTTTACATCCGTAAACCTGGCATTGACACTTGCAAACCCTAAAAAGAAAGTTATCATTATAGGATCTGATGTAAGAAATCCACAATTCCAAAGATATAATCAAGAGAGAAGAGGTGTGACTGGATTGACTGAATATCTTTATTCTGAAGACACCAAGCTCGAAAATATAATTCATAAATCAACTTTTAATTCTTATCTTGATGTAATTTATTCCGGTATGATTCCTCCGAATCCTACCGAGTTATTGTCTAATGGACGTTATGAATTACTTATAGAAGAATTAAAGACTAAATATGACTTTATAATTTTAGATACTGCACCATTATTGCTGGTTACGGATACTTTTTTAATTTCTAGCTTATCTGATGTTATAGTATATGTAACTCGTTCCAATTACACCGAAAAGTCATTAATTGAATTTGCTAACAACAATATAAAACAAGAAAAAATCAAAAACGTCGGTTTTGTTTTGAATGATGTAAGTAAAGAGAATCTGGGGTATAGTAATAAATATGGGTACGGCTATAACAACATACAGAAAAAGTCATTTTTTGTAAGAGTAAAAGATTTGTTTAATATAAAATAATAAGCAATAATTATAATTATTTATATCATTATTAAATTTATTTAGAATTCTTAGTGTATATGTTATAATAAAACTTTACTAAATATTATTTAGATTAGAATCATAAATAAAGATATTATAATATGCAATCGCCAAATTATTAGAAAAGATTAAATATGCTAGAAAATAAAATATTATTGATTACTGGGGGGACAGGATCATTTGGAAATGCCATGTTAAAAGGATTCCTCAATTCTAAACTTAAGGAAATCAGAATTTTTTCGAGAGACGAAAAAAAGCAGGAGGATATGCGGATTGAATATAAA